>JADQBM010000099.1:10960-12838 GCA_016278615.1 Clostridia bacterium | reverse complement strand
TCTATATCTAGAAATGATGCGCCTGTGAATGTATAGCACTCATGCTCATTTGATATATTATTTAGAATGAGTTTAACAATTTCTCTATTCGAGTACCAGAACAAATTAATTTCATCCAGAGTTGGATGAAAATCTTCTTTTTCAAAATTATTTAAGGCATTTCTTAAAAAATCACTATATTCATTTTGAAGTTCCTTGATCTTAGTAAGTAAAAAATCATTTATCAAATTTCATCACCTCATTAAGTAACGATTCGGGTAAAGTAAAAAACTCATTTAACAATTTAATCGTACTATTCATAGTTGATATACAATCCGGCCAAACACTCTTCAGATTCTGTTTGTTCTCATAGTCAGGCACACAATGATATTGATGCGCTGGTAAATCACACTTTAACAACGAGCTTTCTCTAATCGCTCCCCATAATCCATGTTCAAAAGACGAATCATAGTCATAATAAAGTCCAAACAATTCTTTTTCTCCTACTGAAATAGCTTTGTCTCTAATGTTTTGTTTATCAAAATATGAGGTGTCCATGTCTAAATATCTTTCATCCATCATTTCATTTACTAATATCTCAAGATACTTATAATCTACATGACTATCTGGAAGTTCCTTCTCTGCATCTCTAAATCTAGCCACTACCACCTTATATAACCCAATGCCATACATTTGATATTTTTCCCAAATATCATCTTGGCTTTCTTCAGCTTTAATCAAGTATTTCATCATTATATAATTTTCAATCACTGTTCGAATCGAGCTTCTTGCAGCAATAGAATTATATAAATTGTGTTCATATATTTCTATAACCCGCTTATATGAGTATGTAGCTAAACCTAATAACACTAATGTTTTTTTATCTAGAGGGTTTACCGCTATAAAACAATTCGTGTAGTATTGAAATACTTCATAGAGTAACTCCACGTATCTATTCGCATCTTCATTATTCTCACGCCATTTCATAAAAAACAATTTACAATCACTCATCTTACTAATCCTCCCCCAAAAATTTTCTAAAAATGTAACATCTAAGATTTCCAAATTTAAGACCATCATTTCCATACTCCTAATAGAAGGTCTTATAATTCTCATCTTCTCATCCGAATGCTCAAGTTTAGGATACTCAAAAATTAAGTCTAATTCTTGTTCTGGAAGACCAAAAGTGCCTGTTAAGAGAGTGAAAAACAGCACTAAAAATCTTATATCTGTTGCAAATTCAGATTGATGCATGTATCCCTTTTCCAACACTTTTGTAAGGATTTCTTGCCGCTTACTCGGGTGCATCGTCATATCAGTGAAATATTTAGAAAAAACTCTATTTTCACTATAAGTGTATAAAAGAGTTAAAGGTGTAAATACATTCGAGTCCATAATTTCTACAACATAAAAAAACAGCTCGTCTTGCTTTGCTTCATTTAGATCTAAAACTAATGAAAAAGCAGGAGCTTTTAAATCTCCACTAATCTCATGTAACTTTTTTAGAACAAAATATGATTTTTCTAACCCTTTTTTCCTACCGTATTTATATAGAATAAGTGCTAACCATAAATACTCTGGGAACCTATTTAAACACCATGATTGGTTTTTAGTTACATCACCAAGTAGACTATTCCAAGGTGTGATAAACTTTCCTTTTTTAAAAATATGTTCTGATAATTTACTTTTACTCAAATAATCACATCCTTTTAATATCTCAAATTGTTATCATATTAACATTATAAGCTAATAGCATAGCTTCAGAAAGAAAATTTTATCATATTTATCACTTTGCTTTATGTTTAAAGAAACTCAATCTCCATTTCTTCATCTATCCCAAATCTCATTTCCATACCACCTTTTGCAATGAGAAAGTTCTTTCGATCCAAGTTATAAAAT
>JADQBM010000099.1:0-10860 GCA_016278615.1 Clostridia bacterium | reverse complement strand
CATTTCCATACCACCTTTTGCAATGAGAAAGTTCTTTCGATCCAAGTTATAAAATAGATCTCTTGGCGTTGTATACTCATCTTCATAGTCATTAAAAAGATTATAGGCTAATCTCACTAAGGATTTGCTGCTGGAACATAAGTCAACTTTTCCATTTGCTAGAACTTCCGGATTGATTTCATGATTTTTAAAATCATAGATGTGTTTGCGTTTCATAAATATTTGCCCCCAAAAATATAGAAAAGCGCCAGTCTCTCCCTATCTCTCGGATGGGTCTTATCCTGCAATACCATATTTTGAAAATTATATGCATGGTCTTTATTTAAAAAATACATCAGTTGCCTCCTTTCACAACTCCAATTCTTCTTCAATATCCTGATTCGTTTCATAACTCACTTTCGCTTCCCTTACCTGAGCCGATTGAAAACTATTTCTAATGCTTAAAAGATCTTCATTAAAGTCTTTGCCAGTTGGGCTATGCCTTAATAGTTTGTAACGCTCATGATACTTTTCATGAAACTGCTGACATGCAAAATGCCCTGCTTCGTCGTTATCGAGACAGAGCATAATACGATTAATTTCTGTATGTAATTTTAAGTAATAATCTAAAGCCCGATCTGCAACACCGCCTAAAGAAATCATATGATGATTAAAGGTTTCTACGTCATGATATTGCAAAAGGGTTAAATAACTCATAAGATCAATAGGCGATTCAAAAACGCATACCGTTGAACTGCCGCCCTCATAAGAAAAGGGAAATGCCTTATCAGAATTTTTCGCGTCACCCCGATAGGATTTCCCTGTGGTATTGGTGCTTCGTACGCTGGCATATCTTGTTTGATTATCTTTATCATAGCCTACAAAAACACAACTTCTGTGATTATTCTCATACAATTTGTCCTGACTAATAAAATCGTAAACAACATCTTTATCAATCCCTCTGGATTGAATCAAATAGGCAATCACATGTTTATAGGTATTGTTTTTGTCCGGTAAAACAAAGGCGGCTTTCTCCTCATCAGTAGTTTTAGGTCGAGACAGAAGAGAGCTTTCCTCTGTCCCTAGCAAAGTGTAAACTGCATCTACCCAGTTTTTTCCTTCCATTTCCATAACAAATTGAATGGCACCACCACCGATGTCTTTTGAAAACCAGTTCCATTTACAACCGGATGCATCAATATAGAGACCGCCATAATCTTTCACTTTATAAGAATTGCCCACTTTTTTAAGAACAAGTCCCTTTTTCTCTGCATAGGCTATAAGGTTGACGCTGTTGGCTTGATCAATTTCATCTTCTGTAAATCGCTTCACACCTTAACACCCCTCATACATATCGCCAAAGTTAATGGCTTCAATATCCCCATCAAAGGTTTGTATCACTCTTTTTAAAACATTTACTTTATCATGGATTTCCGGCCCCAGTTCGATGCTTACATGGTGCAACAAGAAGGATTTAATACCCTGTTCCATGATATAGTCTTTTACTTTTTCTTTTGATTCGCCTTCTAAGCCAAGAATCCATATGATGGTATCACTGCCACTCTCTCGAATTCTTTCAACTCTATCTTGATTCATCAGTCATTCCTCCTACATTTCCATTTCATCATCCAATGAAATATCGTATTCTCCCATCTCTTCTTCTGCAGCACTTAATTCGATGGGCTCGTAATTTGCCACATGTAGCTTATCTTTTGGTAATACGTCATTTTCAGCCATAGAACTGTAACTATATCCTCCAACAATAATATGATCAATCACATCAATATCTAATGGCTTAAAGATGTCTACAATCCGCTGGGTCAAAGAAACATCTTCTCTGGAAGCTTTTAAGCTCCCGCCGGGATGATTGTGAGACAGAATAATACTGCTGCAATCATTTGCCATAGCCATTTTAAGAATATCTCTTGGGTAAACCACTGCCATGTTGGTACTTCCTTCAGATACAGTTCGAAGCTCAATAATGCTGTTACTGTTATCTAAGAAGCCAACTAAAAACCGTTCTTTATCCTTTACACCAGCAAGTAAGGATGCAAAGTATTTTCCTGCATCATTCGGAGAACGAAACGTAATTTTTTCATTTTCCTGTTCCAGTTTTAAGACATTGTAAGATGCAATAAATTCATTGAGTTTGCTTATTTTTTCAAGTTGTCGATCATTGGGGTCAACCACGCCTGGATGCTCTAGAATATTAAATGGATTATTTTCTTTTGCATAATTTTTCAGTTTATTCATTGGAATGCCTGTCAGCTTATTTAAGCTTCTGAAAAAACTGTCTGTATATTTTGCTTTTGTGGCCATCCTAGTTTCCCCCTTTCATAGATTCAATGGATTTTGCCTTTGTATCAATCACTTCTTTTAGCGCTCTGATTCGGTCTTTTTCTTCTTCTTCAATATCCAATGCATCAATGCTCTTAAAAAACATTGGGATACCCAAAGCATTTACAGCTGCAACAACTTTATTTTCTGATTCTTTTTTTAGCTCCAGAACCTCACACATAAGTTCCATCACTTTTTCTTCCTTTGCATTTTGAATAATTTGTCTGTTCAATCTCTTCATCTCCTTCCAAGTAAAAAGCAGGGGCTAAGCCCTGCTAATATTCCATTTCTTCATCATCTTCTTGTGCCATATCTTCCTTAAAGTCATCCTCATCCACAACCATTCCATCATCTCCTTTGTCCATGTCCAGTTCAGCATTAAGTTCAAATTGTCGTTTTAGTTTCATGGCAAGCTCTTCCTCATATTTAAAGGGTTTTTCCCATTCTTCCTTGGACTGTGCCATATTTCTTTCATATTCATTGATGTTGCTTTCAGTATTTTCAATGCGCTTTTCCAAACCTTCCAACAGATTTTCTAAACGGACCATATTGCCGTGAGGACTATCACCAAACTCAACTTCATATTTTTGATGCCCATGGAGAATCATTTTGTGATGTCCAAAGTAGTTATTTTTTTCTAATAAAAGATCAAACCCATTGAAGGTACCTATATGGGTTTCTTTATCCGGTTCAAGCTTTGCTAATAGCACCTGAATATACGTACCGGCTTTTTCTCTTTCATCAAAGAATTTGCCATCCACATTGATCTGAAATTCTTCAGATTTATGCATATCTCTTTTGCTCACGTCTTTGATCAGTGCTTCCAAACGTTGTTTCGCTTGTTGAATCAGCTTGGGATACCGATAAGTGAAATTATCCTCCATAGCATACCTTTTGCTGTTATATTCTGACTTTAACAAGCTGAGTCTACTAACTTCATTGTCAATATCCATCTTCTCTTTAATGAGTGGATTCCCTGTAGCCAGTGCTTTTACTTCTGCAAATGAAAGAACGGTTTCATCAATGTCTTCTGCATTTCTGGCAATGGATTTACTGGTCATAATCTGAGAAATGAAGCGTTGCTTATTCTCTACAATCTGCCAGAGATACGAATCAAATGTTCCTTGAGTGACATAGCGGTAAATGTTCACCTCCTCATTTTGGTTTCCTTGTCTTAAAATCCTTCCTTCCCGTTGTTCCAAATCGCTTGGTCTCCAAGGACAATCCAAATGATGTAGGGCAATCAAGCGATCTTGGATATTGGTACCTGTCCCCATTTTGGCTGTGGAGCCTAATATAATTCGCTTGTTACCACTTCTTAAGTCCGAAAACATGGCTTCTCTTCTAGCTTCATTATTTGCATCATGAATAAAGCAAATTTCATCTTTAGGGATTCCCCGTTTAATCAGTTCATCCTTGATATATGGGTATACAGAAAAACGCCCATCTGTATTGGGCGTTCCTACATCGCAAAATATGATTTGTGTTCCTTTAAAAGCATTACTCTCCTTGTATTCCTCATAAACTTTCTCAATGCACTTATTCACTTTGCTATCTGGTTTATTCGGAGCTTCTTCACAAAGTAGTCTTGGATCAAGTCCTAACAGCCTTGCTTCATTGGTGATTTTCAGCATGTTGTCAATCCGTGGGTCTACATTGCCATTTCGAATATCACTGGCTCTCTCAACAAAACTCTCCATAATCTCTTTTGTAAAATCACTGGTATCTGAAGAAATTAATTTGTACTTGTCATCTTTTAGTTTTGGTACGGGCAAGTTCAACATATCTGCAGTTTTTACATCAGCCATATTTTTAAAAATAGTCATTAGTTCCGGTAGATTTGTAAACTTGGCAAATCGGCTTTTATAACGATAACCTGTGCCTTCCGGTGCCAGCTCAAGACTGGAGACCACTTCTCCAAACTGAGCTGCCCAAGCGTCGAAGTGGTGGATATTTCTTGCCTCAAGTTCCTTATTTTGAATATACCGTTGCATGACATACATTTCCGTCATGGAATTACTAATGGGCGTTCCTGTGGCAAAGACGACACCACGACCTTGATTGATTTCTTGAATGTACTGCGTTTTCATCAGCATATCAGTGGATTTTTTACTTCTCGTATTGGAGATCCCTGCAACATTACGGATTTTAGAAAACACTGCACAATTTTTAAAATTATGTGCTTCATCAACATAAAGACCATCCACTCCTAGTTCTTCAAAGTTGATGACATCATCCTTTGGGCTGTCATGAAGTCTTTTGATCTCAGCAGTAAGAGAAAGTTTTAACTTCTCCATTTGCTTGATGCTCCAGTTTTCACCATTATTTCTTTTAGCGTCAGCTATGGCAAAAGAAATATCTTCAATCTGCCTCCCAATCATTTCTTCCTGACGTTCATTAGATACAGGAATCTTTTGAAATTGACTATGACCCATAATCACCGCATCATAGGCACCAGTAGCAATTCGACTGACAAATCTTCTGCGATTGGACTTTTGAAAGTCTTTTTTGGTTGTCACCAATATGTTAGCAGAAGGATAAAGTCTTAGAAACTCACTGCCAATATGCTGTGTCAAATGATTTGGGACAACTAAGACCGCTTTATTGATAAGTCCCAAACGTTTTTGTTCCATGCAACTGGCTACCATTTCAAAAGTCTTTCCTGCACCAACGGTATGTGCCAGTAATGTACTTCCACCATAAATAATTCTAGCAATAGCGTTTACCTGATGCTCTCTCAACTTAATATCCGGATTCATTCCCGGAAAAGTCAGGTGGCTACCGTCATACTCTCTTAATCGAATATTGTTGTAATGCTGATTATAATAATCAACGTATTTCTTTCGCCTGTCCGGATCTTTAAATACCCATTCACTAAAGGCCTGCTTGATAAGAGATTGTTTTTCTCTTGCCAGCATGGTCTCCTTTTTATTGATGACATATTTAACACTATCTCCATCTTCAATTCGGTCCTTTACCGTTGAATTTCTAAGATTTAAAGTGTCTTCAATGATGTAGTAAGCATTTATTCTTGAAGTACCATAAGTTTCTTTTGCTGAAACGGAATAACCATCCAGTCCTTTATTCTCAATAGCCCAACTTGCATTGTAGCTATTGTAATGAACTTTGATTTCATTACGTCCACCCGTATTATAATAGTACTTTGGAGTCTTTAAGGTCTCATATATGAAATGTTCATAATCCTCCGGTTCAATCCATGTAGTTCCAAGCCTGACATCAATTTCACTGGCTTCAAGATCTTTAGGTTGTACTTTTTCAAGGGCTGTGACATTCTTTGCAAAGAGTGCCGGATTCAATTCTGCAAACACCTTGGCAAATTTCAATTTCTGTCTTACATCACCTGACAAATATTCATCAGCTGTCTCCCAACCTCTTAAAAAGTCATTTTCATCATACCTTTCAGGGTTTAGGTAAATATCATTTTCCAGTTCC
This sequence comes from Clostridia bacterium, assembly GCA_016278615.1. GTDB lineage: Bacteria > Bacillota > Clostridia > Peptostreptococcales > JAAYPU01 > Soudan-22. The sequence continues at coordinate 5,091 of JADQBM010000099.1, read as the reverse complement.
TTAATTAGGATTTCTTGGTGCTTCATCATATAGCTGGGACATAAACGAAAGATCTACCATCCCTTTTTCATTTAATGATACTGTGAGCGCTTCAAATGCGGTGTCTACATCTGTAATGACTTCTTTAGGTTTAATGGTCTGCTTTGTAAACATATCCGCTTTTGTGACGTTATGATCTTCATCTTCTACTTCTAAAGAACAAAGAAGCGGATAGTCATTGTCATCACGAAACGCATTGACATTGGTTCTTGAAGTGATATGCCCGTAGGCTTCAACAAAGGCATCATACACTTGGTTTAGTTTTTCTTGTTTTTCCCCTAGTTCTTCCTTCGTGCATCCATTAGTCTGTATGGTGATGATTTCCCTTGTGATGTCTCTGATTTCCATCATTCCTTGGATGCGTTCAAGGGTTTTACCAGTGTAATCCATCTTTCTCATGGTGGAGTTTTCCCGGTAATATAGCTGGTCTTCAATAAAAGCATAAGAATAATTCTTATACTTAGGATCTGCCGGTATCACTGATTCATCTTTCTTGGCTTTTTCGTAATATCCGATTTCAGCTTTGAGATGAGATACTGCTTCTGTAAGGGCTTCCTCTAGATTAAAGTCACTGTCTGAGTTAACACAAGTGGTATAGTGACTTTCTTTACCAAACATTCTTTCATCAAAGACCATTTCACCAAGCATCATATGGGGATGGTCAAGAAAATATTGATTGACGGGGACCCCGTCTTTAGTCGCACTTACTGTTAGCCAAGAAGGGATTTCAACAGATCGTCGCTCTCTCTTTTTTAGAAACAGAATATCTGCTGTTACATCCGTGTTGGCATTCTCTTTAAATGCTGTGTTTGGCAGACGGATTGCACCAATAAGCTCCGCTTTTTCAGAGATGTATTTTCTCACTGCCTGATCTTTTTTATCCATTGTACCCTTACTGGTTACAAAAGCTATAATTCCTCCTGGTCTTACTTTATCCAGAGTTTTGGCAAAGAAATAATCATGTATCATAAAGTTATGTTTATCATAAAGCCTGTCGTACACTTTGTAATTGCCAAAAGGCACATTGCCAATGGCCACATCAAAGAAATTATCATCAAAATCCGTTTCTTCATAGCCTTTGATTTGAATAACTGCTTTTTGATACATTTGCTTTCCAATACGTCCTGAAATATCATCCAGCTCTACCCCAAAGAGTTTCGACTGTTGCAAGGATTGTGGTAGATGGGAATAGAAATTGCCGATTCCCATGGAAGGTTCCAAAATGTTTCCTTTCTTAAAACCAAACTGTTTTAAAGCTTGATAGATGCCTCTAATAACGACTGGAGTTGTATAGTGAGCATTTGGAGTTGATGCTTTCGCACTATCGTATTCATCAGTAGATAGTAGTTCCTTTAATTCTCCATACTCATTATTCCAACCACCTGCATTGATATCAAAGACCTGTGGCATACCACCCCAACCGACATATTTGGCTAAAATGGACTGTTCTTTATCTGTAGCAAGTCTTTTTTCTTCTTCAATTACTTTCAAGGTTTTAATAGCTTCAATGTTGGCTCTAAACTTTGTTTTTAAACCTCCAATACCGATTTCATCTTCTGGCGAGAACTGATAATTGATTTTCGATGGGTTCGTTTGGTCTGTGTTCTCGTTACCTTTTTCATCAAATGGAGTCTCATCATCTTCTTCATATGTGATTTCGTTTTCTATCCCATTTAAATCAAAGAGAGATGGTTGATAGATACCCTTTCTAACTGGTGGTTTATCGTTTTTATAACGGGGTTCAAAATACTTGCCATTATCGATTAGTGCTTCAATACCAGAAGCCACTTTGGACCATGATAAATGAATCTTCTTATCGACTTCATAAATGTCAATGGAAATTCCTTTACTATCATGATTGTCGAAGCCACTTAAATTATCTGAAAAGGTAATGGAGCTGCCACCTGTTCCATATTCTCTTTTTAGAAAGTCCACTTTTTCTTTGGCTGTATGTTCTTCGGAAAAGAAATCAACAATACGTTGCTTGCCACCTTCAAAGCCGGAACCTCTTAACAGTACTTTTTCAATAATTTCATCATCGGATAAATCCATTAAAAAAGAGCTACGCTCTGGTAGCCCTCTGTCATGGTCTATCTCTCCTTGAAGATTAGTTCCTTTAGAACGATCTCCTCTGCTCTCGTTCGTATCATCTCCCGGTGTCTGTAGCTCTGATAAGTGTTCGTTGGATCTTCGATGGGTTCTTTCTGAAGCATCTGCTTCTGGAGGCTCTCCATTCTCTCCCAGGCTTCTTGATTCACTTGATGCATCATCGGTAGCAGTGTCCCTTCGCTCACTAGATAATTGTACCGGTTGATGTGTTCCTCCTTCAGGTAATTCAGTGCCATCTGCCCGTATTTCCCTAGAGGTTTCTGGTCGTACACTTTCTCTTTCGATATTTGAATCTGAGGATGATAAATCCCTTCCAATTCTTTGTAACTCAGTTCGACTGGTTTCATTATTCTTCACTCCCCTTTGCTGTTTTTGAATCTCTTTTATTTCCCTTTCAATTTCTCTTAAAATGGTTTCTGATAGCGTACTGGCGACATATCCAAGTCTTAACGTCAGGGCTTTTGAACTAAAATCCGTCAATGTTTTAAAAGGTTCTGGACTACTCATCATTGGCTCACGGATACTACAACGAATCGCTGTCATATATTCAGTGCTGTCAATAACCATCTGCATGAATTGTTTCGTTACACCTTCTAATGGCAGCTTATTGAGTTTGGTCTTTTGAATTTCTTTTTCAAGACCCTTTTGTATATCTTGCTGATAAGAGAGAACTGATTCACGAGTTCTTTTCACAATCCATTCGGTAAGACTATTAGCTTTAAGCTTCTCAACAAGTCTTGCTTCTAATGCTGGATTTAACTGCCATACTTTTGGGATGGTATAGGGCTGTCCATTGGTGTCAGTAATATCAAAAAGATATTTAAGTCTTAAAACTGTACTCTGGTCATCAAAGACTGCGATGCTCTTGGCTCCTCGATTAATCCATCTGCCAATTCGCCGGTTCCATATCTCCATATCAGCTACTAAAGTAGCATCCGGTCTTTGTGCATAGATTAAAACTGCATTATTAAAGCTGTGTTTGTGCACTCTTGCATGAAAGGCTAGAAAGTCTTTCCAAGACATATCATCTTTCATGATTTCCTCAAGAATATAGTCATAGATTTCTTTGATTTCAGTCAGTCTACTCAATCATCTCCTCCCCCTCCTCAATATCACTCTGATGGTTTTTTATTTGGCTGAAATAATACTCCAATGCTTTTTCGATTGTCTTTTCAATATCCTTTTTGTTCTCAGAGGGCTTAAAGTACTTTGAAATGATCGTCGGTTGAATCTTGAAGGCTTTAACTTTACCAGTACTCTTAAGCATGTCGCCACTAATGATTTGCTTTGCAGTATCCCAGTTAAGTTTATCTTCCTTGTCGTAATCTCTAAGAATTGCCGCTTTCTTCATATCTACTTTAAAGGTGTTTTCAGATATAATTGCTTCAACCATTTCCTGATTATCGTCTGAAAGATATGATAGATCGACGCCAGCTCGCATGACAACTTTACCCTCATCAACTAAACCTTTGAGTGCATCGCTGAGTTTGTCGATTCGGAGGTACCGGGCAACAGACCTTGATGATAAATTGTAGTCCGTACCAATTTCTTTCTTTGTATCCAACTTCGTGCCCACTGGGCACGAAGTTTCTTCACTGTTGAGATTAGGAGCCTTGGATAACTTCTCAATTTCATTGAGCAAGTCTGTTCTTACTCCCTGACTCTTCATAGCACAATGCCTTGTGGCAATTACGGTAGCTCTTTCTGAATGGACTAGATCTGTAAATGATCGCTGCATGAGATTGGTCTCAGTGACAATCAGTGTTGCTTCTTCTTCCGTTAATCCTTCCTTGATAACAGATGGAACATCAGTTAGTCCCGCAAGCTTTGCAGCATTGACCCTGTTATGACCACTTAATATTTCAAATTTGACCCCTTTCTTTCTAACAACAATCGGTACAATCACACCATAATTTTTAATACTCTCCACCATTTCATCCAATCGCTTGCCTTCATAGAGTTTGAAAGGATGATTTGGAAACGGAACTAATTGCTCCAGCTTTAATGTCGTAACCCCTTCATCTTTCAGAGAAGGGGTTTCTTCAAAGTCATCTCCAAATATAGAAGCGAAGGTTTCAGTTTTCTTCATCTTATTTTTGTCCATTTTTTATCAACTCCTTTGTAAATGCTTGATATGCAATGGCAGCCTTATTGGTAGGCATATAGTCAACTATGCTTTTGCTCTGTAAGTTAGCTTCGCCAACTTTTACTGACTTTGGAATCTTGGTTTTAAACACTTTGATATGCTCACCATAGGATTCCTCGATCATGTCAAACATGTTCTTAGAAAGGTTCGTTTTTTCTTCAAACATGGTCAGAAGAATACCTTCAAATATGATGCTTGGATTAATTCTCTTCTTGAGTTTAAAGATGGTTCTAAGTAAAAGCTCTAGTCCTTTCACCGATAGGTATTCAGGTGTTGCAGGAATCAAAACACTATCACATGCTGCCAGTACATTCAGTGTCATAAGTCCAAGTGAAGGCATGCAATCTAAAAGGATGTAATCATAATCTGCTTTCACTTCATCAATAATCGTCTTTAGTACATACTCCCTGCTCATGGTACTGACAAGGTTAATCTCAATGGCTGATAGTTCAATACTACTCGGAATGATATCAATGCCCTCTCTATGAATGATGAAATCCTCTCTTGGTGGCATATCATTCTCAGAAATGACATCCATCATCAAATGATAAATTGTTTTTTCAAGTCTCTCCGGCTTCTCAATGCCAAAGCAATCCGTCATACTAGCCTGATTATCACAGTCCACCGCTAATACTTTAAATCCTTCCTTAGTCAAAACAGTTGCTAAGTTCCTACAGGTCGTTGATTTTCCAACGCCTCCTTTTTGTGATGCGATACCGATTATCTTACTCATGATTTTTTTCCTTAATTGTAAAATGAAATTCCATATCTGAGTAATGGGGTTTTCACATTATTCT
>JADQBM010000106.1 GCA_016278615.1 Clostridia bacterium | reverse complement strand
ATTAGTTAAAGTTGCCATTCGCTCCGCGGAAATTCTAAAATCTTTGATTTTCTAGTATTTTTCAGTTGATTTGTAAGAGTTTTTCAGTTCATTCTTAACTCTTAATTATTAATTGCAATTTTTATATCTTTATTATTTTTTCCTTAACATCCCCAACACATCCGCCAACCTTTACTTTTTTTATCTCATGATTCTTTATATCCAATTTGACATATATTTTGGATGGTTCATTCATCACATATCCTTGTTCGAAAGAAAGAGTCCTGTCAGAAGTTTTTTCTAATGCATCATAATGGTGAAGATAACAAGCCAAGGCACTGTTTGATGTACCTGTAGCAGATTCTTCGTTAATTCCATATAAAGGAGCGAAATTTCTGCAATGGGCAGTTGATTCCTTCTGTTTCGTGTCAAGTGTAAAAACATGATAGCCAACAACATCATACTTTTCAGATATTTCTTTAATTTTTTCATCATCGGCTTTTATGGAAAACAATTTTTCCATATTTTTAACAGGAATAAACAGGTCTTTCAAACCTGTAGAAACAATCTGTACAGGTAACCCCTCCATCAAATCATCCTCTTTAATTCCTAAAGATTCCGTAATTTCTTTAATATCTTCAATGACAGAATAAAATTCGGGCAGCTGGACTTCTGCAAAGACCATCTCATTAATTTCCAATTCGAATCGTCCCGCTTCCGTTAAGTGAGAATATGTTCTTTTCTCCACCATGTCAAAATTACGCATCAATGTATAAGCAGCAATGATTGCATGCCCGCAAATGTCTATTTGTTGATTTGGCGTGAAAAACAGCGTTTTAAAATCATAATCTTTATGATGGCTCTTAAGGATAAAAGCTGTTTCAGAAAAGCCCAGTAGTGTTGCAATTTTTTGCATCTCTTGTTTTGTTAAGTCATCTGCATCTAAAACAATTCCTGCTAAGTTTCCGCCATTTGCGCCTTCACAAAAGGACTTGCAATAAAAAGCTTTTATTTCTTTTACATGTTTGCTCATTCTTTACCACATACCCCTCTTTTTAAAATTATACTGTTTTATCTCATTAAACAGCTCTAAGATCCCACCTCTATAGGTGGCGAGATCAAGAGCTGCTAAATTCGAAATTTGTTCGTCTTGCCATCAGTGGAGAGTCTGAAACTCCCACTGATGGGTCTCACTTCATTATTTTAACACAACTCAGGTTAAAAAAAAAAGAATGAGATGAACTCATCCTTTTTTTGTATACGTTATTTTAAAAGCCGTTTCTTTTTTCTACTTCTGTGAGAACAGATTCTAATCTGTCAACGATGGTATCAATTTGTTCTTCAGTGACTATAAAAGGAGGTGAAATCATAAGCGTATTCCCTGATTGTCCTTTGTTACATCCAGAACTCCCTTCAATTAACATGTTTTTTTCCAATGCCCCCATCATCATTTGACCTGTATAATCTACTGAAGCAGGGAAGCTTTCTTTTGTTTCTTTATCTTTAACAAGCTCTATTCCAATCATGAGCCCACGTCCTCTGATATCCCCTACTGTGGGATGAGGATATAGCTTTTCTTCTAATCTTTTCTTTAAATAGGCCCCCATTTTAGCGGATCGCTCTACTAAATTATATTTCTCCAAGTACTCGAAGGCTTTAAGGGCAACAGCTGCTCCTAATGGATTGCCTGACCATGAATAACCTGGAGGAAATGTTCCTTTCGCATCCACCATTGGTTTATAAACCTTTTCACTGATACCAACTGCTCCCAGAGGGAAATAGCCTCCGCTTATGGCTTTACCCATGGTAACCATATCTGGTAGGATTCCATAATACTCATAGGCAAAATATTTTCCTGATCTGCCCATGCCTGTCATGACCTCATCCAATACTAATAACACATCATATTTGTCACAAATTTCTCGGATTTTTTTGAAATACCCTGCTGGTGGTTCCGCTCCGCAAAGTGACATGCCTGAAATAGGTTCTGCAATGAATGCTGCAACGGTATCGGGTCCCTCACATAATATCTGATTTTCTAATGCTTGTGCACACTCAAGGTTACATGATCCCGCTTCTTTACCAAACCAACATCTATAGCAATAGGCTGGAGGTATCTTTCCAAAATCAGTCATATAGGGTTCGTATCCCGCTCTTCTCTTTGCAAACCCACTGATTGATAGTGCGCCATTGCTAATACCATGATAGCTTTGCCATCTTGAAATAATTTTATATTTTCCTTGATTGCCTTTATATAGATGATGTTTTCTAACTAATTTTATGGCGATTTCAGTTGCTTCTGATCCACCTGCCACTTGAAATATTCTAGTCAGATGATTTCCTGAAAGCTCTGATATCTTTGCACATGACTCTTTTAATACAGTGGTAATAACATCATCTCTATGGCAATAAGCTAATTTATCTGACTGCGCCTTCATGGCATCTCCCATTTCAGTAATGCCATGACCTAAACTCATGAGAACCGGACCACTGGCGCCATCAATAATTTCTGTCCCATCTTCCGTATACATGTAAATTCCTTTTCCATGGGAAATACAGGGGTATTCTCGGAAGAAATCTAAACTTAAAACATTTGATTCTTCTCTTTTCATTTTTACACCTCTTTTTGAAAGTAAGATAATGACTTATCATCATTTTTTAATGGATACATAGTTGATTTGTTACTGCATTAAGGTCGTTCAAAGAGAGCTGCAGCACCCTGTCCGCCTCCAACGCACATGGTCACAATACCATATTTTCTATCCGATTTTTGCATTGCATAAGCTAACTTCACCGTTAACAAGGTTCCCGTTGCCCCTAAAGGATGCCCTAAAGCAATAGCCCCACCATTTGGATTGACTCGATTCATATCTAATTTTAGATCTTGAATACAGGCCAATGATTGAGATGCAAAGGCTTCATTGAGCTCTATCATTTCTACTTCATCTAATGTAATATTAGCTTTTTTCAAAAGCTTTTCTACTGCAAAAATAGGTCCTAAGCCCATTGTATGGGGATCTAAGCCTACAGTTGCAAAGCCTTTAGCAATAAGCATATATGGAATATTTAATTCATCTGCTTTTTCTTTACTCATGATGACCACTGCTGCAGCACCATCATTCATAGGGCAGCTATTTCCAGCGGTTACTTGACCATCTTTTTTGAAAATGGGTCTAAGGTTCGTAAGCTGCTCTAAGTTTGTCTCTTCTCTTGGACATTCATCTTGTTCAAATATGACTTCCTTGCGTTTTGATCTATAAGTTACAGGAACAATCTGATCAACGAATTTATTCTCAGAAATAGCTTTTAGAGCACGTTGATGACTTTCAAGTGCAAATTTATCCATGTCTTCTCTGGTAATGTTCTTATAAATATCCAATACATTTTCAGCTGTATCGCCCATGGGGGGATCTCCAATTTTAGAAGGTGACATTTTAACATATGTGAATTCCGGTGGTTGATAAGAATATGGCCGCTTTGGCTTTTCTAAAAACCAAGGGTTCGTGGACATAGATTCGGCTCCGCCTGCAACATAAATATCACCCATGCCACTTTGAATCAAAGCACTGGCAATACGAATGGCTTCCAAACCAGATGCACATTGTCGATCCACTGTTGCACCCGGCACTTTTATGGGTAAGTCTGCTTCCAATAAGCCTATTCTTGCCAGGTCTCCTGGCATGCCTTCTGCATTTCCAAAATAAACATCATCGATTAATTCTGGATCAATTCCACTTCTTTTTACAGCCTCTTTAATAACAATACCCGCTAATTCATAGTCTTTAAATGATGAAAGGCTTCCACCATACTTAGCAACAGGTGTTCTAACTGCTGATACAATAACTGCTTCTCTACTCATCTCACATCACTCCAATCCTATTCATATGATATAACTTTTACAGGTTCTTCAATAATTAAGTCTGCGGCAGTTTTTTCTTTAACTTCTTCTACAGTAGTGGTATCAAATATTTCCTTTAAAACCAAACCCTTTTTTTCAACACTAATAACGGCTAAATCAGTGATAATTAAGGAAACACAATTTGGTGCCGTTAAAGGAAGACTACATTCTTTCTTTATTTTAGGATTTCCTTTTTTATCTGTATGGGTCATGATAATAATGACTTTCTTTGTTTTCTTTGCAAGGTCCATGGCACCACCCATACCTGGAACAATAGCACCTGGGACGATCCAGTTGGCTAAATCACCTTTCTCAGATACTTCTAATCCACCCATGATGGTAATATCTAACTTTCCACTTCTAACAATGGCAAATGAATTTGCACTATCAAAATAGGATGCTCCTGGTACTGCTGTGATAGGTACACATCCAGCATCTACAAGATTTTCATCCTCTTTTCCTTTTTCCGGTGACTGCCCTGCTCCCAATACACCATTTTCAGCATGAAAAAATACCGTTTTGCCTTCCGGAATGTATTGAATTGCCTTCTGAGGAATTCCAAATCCTAAATTTACAATGTCCCCGTTATTTATTTCTTCAGCAGCTCTTTTAGCCATCTTTTCTTTTACTGCCATCCCCATTTGAATTTACCTCCTCCATGAACAATAATATCTACGAATGCTCCAGGTGTGATAACATCTTCTGGGTCAATAGCACCGATAGGTACAATTTCCTCAGCATCAACAATTGAAACCTCTGCAGCCATTGCCATCAAAGGATTAAGACCTCTGGCTGTCTTGTCATAAACCAAATTGCCAAAAGCATCTGCTTTCTTAGCATATAAAATTGCGACATCCGCTCTCAAAGGAGTCTCAAGCAAATAAGTGGTTCCACCTACTTCTATTTTCTGTTTGCCTTCTTCTACCAAGGTGTTCACTCCAACATCTGTCAAAATGCCACCAAGACCTACTCCACCTGCTCTGATTCTTTCTGATAATGTTCCTTGAGGCGAAAATTCTACTTCTAATTTCCCTTCATTCATGAGCTTACCTGTTGTAGGTGTCGCACCGATATGACTTGTAATGAGCTTTTTAACCTGTAAGTTTTGTATAATATGATCCGGTCCTACATCTGGATCCCCCGCATCAATGGAAATAACTGTTAGATCCTTTACATTCTTTTTGATAATTTCATTAATTAACGTACATGACGATCCCACACCACCAAACCCGGCAATCATGAGTGTCATACCGTCTTTTACATATTCCATTGCTTCACTGACGGTTTTGATTTTTCCAAATTGATTTTCAATTTGCATTTTTTCACCAACCTCACTATATTTTTTTCTCACTATAAGGAAGCTTTCACACACCCTAAAATGAGTTTTCGAACGGATTATTTTTACTACTTATGCCTTTTTTCTCTGGCAAGTTCTTTTGGCTCTAAACATAACTTATCAGTTTCCAATAAACTGGCAACGCCCTCATATTCACTGGCGTCCCTTGCATTGAAATCTTCACTGTATTGAGGCTCCGCGTAAGTTGTAATGACCCCCTCATAATTTCTAAGGACTACTTTTGTTGGGGACATAGAGATTAAATATTGCGGCATCACAGGAGTTTTACCACCACCACCGGGAGCATCTACAACAAAAGTCGGTACAGCAAATCCAGAAGTATGCCCGCGAAGACCTTCCATAATTTCTATACCTTTTGATACCTTTGTTCTGAAATGTTCAATTCCCATGGACATATCGCACTGATAAATGTAATAAGGTCTGACTCTATTTTTCACCAAATCATGGAGAAGTGTCTTCATGATTCTTACATCATCATTAACGCTTCTTAAAAGAACGGACTGATTGCCTAATGGGATTCCAGCATCCGAAAGTTTTCTTAAGGCTTCAGCTGATTCTTCCGTCATTTCTTTTGAATGATTAAAATGAACATTTAACCAAATAGGTTGATACTTTTTGAGCATATTCACCAAATCGTCGGTAATTCTTTGAGGCATAACCACCGGCGTCCTTGATCCAAGGCGAATAATTTCCACATGAGGAATGGCTTTTAGTTTCTGAATAATGTATTCAAGTTTCTCATCTGATACTAAGAGGCAATCCCCTCCTGATAAAAGCACATCTCGAACCTGTGGGGTGTTTTTGATGTATTCGATTCCTTTTTCAATGGCTTCCATTCCTTTTTCTTTGTCATTGTGACCTGCAAATCTTCTTCTGGTACAGTGTCTGCAGTACATGGCACATTGATCTGTTATAAGAAATAAAACCCTATCGGGATATCTATGTGTTAGACCTGGAACAGGTGAGTCCGTATCTTCATGAAGTGGATCTTCCATATCTAACTTGCTTGTATGAGATTCTTGTACTCTTGGTACTGCCTGCAACCTTATAGGGCAACTTCGATCCTCTTTATCCATCAAAGAAGCATAGTAAGGCGTAATCCCCATTCTGAATTTTTTAAGAACTAAATTAATATCATTCTTTTCTTGCTCTGTTAAGTTGATTACTTTGCTTAACTGTTCAACCGTTGTAATCCTGTTTTTTACTTGCCAGTGCCAATCATTCCATTCTTCTTCAGAAGCATCCTTCCAAAGTTCAAATGACTTATAATCTTGCATATTGAATATCCTCCTTTATGACGGTTATAGAATTGTATTTATATTTTGCAATAATATAAAAGCAACTTTTATGCCAAAAAAACAAAGCTCTCTTTTGGTCTAAGAGCCTTGTTTATCCTATATACAGATGGTTCTGAAAATACTTTAAATGAAAAACTGAACACCTTCTATCATTTTATCTATTTGAGAAGCACCGATATCGAATCAGTCAATCCCATATTTGTTCTTTTTTCGAATGAACTGAGTCTGACTAATGCAAAGTGCATTTGCCGCTTTTCTGGATGATTGATACTTATTATGGGCAAATTTTATAATCTCTTTTTCATAATTATCAACCATTCTTTCTAAATAAATTGGTGTACTGGTCTCAAGATGATCCAATTCATCAGCAGCTAATTTATTAAACAGATTATTATGAACTTCTCTCATGACATCGAAGGTTTCAATGCGGTCTTTCTTAGTGTTAATAAGCAATCGCTGAACCATATTTTCAAGTTCTCTAATATTACCCGGCCAATCATATTCCTGAAGGTATTGAAGGGCATCGAACACCACAACTTTATTCATTCCAAACTTCTCATTATATTTAGCGGCAAAACTTTCAACCAGAGCAGGAATTTCTGTCTTTCTTTCTGTCAGGGGTGGAATTCTAATAGGAAATACATTCAATCGATAATATAAGTCCTGGCGAAATCTCTTTCTTTCCATCATTTTCTCAAGATTTTTATTGGTCGCCGAAAGAATTCTCACATTGGTCTTTACAGGTTTTACCCCACCAATTTTATAAAACTCACCGTCTTGTATAACCCTTAGCAATTTAGCTTGAAGGTCCAAAGAGAGTTCCCCTATCTCATCTAAGAAAATGATCCCATTGTCCGCGATCTCAAAATATCCTTTTTTACCCGTCAAATTCGCACCTGTAAAAGCACCTTTTTCATATCCAAAAAATTCAGATTCCAACAGCGTCTCAGCAACTGAAGCGCAATTTATCTTGACAAAGGGCTGCATTTTTCTATTGCTATTTTTATGAATAATCGAAGCAATCTTTTCTTTTCCCACACCAGTTTCTCCAATAATTAGTACATTACAATCATATTTGGACACACCCAAAACTTCATCTAAAACGATAGACATGACTCTGCTTTCACATACAAAATCATCTGTCATATTTTTTGTATCATGATAGAGCTTATTTCTATGCAAAGTTACAGCATTATCTCGAGATGGATTATTGATAACGCTCTCTAAAGATTCTGCAATTTCTCGTACGATTTGAATGCTAAAATCATCATAATCCTGCACAAAGCCATCTGCACATCTAATCTCAACCTCTCGAGGAATGGCTTCTGTAACATAAAGGGCGATATTGTAGTTGTTAATGAGATTTGAAAAATAAACCGTACCTTTTGGCTTGGTTGCCAGTACATTAATGGTCTCAGCACCAGGAATATCGGCACAGTTTACACTAAGATCCACTAAATCTTTTAAATTCATTTTTTCCAAACACTCAACGGGCCTTAAAATGTTTAAGTAAAGAATTTCGTTGAAAGTTTCTAATAATAGGTCTTCCACTTCTTTTCCTTTAAATATGAACTCCGTTCTATGGTCAAGGACACAAGTAATCCTTGCATTCTTTCCTGTGGCTTTTCTAATAGCACGCCCATATAACAGACTGGTCATCATACCACTTCCAACGACGAGAAAATTCTTTTTGTTTTTAGAAAGTTTGCTAACAGAAAAAAGCGAACCCGACTCATCAAAGGAGAAAAGCACCAAATTAACAGGAACTCCTTCTGGTTTTTTCACAATAGGGCAGTTGTTGAAAATAATGGCATATCCCTCAGCTTCTACTTGCCCCAATGCAAAATCAATACTGATTATCTTACTGATATACAATGGAATGGTGGCTAAAGATGTGTTACAAATGACTTCATCTCCAATAGCCAAACCTTTTTTATTATGGTATTTCTCGCCCATTTTTTCAATGGTGCCAAAAACAATTCCTCCAGTATCCGTAATGGGATTATGAAGCTTGCCTCTTTTAATAACAATATCTAATATCTTTTCTTTTATTTTTTCCGTATCATTGCTACACTCTATACATATTTGCTTAAAATTAGTGGTTTCTATATGAAGCCTTTTAATACCAATCAATAATTCATTATTATAAATCTCTTTACTATTATTAAGACGCCAAGCTGAAATCGGCAATACATTTACCGGCTCCAAAACCCTATTTGTACCATAATTCAGAAACACTCTATCACCCCATTTTAAGCATTAAGTTCCTATATATTAATATTGTATTCATTCTTTTTTCTAACCATTTGTGTTTGACTAATGCCTAAAGCCATCGCTGCTTTACGAGTTGTAGTATTTTTCTTCATAGCATATTCCACTATCTCCTTTTCATAAAAAGAAAGAATTTCTTTCAATGGAATATGGTTGACTTCCCCTGGCTTTAATTCCTTTAAGTTTTCAATTAAATCTTTGTTAAGTTCTTTGATCACATCAAAAGCTGTAATTCTTTCTCCTGTATTGTTTATGAGGATTCTTTGAATCATATTTTCCAATTCCCTTATGTTTCCCGGCCAATGGTATTCAGATAAATAACAAAGCACTTCACTATCAAAGGATAAATCTAAATTAAATTTCTCTCCATAGCTCTTCAAAAAGAATTTTGCAAGAGGCATAATCTCCTCTTTCCGCTCCCGAAGGGCGGGTATGTTTATTGGAAATACATTTAACCTATAGTATAAGTCTTTTCTAAACAAATTATTTTCTATCATCTTTTCAAGATTTTGATTCGTGGCAGAAATCACTCTTATATTTATCTTTAAGGGCTTGACACCACCTACCCGATAAAACTCCCCTTCTTGAATAACCCGCAACAATTTGGCCTGCATATCTAAAGGCAATTCTCCTATTTCATCCAGAAAAATAATACCAGTATCTGCTAATTCAAAATACCCTTGCTTCCCTGTATGCACAGCACCCGTAAAGGCGCCTTTCTCGTATCCAAAAAATTCCGATTCTAAAAGGTTACTATTAATGGATGCGCAATTAATTTTAATAAACGGACTCATTCTTCTGTTGCTATTTTTATGAATAATGGAGGCAATCTTTTCTTTCCCAACCCCTGTTTCTCCGCTGATTAATACGTTACAGTTATACTTTGCAACATTGATGGCTTCATTTAGCACACGGTCCATGATACTACTGCAATAAATAAAATCATCGATCAATCCTTTTTTATTGTAAAAATTCACTATTTCCACTGAATTATTCTCTAAATGCTGCATTTTTACGTTACTTATAGATCTGCTGGCTTCTGCTATTTCTTTAATAGGCATGCACATATCTTTCAAAAGATTTATCATGAAAGGTTTATACCCTTCCATATACCCTTCTGAACAATGAATATTACAAGGGCGGCCAATGCCCTCACAAATAAACAGTGCACTGCTATAATTATTGATTAAGCTGGGAAAAAATATCGAACCTTTGGGCTTAGTCATGAGCACATTAATGGTTTCTGCCCCAGGAATATTTGCACAATTTACACTGAGATCAAAAAGATCTTTTTGCTCCATCTGTAGCCTATTAATACAATCCAGCGGCTTTAATATATCAAATTCATATATTTTATCGAATATTCTGTTAATATTGTCCATGATTTTAGGAGACTGCTTAATCAAGGAATAGCCACTCCCTATATCAATAATGCCAATAAGTTTAGATTGAAATTTATTGGCATTTTTGATGGTAAATCCGTATAAAACCATACTTAAAATATCATTACCTACTACCAAGCTTTCTTTGGCTTTCTCTGCTTCTTTGGAAATATGAATAATAGACCCAGAGTCATCAAATGCCAGCAAAGCTATTTCCGTAGGAACATCTTCCGGTTTTTTAATAATGGGACAATAACTATAAAAAATACATGAACCTTCCAGTTCAACCTGACGAAATAGAAAATCAATATTTATAATTTTATCTATTTTTAATGGCAATATGGTTAAGGATGCCAACCCAATAATTTCATCCCCTATCGATAATCCACTTTCATTAATATAATCCTTTCCAATCTCTTCTACCGTACCATAAAGCACCCCTCCTGTATCCGTAAAGGGATTGTGCAACTTGCCTCTTTTTTCAACAATAGATAAGATTTTCTCCTTAATTTTTTCCGTATCATTATGACTTTCATTGCATATCTGTTTAAAATTAGCCGCTTCTAAATGCAATCGATTCACTTTGATTCGTAATTCATTAGGATATATCTTTTCACTGTTGTCTAATTTCCATGCTGAAACAGGAAAAACATTCTCTGGCTCTATGACTCTGTTAACGCCATGTTCAGAATACATATAATCCCTCCGCTCTTACTCAGTAGAAATCTGAGTTTATTCTATCAAAAAAAAGTAGGATTATCAAATGACAGATTCTACCCGATTTATCAAACTACCTACGTAGAAAGACTTAATGTTATCACATATGCCATCTATCAACTTCTCTCTTGCTTCAAAACTGCCATAAGCAATATGTGGTGTAATAAAAATCCGATTACGCTCCTTAACAAAATGAAGGGGATGATTCGCGGGCATTGGCTCATCCTTCAAAACATCGAGCCCTGCTGCAGAAATAACATGGCTGTCCAATGCTTCAGCCAAATCTTTTTCATTTATAATGCCGCCTCTTCCCAGATTTAAGAGAATCGAACTTTTTTTCATTAACTTCATTTCTTTGAGTTGAATCAGGTTTTGGGTATTGACATTTAAAGGTGCGTGAATAGAAACAATGTCGGATACTCTTAATAGTTCTTCAAGGGAAACACTTTTAAAGGCTGGAATATGATTTTTGCCTGATGTAGAATAATAAACCACATTACAATCAAACCCTTTTGCGTATTTTGCAACCCGCTTTCCTATTTCACCCATTCCTATAATTCCCCATGTCTTTCCTTCGAGTTCAAAGAAATCATGACCGGAATGAAAATTCTCCCTTGCTGAATACCCACCCTCTTTAACATACGCGTCGTAATATTTGGAATGGGACAATAGATAAAAGAGCATAGAAAAAGTATGTTGTGCTACACTAACTGCAGCATACTTAGGAACATTTGTCACAGCGATGCTTCTTTTTCTACAATATTCTATATCTATATTGTCATACCCGGTTCCAGCCTGACATATGAGTTTAAGATTACGAGCTGTATCGAGATTTTTCGCATCAAGACGGTTTTGATTTGTAATCACTATATCTACATTTGAAATTACAGACTTCAATTCCTCATCAGAGAGATGGTCAAATACTTCCAATTCCCCTAAAGTCTGTAATTTGCTGAGATTCAGCTCAAACCCTAAAGTCTTAACATCTGCAAATACTATTTTCATGATCTTATGCCTTTCTCTCCTTCAAATTTTCTTTTTTTCCTCTAATAGTAACAATTAATACTGCCAACATAATCAAGGCTGCTCCCGTAAGGGTATTCATGGTCAAAATATCACCCACTAATAGATATCCGAAAATGCAAGCAAATACCGGCTCAAATGTATTAATAATCCCTGCATTGCTGGGTCCAATTAGTTTAACCCCTGTTGCATAAAATAAAATTGCAATAAAAGCACACACCACCGCTAAAATTAAAATATATTTAAATTGAATGATACTTGTTGTAAACATAGGCGCATCTGAAATAAAACACCTGAAAAAATTAAATACAGCAGAATAGAGAAGCACATATCCCGCAACCGCCATTGAGTGCATTTCTTTTGTCCTTTTTTCCGAGAGTCCCATGGTATAAAATACATAACACACAGCAGTCCCTAATGCAAAAAATACACCTTTCATATTTAGATCTATATTGCTATCCCAAACAATAACGATTAAGCCTATCATGGAAATAACTAAGGCAAATATCTTTTTTGCAGATGGTTTTTCACGTCCCAATATCATTTCTAATGCAATGATTATAGCAGGGAAAGTAAAAGATATGATTGTAGCTATGGACCCTGGAATGTATTTGAAAGATTCATACAGAGTTGTTGCGATGCCAATATACGAAAGTGCTACTAAGCTTAAGAAAAGAAAATGCTTTTTATCCGTTTTAAATGGGACTTTTTTAATACCAATATATGCCCACATAAGAATACAGGCATAGAAGAATTTATTGAATAACACGGTTTCCACAGCCACACCTTCTCTATAGGCGAGTTGGGAAATAGCCGGTAGAATACCATAACTGATGGTAGTAATCAAAATGAAAATAGTCCCTAATAATTTCGTGTTGTCTTTTATCATTTAGAAAATCCTCGCTTATCTCTTAATTTATGACAAAGCAGCCCATTTTTATTAATTGAATGGGCAATTTGGTTTCTCCGGATTTTTTAGAGATAAGCACTATAATACCTTTGTGATTCTCGCATGAATATGACCTCCATTAACACCATACATCCTATTATATCATTTTTAGCACAATGAGAATATATAGATATCATTAGTTATTTTCGAAATTAAGTCAAATAAAATAGCGGGTATTAAATACCCGCACAGACTGTTGAAAAACTCCGAATTTCTGCGTTACTGCTTTCAAGTGAGCATGCTCACTTACCCAAAGTAAGCTCC
>JADQBM010000061.1 GCA_016278615.1 Clostridia bacterium | reverse complement strand
GTGATGGTTTCAGACGGCATATTAGATGCCTGTAAGGAAGATAAAATGAAGTGGATGACAAAGATTTTGAAGGAGATCACTTCAAAGGATCCACAAACCGTTTCAGATCTTATCCTCAACAAGGCAATTAACCGCTATGAAACTTCAGAAAAGGATGATATGACGGTTATAACGGCAATCCTTTCAAGACCATAAAATATTTTGTAAATGAATAAAAAAATTTAAATTTGCCTAAAGGGGATCTTTTCTTTATTTTTTAATGCTATCTTTTTTTTGTAGATGATGCTAAAATTTTGTAAGTAAGATTATACCATCACATAAAGAAAAAACCCTATTCACGGTGAAGATGATGAATATAAATGTAAAAGAAATAATCCAAAAGCATAATCTTTTAAAAAAAGGAGACCATGTAATTGTAGGTGTTTCAGGAGGTCCAGATTCTGTTTGCTTACTGCATGTTCTTTTTCTTGTAAAAAAAGAGTATCAGTTAACTTTGAGTGTCGTTCATATCAATCATATGCTTCGAGGTAAAGATGCAGATGCAGATGAAGCCTATGTGAAGGAATTGTGTAAAGAAATGAACCTTCCTTTTTACCCTTACAGAATAGATGTTAGAGCAATGACAAAAGCCCTTAGCACAAGCGAAGAAGAAGCTGGAAGAAAAGCAAGATATGATGCTTTTTTTGAAGTCCTTAGAAATAAGAAGGCAAATAAAATTGCTGTCGCACAAAACATGAATGACCAGGCAGAAACACTGTTAATGAGACTGGCACGAGGGAGCGGATTAGATGGTTTGTCAGGTATAGACTATATGAGAGAGGGGGTTGTAATACGACCTCTGTTGGACACTTCAAGAGAAGACATTGAGGCATATTGTAAGGCACATAATCTAAAACCAAGGATAGATCAAACAAATCTAAAACCCATTTATACAAGAAATAAAATAAGGCTGGAATTGATTCCTTATTTAGCTGAAAATTTCAATAAAAAAATTGTTCCTAATCTCTGGAAAACTGCCAAAATACTTAAAGAAGATAAGGATTTTATATATTTTTTTGCAGACGAAGCGTATGAGAAATGCTGCAAAAAGAAAACTGAGTACAGAATTGATATTGAGAAAATAGCCTTCAATGAACTGCATATAGCTATCAAGAAAAGAGTGATATTAAGAACCCTGAAGGATTTAGGGGTTGAAAAAGATATCGGCACTGTGCATCTTGACAATATGATAAATATCATAAAAGACAATAAAACATCTGTTGGCATGGATCTTCCATATGATTTACGGATTGAAATTGGCTATGATAATATCCATATAACAAATAAAAAAGAAAAAAATATTTGTCAAAGGTTTTGCTATGAGATTGAATGGGGTAAGAATATACAGATAAAAGAATTAAATGCCGTCATCAGCTCAGAGGTTCTCTTAAATAAAGGACAGGAAATTTCAAAAATAGACCATATTAAATATTTTGATTATGATAAATTAAATGGACCACTAATGGTAAGAACTAGAAGAGCAGGAGATAGGTTTTCTCCTTTGGGAATGAAAGGTTCCAAGAAGCTAAAAGATTTTTTTATTGATGAAAAAATCCCTAAAAAAGACCGCGACCACATTCCTTTAGTATGCTGTGGTTCTGAAGTTCTTTGGATTATCGGGTATAGAATAAATGATAAATTCAAAGTAGATGCCGAGACAAAAAGAATTGTTATACTGGAATATATCTTGTAAACAGAATACATATACCATCTGATAAAAATACAAAAACTGAGAAGTTTTATTGTATATCAAATTTATATATGATAAAATTAACGAAGTTCTTTGCTTAAAAAGGTATTATGCTAAGAATATAATAAAATACAGGGTTATATCGGACTTAACTAAGGCAGACTAAGCTTCTTTGAGAAACAGGAAGTGTCGAAATATAAGTGCTATATGGCAGTTGAGAGGAGGGCTCAAATTGAAGAGCTTTTTCAGGGGAATTAGCTTTTACATTTTAATATTTTTGATTATTTTATCAATTGTTTATATGTATGGTAAACCACCACAAACTATTGATAAAATCAGCTTTTCAGAATTTATTGTTGAATTAAAAAATGATAATATTAGATCCATTCATCTTGTGGAAAATACATTAACAGGAACCATAAAGTCTACAAATAGTCAATTCGAATCCTATGTCCCATCCGTTTTCGGATCTGATGTTGTATTCGACAAGTATATTCTTCCTCAGATAGAAGAAGGAAGAATTGAATTATCCAGTCAGGCGCCAGCAAAAACGCCTTGGTTCTTAGAAATATTGCCATCTATATTTATGATACTCATATTTGTTGTTTTCTGGTTTGTGTTTATGCAGCAATCCCAGGGCGGAGGGCGTGTCATGTCCTTTGGAAAGAGCAGAGCAAAATTGCATAAAGAGGATGAGCAGAAAAAAGTAAGCTTTGACGAAGTAGCAGGATTGGATGAAGAAAAGGAAGAACTTGAAGAAGTTGTTGATTTTTTAAAGAATCCAAAAAAATACATTGATTTAGGCGCAAGAATTCCCAAAGGTATCTTAATGGTAGGGCCTCCAGGAACAGGAAAAACATATCTTTCAAGAGCCACGGCAGGAGAAGCGGGTGTACCATTTTATAGCATCAGTGGTTCTGACTTTGTTGAAATGTTTGTTGGAGTAGGCGCTTCAAGAGTTAGAGATCTTTTTGAACAAGCAAAGAAAAATTCACCCTGTATTGTATTTATAGATGAAATAGATGCAGTGGGCAGAAAAAGAGGCGCAGGACTTGGTGGGGGACATGACGAAAGAGAGCAAACCCTTAATCAGCTTCTTGTGGAAATGGATGGATTTGGGGTTAATGAAGGCATTATTATTATTGCCGCTACCAATAGACCTGATATTCTAGATTCCGCTTTGCTGAGACCAGGAAGATTTGACCGTCAAGTTATGGTAGGTGTGCCGGATATTAAAGGCAGAACAGCCATCTTTACAGTACATTCAAAGGATAAGCCCTTGGATAAAGGTGTTGAGATGGAAGTCTTGGCCAGACGGACTCCTGGATTTACGCCAGCAGATATTGAAAACCTTATGAACGAGGCGGCCATTTTGACAGCCAGAAAGAACCAAAAGTCTATTAAAATGGATACCATAGAAGAAGCCATTACAAAAATCATTGCCGGACCAGAAAAGAGAAGTCGTGTCATCAGCGAGGATGAGAAAAAATTGACAGCATTCCATGAAGCTGGGCATGCACTTGTAGCAAGAATGCTTCCTCATACGGACCCAGTCCATCAGATTACCATTATACCAAGAGGCAGGGCTGGAGGCTTTACCATGATACTTCCTAAAGAGGATAAGTATTATGCCACTAAAACCGATATGAATGAACGGATCGTTCACCTTCTTGGAGGACGTGTTGCAGAACAGATTGTATTAGATGAAATAAGTACAGGAGCAAGTAATGATCTAGAAAGAGCAACGGATATAGCCCGTGCCATGGTTACAAAATACGGGATGAGTGATAAATTAGGGCCCGTTAATTATAGTTCGTCGGATGAGATATTCCTAGGAAAGGACTTCTCATCAAAACGAAATTACTCAGAGGACTTGGCTTTTGAAATAGATAAAGAAATAAGAGATCTAATTGAGTCAGCCTATAAAAGGGCCGAAACAATCTTAAAAGATAATATTGATAAGCTTCATGAGATTGCAAACAAGCTATTAGAAGTTGAAACTTTGGACTCAGAACAATTTGAGGCTTTTTTCACAGATAAGCCTCAAGAGGCTAAAGAAGAGGAAAACAGTACAGAAACTGACGAAGCAAGCAATACAGAAGAAAAAAACAAGGCAGAAGATAAAAGTAATGACGTAAATAAAGATCAGGATAAAGACTCGTCAGATATTCAGGACCATGAAGAATAAGAGAATTTAGATCAAACGCCCCTTGAGAATTTCTCAGGGGGTGATTATTTGAGGTGATTGAAGTTGAGAAAAGTAAGCACGTTAAAGATTAAGGACAAAATTAAAGAAATGTTTATTGAAATGAATTATGAGTTGGGAAGTGATGTAACAGCTTGTCTTTCCCAGGCTCAAAAACGAGAGACTTCACCTATTGGGCAAGAGGTCCTTGGAGAGTTGCTTAAGAACCTGACCATCGCAAAGGAGAGCCAGATACCCATTTGTCAGGATACAGGTATGGCAGTTATCTTTTTACAGATTGGACAGGATGTTAATTTAACAGACATGTTTATTGAAGATGCCATTAACGAAGGGGTAAGAGAAGCTTATGATGAAGGCTATTTAAGAAAATCTGTAGTAGCAAACTCTTTAGATCGAGTTAATACAAAAGATAATACCCCTGCAGTTATTCATTATGAAATTGTGACCGGCGATGAGATAAAAATATCTGCAATGGCAAAGGGATTTGGAAGTGAAAATATGGGGAAGATTAAGATGTTGAACCCATCTGATGGCAAAGAAGGTGTTGTTAATTTTGTTGTAGATGCCGTTTCTCAAGCAGGATCTAATCCCTGTCCGCCAATAATTGTTGGTGTTGGAATGGGAGGGACTATGGAGAAGTCTGCAATCTTAGCCAAAAAAGCTTTATTAAGACCCTTGGGCGAGAAAAGCTCAGATATTTCCATAATGAAGTTAGAGGAGGAAATATTACAAAAGGTCAATGCATTGGGGATTGGACCTCAAGGATTCGGAGGAAACTGCACAGCACTAGCCGTTCACATAGAGCACTACCCAACCCACATTGCAGGCCTACCAGTTGCAGTAAATCTAAACTGCCATGTTGCAAGACACAGGGAGTGCACGCTATAATACTTAGGGGACAGGAAAATGAGAGATGTGATGAGAGATGAGAGATGAGAGATAATAGATAACAGATAACAGATAAGAGTTAAGGAGAGTTTTGCTGAAGCAAAACTTGGTTATTTATATAAAACATTATTTCTAGTCATCTTAAGATGAAGATTTTGTGCAACAAAATCATCCTCAACTGTTATCTATTATCTGTTATCTATTATCTGTTATCTATTATCTGTTATCTCTTATCTGTTATCTCTTATCTATTAATCTTAAATGTCTTTTAAAAGGTCCTAAATCTTAAACCAATCTTAAATTTTAATTATGAATCTTAAATTTCTTTAAGATTCATGTATACAATGTACGTAAATATTATAATAAAGGAGTGCTTTAATGGAAAAGATAGCACTAAACACACCTTTCACGGATGAAAAATCCGTAAGTCTTAAATGTGGAGATATGGTTTTGATATCAGGAACACTGTACACTGCGAGGGATGCGGCGCATTTAAGGATGGTTACAAATATATCTCAACAAAAAGAACTTCCTTTTGATTTAAAAGATGCGATTATTTATTATGCAGGACCCTCGCCATCAAGGCCTGGGAATGTATCGGGGTCTTTTGGACCCACTACCAGCAGTAGAATGGACAAAATGACCATTCCTCTTTTAGAGAAGGGATTAAAAGGGATGATTGGAAAGGGTCTTCGTAGTCCTGAGATCATCCAAAGCATTAAAAGCAATAAAGCTGTTTACTTTGCAGCACTTGGAGGTGCTGGTGCATTGATTTCTAATGCCATAACAAGCATTGAAATCGTGGCTTATAACGATTTAGGAACAGAAGCAATCCGAAAACTAACGGTTAAAGATTTTCCAGCAATCGTAGCAATAGACAGCCGCGGAGACTGCATTTATGATATTGGGAGACAAAAATATGCAAAAAATCTTCCCTAAATTTTTAAATATAATGTATACATAACAAATTGCATTGAAAAAAGAATAATATTGTTGTAGTATTAACGAGAATAGGAAGAAAAATTGTATTTTTCAGGACATATGGGTATTATGGAATGAAAATAGAGAAATATAATTTATCTGCTAATGTTTCATCGTATTTTTAAGGATACATATTCTATAGGAGGTTAAAAAATGAGCAAAATGGAAGAACTTCGCCAGAGAAAAGAAGAAATTCAAAAGGGTGGAGGCACTAAAAGAATTGAAGCCCAGCATCAAAGAGGGAAACTTACAGCAAGGGAAAGACTTAACTTATTATTTGATACCGGTACATTTGTAGAACTGGATGCTTTTGTTGTTCATCGAAGTACCAACTTCAATATGGCAGAAACTGAAGCGCCAGGAGAAGGTGTTGTAACAGGTTATGGAATGGTTGATGACAGACTGGTTTATGCATTTGCACAAGACTTTACGGTCCTGGGAGGTTCTTTAGGAGAATACCATGCCGAAAAAATTGTTAAGGTTCAAGACGGTGCATTAAAAGTCGGGGCACCTTTTGTAGGTTTAAATGATTCAGGTGGTGCAAGGATTCAAGAGGGTGTAAACGCATTATCAGGTTTTGGAAAAATCTTTTATAGAAACACCATATCATCAGGTGTTATCCCACAAATATCAGCTATTATGGGACCTTGTGCGGGTGGCGCTGTGTACTCTCCAGCAATAACAGACTTTGTATTCATGGTAGATAAAACAAGTCAGATGTTTATTACAGGACCTCAAGTTATTAAAACTGTAACTGGGGAAGACGTATCTGCTGAGGAGCTTGGGGGCGCAATGACCCATAACTCAATCAGTGGCGTCGCTCATTTTATGGCTTCAGATGATGAAGATTGTATTATTCAAATTAAAAATCTTTTAAGTTATCTTCCGTCAAACAACATGGAGACACCTCCAGCTTATGGTACGGATGATGATTCTAACAGGTTGATCCCTGAACTGGACACATTTATTCCGGATAATCCTAACAAACCATATGATGTTTATGATGTGATTCGTCACCTTGCTGACAACGGTGAGTTTTGTGATGTTCAAACGTATTATGCTAAAAATATGGTAACATGTTTTGCCAGGTTCAATGGCCAATCAGTAGGAATTATTGCTAATCAACCAAAGGTATTAGCAGGATGTCTTGATATAAATGCATCGGATAAAGCAGCAAGATTTATCCGAAGGTGTGATGCATTTAATATTCCTATTTTAAATATTGTAGATGTGCCGGGTTTTCTT
Source organism: Clostridia bacterium (assembly GCA_016278615.1). GTDB lineage: Bacteria > Bacillota > Clostridia > Peptostreptococcales > JAAYPU01 > Soudan-22. The sequence continues at coordinate 6,179 of JADQBM010000061.1, read as the reverse complement.
CCGGGAACAGGGCAAGAGTATGGAGGCATTATACGACATGGTGCTAAAATGCTTTATGCTTATAGTGAAGCAACAGTTCCAAAGGTAACACTCATAACAAGAAAAGCATACGGCGGAGCATATATTGGCATGTGTAATAAAGAATTAGGCGCGGATATGGTTTTTGCTTGGCCTTCAGCTGAAATAGCTGTTATGGGACCTGAAGGGGCTGCAAATATCGTCTTTAAAAATGATATAAGCAAAGCAGAGGATCCTGTTACAATGCGACAGGAAAAAATCGAAGGCTATAAGAAACAATTCGCTAATCCCTATAAAGCAGCAGAAATGGGCTATGTAGATGATATCGTAGAACCAAGCACAACAAGACCGAGACTTATCAGTGCTTTTGATATGTTAGCATCGAAGAGACAATCATTACCTGCAAAAAAACATGGAAATATACCACTTTAAAACAAGATTAAGAATAAAGGGAACGAGGTGATGAAGTGGATAAATTAACATTAATGGAAAGATTTGCGGACCCAGAGCTTATGCAACAGATGGATACAGGAGATAAAGTTGTAGCTGCATTAATCGTTACATTATTGGGCATGATTATAACTTTTCTGGTATTGACTTTACTATGGGGACTTATTGGGATCATGACAAGAATACTGGATAGGCCCAAAAAAGAGCAACAACCTGTGGCACCTGTTGCGACGCCAATGTCATCCATTGAGGCTACACAAGATGATGACGATGATGATGCTCTAATCGCAGTGATTTCAGCGGCAATAGCCGCAAGCATACAAAGACCTATTCAGACCATTGTTGTTAAAAATATTAAAAGAACAACAGATAGAATGCCTGCATGGGCGTCTGTTGCAAAACACGAACAGTTGGACAGTAGAAGAATCTAAATATATTTTGTTATTTTTAGGAGGATTAAAATGAAAAAATATAATATAACTGTAAATGGAAAAAGCTATGAAGTGGATGTAGAAGAAATAGGTGGAGCTGCATCACCTGCAGCTCCGGCAGCACCAGCAGCAGCACCAGCAGCAGCACCAGCACCAGCAGCAGCACCAGCAGCACCAAAAGCGGCACCAGCAGCACCAAAAGCAGCACCAGCAGCAGGAGCCAATTCAGTGACGGCTCCTATGCCAGGAACAATTCTTGATTTAAAAGTCAAAGAAGGTGACTCTGTTTCAAATGGACAAGTACTCCTTATTTTGGAAGCGATGAAAATGGAAAATGAGATCACGGCGCCAGCAGATGGAACAGTTACGTCCGTTATTGTATCAAAAGGTGCATCCGTAAATGCCGGAGACGTTCTGGTTGTTATCGGTTAGTCTCACTGAAAAAAATACTTAGAAAGGAGACATGACGATGCAACAAGCGTTTATAGATTTTTTTTATAGTACTGGTTTTGTAGCTATGACTTGGCAGCAACTCGTTATGATTGTAGTAGCACTTGTATTTTTGTATTTAGCTATAGGTAAAGGGTTTGAACCTCTTTTATTGGTTCCTATTGCTTTTGGTATGTTACTAACGAATTTACCCTTAGCAGATATGATGAGAGCGCATACTGGCCATGATCCAGGAGGACTCTTATGGTATTTTTATCAAGGGGATGAATTGGGTATTTTTCCTCCCATTATTTTTATGGGTGTAGGGGCTATGACGGATTTTGGACCATTGATTGCAAATCCTAAATCTCTTTTATTAGGAGCAGCTGCCCAGTTTGGTATATTTACAACTTTCTTAGGAGCTATTTTATTAAATTTTACTGCTCAACAGGCAGGCGCGATTGGTATTATTGGTGGCGCAGATGGGCCAACGGCGATATTCTTGGCATCAAGACTCGCCCCAGAGCTTTTAGGAGCCATTGCAGTTGCAGCCTATTCTTATATGGCTTTAGTCCCAATCATACAGCCACCTATTATGAAAGCGTTGACAACCAAGGAAGAGCGTATGATTAAAATGGAACAGCTTAGACCTGTTTCTAAAATAGAAAAAATTGTATTCCCTATTATGGTTACAATCGTCGTTTCTTTGATTTTACCACCAGCAGCTACTTTGATTGGTATGCTTATGCTGGGTAACTTATTTAAAGAATCCACTGTAACCAATAGACTTTCCGAAACATCAGCCAATGCTTTAATTAACATTGTAACCATATTCTTAGGTATTTCTGTAGGTGCATCTGCAACAGCAGAAGCATTCTTAACAGCAGAAACCATAAAAATTGTTGTGCTTGGGGTATTGGCATTTGCCGTAGGAACAGCAGCAGGTGTTCTATTAGCAAAAATTATGAACAAGATTGTTGGAGGCATAAATCCATTAATCGGCTCTGCAGGTGTATCTGCGGTTCCCATGGCGGCACGTGTATCTCAGGTTGTTGGGCAGAAAGAAAACCCTTCAAACTTCCTTTTGATGCATGCTATGGGGCCAAATGTAGCAGGTGTCATCGGTTCTGCCGTAGCGGCAGGCGTTATGCTTTCACTATTTGGATAAAAACAATAGATCAAGGGACGGTAAAGCAATGGCTCGCTGTCCCTTTTTTTATATAATAGGAAATATCGATTTCTATTATATAAAAAAGAGGGGAGTGCAGAGGGGAATCCCCTTTGCCGGTAAAGGAGGGTGCTCAGACTGTGATAGCAGTCGCCGAAGGGAACCATAGCCTTTTTACCCCAAGCTTGCTTGGCTAGGGAAAACGGACAGCAGTGAGCGTAGCGAGTCGGAGGTGAAGCCGTTGGGTTCCATAGCGGAGTGGCTAAGCCACATTTTTTATAATAGAAATATTGAATTTCTATAAAAAAATATACCTGAGGAGATTGTTTTATGAAAGATTTAATTATAAAAGAATTGGTTGAGCACAAAGGCACATTTATCTCAGGGCAAGAAATAAGCAAGAAATATCATATTACTCGAGCCAATGTTTGGAAATACATTCATAAGCTAAAAGAAGAAGGGTATCAAATAGACTCTGTTACCAATAAAGGATATCGACTGGTGTCTATGCCAGATCGATTGGATATGGCTTATTTAGAATTTGATGAAGGATGGAGAATTGGTAAAGAATATCTATTTTTTGAAGAGATAGATTCCACCAATGCATATGCCAAAAAGATTGCTTCTCAAAAACCCAGCGGGACTATTGTATTAGCTGAAAATCAAACCAAAGGCAAAGGCAGGTTGGGGAGAGAGTGGAGTTCTTCTTATGGAAGTGGCATATGGATGTCAATGATTCTAAAGCCTGATATTGTTCCTACTGACGCTGTGCTATTAACACAAGTTACTGCAGCAGCGGTAGTGAAAGGATTAAATGAAGTTTTGAATTGCGATGCTAAAATCAAATGGCCCAATGATATTCTATTGGAAAAAAAGAAAGTATGTGGGATACTCACTGAGCTTAGTGGTGAAATAGAAAGTGTGAACTATATTGTTGTTGGAATTGGCATTAATGTGAATCAGAACCCTGAAGATTTTCCCCAGGAAATTGAAGACAAGGCGACTTCTCTTAAAAAGTTTACAGGCGTAGATGTTTCAAGAAAAGCAATAATAAAGGCGATACTAAAATATATGAATTACTATTATTCGCAGTTTTTGAAAAACCATTCCCTTGAAGGAATTGTAGAGGTATGCAGGGAATTTTCCGCAACTCTTGAAAAGGAAGTTAAAGTGATAGAAAATGGGAATGAAATATTTGGAAAAGCAGTAGGCTTGACGGATAGAGGTGCATTGGTGGTAGAAGATAACAAAGGAATTAGACACGAGATTATTTCCGGAGAAGCCTCTGTTAGAGGCATGTACCAATATGTAGATTAGAAGACATAAAAGAAAGACATTAAAGATAGATAATAGATAACAGATAATAGATAACAGTTAAGGAAAGTTTTGCTGAAGCAAAACTAATTTGAATATAAACAATGCTCTTTTGGTCTAATTCAATCGAAGATTTTGGTACAAAATCCTCCATAACTATTATCTGTTATCTATTATCTCTTATCTATTGTTATCTCTTATCTATTATCTGTTATCTCTTATCTATATCTTTTATCTCTTTGATTTTATTTTATTGCTTCTGTTTGACAAAAACCAGCGAAACATTCATAATATATTGAAGTATACAATGAAACAGGACATAGAACTACCCCATATACCATTAGGAGGATTTAGAGGATGTTGCTAACATTTGATGTAGGGAATACAAATATTGTACTGGGTGTTTTTCAAGGTAAAAAACTTATTAAAAATTGGAGATTAGAGACAGATAGAAATAAAAGTGCAGATGAATATGGTATGATTATTCATCAGCTTTTTCAATATGAAGAGCTCTCTATAAAAGATATTGATGATATTATCATTTCTACAGTTGTGCCTCCTGTTGTTTATACACTTCAACATATGTCCATGAAATATTTTAAAAAAAAGGCAATTGTCGTAGGCCCTGGAATAAGAACAGGAATGGTTATCAAATATGACAACCCAAAACTTATTGGATCAGATAGAATTGTTAATGCTGTAGCAGCTTATGATAAGTATGGAGGCCCACTGATTGTTGTAGATTTTGGAACTGCAACTACCTTTACAGTTGTATCCAAGCAAGGTGAATTTTTAGGTGGATCCATTGCACCAGGACTAAAAATTTCAAGTGAGGCTTTGTTTGAAAAAACAGCGAAACTCCCCAAAGTAGAGCTTGAATCACCAGGAACGGTTATTTGCAGAAACACAGTGGCCAGCATGCAAGCCGGATTGGTATACGGACATATGGGACTTGCTCAATACATTATTAATAAAATAAAGTCAGAGCTTAACGTCAGCGAAGATGTAAAAGTAGTTGCCACAGGCGGGCTCTCAAACTTAATAGCAAATGAAATAAAAGTAATAGACCATGTGGATAAAATGCTCACATTAGAAGGCCTGAGAATTATTTATGAGAGAAATAGGTAGAATAGATAATTAAAGATAAGAGATAACAGATAATAGATAATAGTTAAGGAGGATTTTGTACCAAAATCTTCGATAGAATTTGATTAAGGGGATATTTTTTATTTAGATTAGTTTTGCTTCAGCAAAACTTTCCTTAACTATTATCTGTTAACTATTATCTTTTATCTTAATCAAAAACGATGGTGAATTATGAAAATAGCAAATATAACAATAGACAATCCCTTTGTATTAGGTCCCATGGCGGGGATTACGGATAGTGTTTTTAGGCGAATCTGTAAGAGCTACGGTTGTGGGTTGGTTTTTTCTGAAATGATAAGTTCAAAGGGTTTATTTTATAATGATGAAAAAACTGAAGAGCTCTTAAAGGTTTACGATGAGGAAAAACCTATGGCTTTTCAAATATTTGGCTCAGATCCTGAGATTATGGCGCATGCAGCAAAGAAGCTGGATTGTCGAAAAAATGATCTTTTAGATATTAACATGGGATGTCCTGTGCAGAAAGTTGTTAAAAGTGGAGATGGTTCCGCATTGTTAAAAAATCCCGATTTGGTTGGCAGTATCGTGAAAGCGGTTGTTGAAGCTTCAAGTAAACCAGTTACTGTTAAAATCAGAATAGGGTGGGATATCAATAGCATTAATGTTATTGATATCGCAAAAAAAATTGAACATTACGGAGCTTCTGCAGTGACAGTTCACAGCCGAACTCGGGAACAGTTTTACAGTGGAAAAGCAGACTGGGAATATATAAAATCAGTCAAGAAAAGTGTCAATATTCCGGTCATAGGAAGTGGGGATGTTTTTTCAGGAAAAGATGCTGTTCAGATGCTTGAGGAAACAGGTTGCGATGGTGTCATGATTGCTCGAGGTGCAAGAGGAAATCCTTGGATTTTTCAAGAAGCTAGGGACTTATTGAAAGGTTCGAATTCCTTTGCTGTAGGAACCGAAGAAAAACTGGATACTGCTATTAAGCATTTCAAGCTTCTTGTAGAAGAAAAAGGGGAGTATAGAGCTTCGCGAGAAATAAGAAAACATGTAGGTTGGTATTTAAAAGGTATGCCCCATGCAGGAGAAGTTCGTAGGATGATAAATACTTTAGAAAAGAAAGAGGAAGTCATCTCTTTACTTCAACAACTTAAGATTTAAACATAAAATCAATCTTAAATCCTGAAGCCCTAGCTCAAATCTATGATTTGATGTGCAGGTCTCATACAAGTGGAACTTTCTAATCATGAAGCCCTAGC
>JADQBM010000065.1 GCA_016278615.1 Clostridia bacterium | reverse complement strand
ATTTGAGCTAGGGCTTCAACTGAAAAACTCTTAGCCAATCAAAGATTGGAGAGTTGCTGTATGAGACCTGCATATCAAATCAAAGATTTGAGCTAGGGCTTCAACTGAAAAACTCTTAGCCAATCAAAGATTGGAGAGTTTCAGTATGAGACCTGCACATCAAATCATAGATTTGAGCTAGGGCTTCAACTGAAAAACTCTTAGCCAATCAAAGATTGGAGAGTTGCTGTATGAGACCTGCATATCAAATCAAAGATTTGAGCTAGGGCTTCAACTGAAAAACTCTTATCCAATCAAAGATTGGAGAGTTTCAGTATAGGACCTACATCAGAATTTAAAATTCTGTGTTAGGTCTCTATGATTGATGGATGATTTTTTTTGCAAAATCTACATTTTTTTAATAGCTTATCATCGTTTGGGAAGCGTGGAGGAATGAGTATGAAAAAAGTAATAATGATATTAATATTAGCAATGTGTGTAACTTCATTGATTGGTTGCATGGTCCAACAAGATAGAGCTCATGATGAAGCATATATATCAGATAGCGAATTCCTTTTGGATACCATTGTAACGATTAAAATATATGATTATAAGGATGAAGCCATTTTTGATGAAATATTTAACTATATAAGAAGTCTTGAGGAAGTTTTAAGTGTCCATATACAGGGAAGTGATCTGTGGAACCTAAAGGAAAATGCTGGGAAACAATGGACTCAAGTATCTGAAGATACCATGACATTAATAAAACACAGTATTGAAATGTCAGAGTTATCTATGGGTCTTTTTGATATTACGTCAGGTCCATTGATTAAGCTGTGGGCAATTAATCCGCCGGAAGGGCATTATCCAACCAATCAGGAAAGAGAAAATGCATTAGATTTGATTAATTATAAAGACATCCAAATAGACGAAGAAAATAATAGAATTTTATTGGAAAGACCCTCTATGGAAGCCAACTTAGGCGCTATAGCTAAGGGTTATATTGCGGATAAGGTTAAAGTGTACATGAAATCAAGAGGGATAGAGAGTGCTGTTATTAACTTAGGGGGCAACCTGCTTTTGATAGGAAGCAAGCCAGATGGGAGTGATTTAAGCATTGGTGTTCAAGATCCTGATTCTTTGAGGGGGGATTATTTAGGGATAGTAAATGTATCGGATAAGTCCATCGTATCATCAGGGACTTACGAAAGATACTTTATACATAAAGATAAGAAATATCATCATATACTCAACCCTTTTACTGGATTCCCACAGGAAAATGAGTTAAAAGGTGTCTGTGTTGTGAGTGACACATCAACAGATGGAGATGCTTTCTCTACTACCTTATTTTTGATGGGGATAGATGAAGGGATGCAATTGGTTGAAAGTATGGATGAAATGGATATCATTTTTATTACAGATGATAATAAATTATATATTTCATCGGGCCTTAAAGATAATTTTGTGCTGGCTCCAGATAGTGGATATGAAATAAAGGAATAAGATGATAGATAAGAGATAATAGATAAAAATTATGGATGGTTTTATTCCAAAACCTTCATTTAATCACAAGAAAAAGTATAAAACTTGATTTTAATGAATTTTCATTCATTATTCATTATTAATTATTCATTAAACTATGGTATAGTAAAATATATTCAAAGAAGAAAGAAGGGGAAGATGTGTTTGATAAGAAAAAAACGAAAATAAAGTATCGGATATGGATTCTATTAATCATAGGGTTTGCTTTAATAGAATTTCCGGGGATTTTTTTTATCAATCGTGTACACCCGCTTATAATGGGATTTCCTTTTATATATGGCTTTGTCATAATTGTATGGGCCTTTATGTGCTTTGTGTTATTCTACGCATACAAAAAAAACTGGGGTGAAAAGTCAGATGAATAACTTACACATAGACGGTGCTATTAAATTTATAGCCTACACCCCGTACATTAACAATGAATTCGGGATTTGAAGGATCTTTCTCAATTTTCTTTCGCAAATTACTGATATAAACCATGATGGTTCGAGCATCGTTTTCTAAGCTATCCATCTTCCATACCATTTGAAACAACTGTTCCATACTATAAATTCTTTTAGGATTTTTTATTAAAACAGCCAACAAATCAAATTCTTTCCCAGATAAAACAACAGGTTCATCGCTAATGAATACCTCATGGCTATCTAAATTTACTTTTATTCCAGGGTATTCAATAATAGAAGGAACATGATTGGTTTGCTGGGTAAAGCGATTTCTTCTTAAGTGTGCGCGTATTCTCGCGATGAGTTCGTTTGGTAAAAATGGTTTTGTAACGTAATCATCTCCACCTACAGATAAAGCTAAAACTTTATCTATTTCTTGAGATTTGCAACTGAGAAATATAATAGGTGCATTGGTGAGCTTCCTTATGTCAAGACATAACTCGATGCCATCAATATCGGGCAACATGATATCTAAAAGAATTAAATCTGGAGTTTCTGTCTGAAGACTTTCAAGGGCTTTTTGCGCATTCTCAGCTGTTAAGACCTGGTATTGCTCTTCAGTCAAACATGATTTTATTAATTCTAAGATTTCAATTTCATCGTCAATGATTAAAATTTTTTCTCTAGACATATATGGAGTCTCCTTACTTGTATCTAAACATAAGCGTCATTATTATTCCTTTCACTCAGGCGTATAAAATGGAATGGTAAATAAGAAAGTGCTGCCCTGACCTAATTTACTCTCTGCCCATATGGTGCCTTTGTGAAATTCAATAATTTCTTTTGAAATAGCAAGTCCTAATCCGCTTCCTTCAATATGTTGATGGCTCTTGCTTCTGAAAAACCTATCAAAGATATTCTCCGCATCTTCAGGTAGCAGCCCTGTTCCAGTATCGGAAATAGATACTAAAAAGTAATCAGAATCATAGCGTTGTAAAGCTATGGTTATGGTTCCCCCAAGTGGAGAAAATTTAATGGCATTGAATATAATATTTGAACAAACTTGATCAATTCTCTCTATATCTATAATAACAAAAGATTGCAAAAAAGCCTCGGTTTTTTCAAAATTAATTTTAAAGTTAATATTATTTTGTGTAATATCCCATTTGTACTTTTCCAATATATCAATTATAAATTCAGAAATGGTGATCTGTGAGAAATTGAAAGAAATTCGTTTTGATTCAAATTGAGTTAATTGGAATAAATCCTGAACAAGTCTTTGAAGATGTAAAGATTTTTTATAGATTAAATCGATGTAGCTTTTTCTTGTTTCTTCCTTAAAACGCCCCTCTTTAATGGCAGCAATATACCCAACAATAGATGTAATAGGGGTGCGTAATTCGTGAGAAATGTTGGTTAATAAAGTTTGTCTTGATTTCTCTGTATTGATTAAGTTTTCTTCTACTTTTTTCCGATCTGTAATGTCTCGAATGATTCCCTCCACACGTGTTGCATGTGTCTCGCTATCTACAAAGAAAGTGGCTTTTTGCTCAGTCCATACATAAAAATCGTCTTTATGTTTCCAGCGCAAGGTAAGAGGTTCAGAAAAAGAAGAAAATGGATCAAATAAAGCCTCGAGAAAAGGTTTGTCTTCAGGGTGAATTATTTCAAAAAAAATATTTGAATTGCTATAAAAATCTTCAGGAACATATCCTATAATTTTTTCGCAGGATGGGCTGACGAATTTAAAGTGTAGACTGGGATTTAATTGAACCACATAAATCATGTCCTGAGCATTTTCTGCTAATAAACGGAAAGACTTTTCGCTTTTCATGAGTTCTTCTCTTATTTTTTGTAGATAGATAAGCATAATGCTGAAATTTAACAAATTTGCTAAAATAATTTCACTGATATAGCCCAATGGTGAGTTTCTAAAGTCTGGGTAAAAATAGGGATAGTAAGCTTTATGAACACCCCAAACAAAAAAAATCAAAATAATAATTATTTTTCCAATGTTGTTCATTTTCCAAAATCTGAGTAACATAATTCCAGTGACCAGAGCAATAATATTAAAAAACGCAGAAGATAATAATGTGATGGAAATAAAAGGGAGGTTATAATAAACAGCTAAAGAAATCCATAATACATTTACAATTGTGAATTGAATCCAATAATAAGGAAATTTTTTACCAATAAAATGATAAGTACCTGCCAATAAAAAGAGACTATTAAAAAGATCACAAACTTGCTTTGCTCCAATTAAATAAATAGAGAAAGGATGAGAGATTAGAAAGATACTAAAAATAAGGCTTACGGCATACATGACCCAACTGAGGCCCCAGTAATTTATATATTTTTCTCGATTCTCGGTAAAGATATAAAAATAGAACAAAGAAATAAGAGAGACAAAGAGAATCAAAATAAAAAGCAAATAATAGTCTTGAGATAGTTGATACATCTTACAATCTCCTTTACATTAAATCGTCAACATCTTCTTTATATTGTATCAGAAAAAAACAGCCAGGTAAGACATAGAATATTTTATGTTTTTTTATATAAATTCAAGTTTATATTAAGTGTATTTTAATATTTCTTTGATATCATAGTCATATATTTTCCATTATTCTAAAAATTCTGTAAATAGCATGAAAACCAAACCTTTAAAGCACTTTAATGGAAAATAAACTATAGTTTAAGTAGAAATGCTAAGAAATATTTTAAGCATTTTGAAAAAATTAAGTAATTTACTTATTCGAGGGAGGATAAAAAATGAAACTTAAGAGATTTATGGCAGTTATACTAACATTAACTTTAGTTCTTACAGCATTTGCTGGTTGCGGCGGTGGTGGCGATGGTGACGTTGAAGACAATGGAGATGCAGCAGTTGAACCCATCGTTTTAAGATTAGCATCCGATGCGCCTCTTGAGCATATTGCTACTGGTTTGAACAACGAACTTGCTGAAATTGTCAAGGAAAGAACTGAAGGAAGAGTTGAAATTCAATATTTTCCAGCCAGCCAATTAGGTGGTTATGAAACAGTCTATGAAGAAATTGTTAGAGGAAGTATCGATGCGGGACAGATTACAATACCCGATGCTTTAGATGCTAGATTAGGTGCCGCTTATGTGCCTTATTATGCAACAAGCTTTGAAGAAGCAAAAGTTCTTTTTGCACCAGATTCATTTTTATCTCAACAACTGGGAGAACTAACAGCAGAAAACGATGTTAGGTTTTTGGGTATCGTCCTTGAAGGATTCATCGGTCAGGCATTTGTACAAGAGCCAACTGATATATTCACTCCTGGTGTAAATAAAAATGTTAAAACCAGAAGTCCGGCCATGATTACTTTCCGTGTTGCACAGGAAGATCTTGGTTTCAATCCTATCACTGTTCCTTATTCAGAAGTTCCTACTGCAATCCAGACAAAAGTTGTTGACGGATGGGTTGGAGGTACACCAAACATTAACTATGCATGGGTTGGTGAAGTTATCAACTATATGTATGTTAATTATATTCATGCAGAAGCTACAAGTTATGTTATTAGTGAAAAGACTCTTGCCAAATTAGATCCTGCAGATGCAGACATCGTTGTTGAAGCGTTCCAGGAACAAAGTGTTAAGAGCTTTACAGTAGCTCAAGAAAATGAAGAAGTCTATAAGCAAAAGTTGGCTGATGATTATGGCGTTGAAGTTGTTGAATTTACACCTGAACAATTAGATGTTTATGCACAATTTGTTCGAGATACTACTTGGCCAAAGCTTGAAGATCAATTAACAAAAGAATTAATGGACGGTATGAGAGCAGAAGTTGAAAAGCTCCAATAACCAGCAAATAGATTAATATGCGACATTAACACATAATTTGCATAAGCAATTTATTAAGGGAAGGGGAACCCTTCCCTTAATTACATTTTCAGAGAAAGGAGAGCCATAATGTACACACTAGAAAACAAATTGGAAAAATCATCATTTTATGCAGCGTTGAATAAGCTTTTACGACTTGGTTTAATTGTTACTAATATTTTGGTTACATTAATTACATTTGCAGCTGTTATATCCCGTGCATTTAACATGAATTTACTAGGTTACGAAGAAATTCTTATTATTTGCGCCTTCTGGCTCTATATGATCGGTAGCGCCTATGGCAGTTATGAAGAGAGTCATATCAAAGCAGACATCATCATCATAATGATGAAGGAGGGCTTTTCAAAAGATTTGCTCGGATTATTACGTAATACATTAAGTGTTGTTCTCGGTATTATATTTTTATTTTGGGCTATGCAATTGTTCCAATGGAACATTATTAATGGACAGCAAACTCCTGTTTGGCGTATTCCCGTCACAGTTGCACAGTCATCATTGCTGTTTGGATTAGCTATTGGCTCTTTTTATCATTCTGTGCATTTATATAATGAAATTAAGAGATTCTATTTTAAATGGATAAAGAAAATAGAAATTGATGATCAGTTGAATGATAGGAAGGAGGTATAATAGATGCTTGTATTGATTGCTGTAATTGTACTTATTGTTGTATTATTATTGGGAGTTCCCATTCCTTATGCTTTTTTTGCGTCTACGCTGGTTATTGTTGTGGGAGGAGGATATGATTATACCTTTCTTTTGCCATACGGATTCAGTAAAGTCAGCTCCCTCATATTAGTAGCAGTTCCCTTGTTCATCCTCGCGGGTCAACTTATGGAGAAAAGCGGAATTGGAGAGAGTCTTACCAATCTTGTTTCTATGATTGTAGGTCGTGTCAGAGGCGGACTTGGGGCGGTTATGGTTGTATCTTGTGCCTTGTTTGGATCCATCTCTGGAAGCGGATTTGCTACCCTTACTTGTATTGGGACCATTATGCTACCAAGAATGGAAGCTGCAGGGTATCCGCGAGGCATATCTGCTGCACTGATTTCAAGCGCTTCTCTGCTTGGATTGTTGATACCTCCCAGCTTAAACATGATTATTTATGCTTTTATCGGAGGACAGTCGGTATTGGCTTGCTTCCTTGCAACCATCGGACCTGGCATCCTTTTGGTCATATTATTAAGCGGAACCAATGCTTGGATGCTCCGTGACTGTAAAACTCTAATTCTGACGGAAAAAATGGAACGCAGTGTTTTTATCAAGACATTGGGAACAAGAACGGGAAAAGCAATACCTGCTCTAATAGCACCTTTTATCATTTTAGGAGGGATCTATGGAGGGTTTTTGACACCTACTGAAGCAGCAGCAGTTTCTGTAATATATACCATACCCATTGGAATCTTCTTTTATAAAGGATTGGATTGGAAAACCTTTAAAGACGGATTAATCACTGCCGGCTGTACTGCGGGAGTTATTATGATTATGCTATTATCAGTTATGATGTTATCTCGACTTTATATTATGGAAAACACCCCTCAAATGATTCTTGATTTGATGATGGCTGTTACAGAAAACAGATTAATTCTGATTTTTATGCTCAATGTATTTCTGATTATTATAGGTATGCTGATGGATGATACAAGCGCCATCCTTCTTACGACTCCCGTTCTTTTGCCGGTAGCAATCGCGCTGGATATTCATCCGGTTCACTTTGCCGCTATTATGGGTGTCAATTTAGGTCTTGGTTGCGTTACGCCTCCCACAGCGCCCTTCTTATACTTAGGCTCCAGAATTGCTAACGCACCCATCAACGAAATGATGAAGCCCACAATGTGGTTAATCTTATTCGCATGGCTGCCTACGTTGTTTATCACCACTGCATTCCCCGACTTAGCATTGTGGTTGCCTAGATTTTTTGGTTTTGCTTAGACAGGATTTAATAAAAAACAATAGATTAGAACATCAATTAAAACATTAGCATAATATGAAATATTTCAAGGGGGAGAATTTTCTCTCCCTCTTCTCCCCCCTAAAAACGAGAAAGCCGTTTACGGCTTTTTTTTAATATTAAGATAATAGCAAGGGCAATGATATTAAATATAAAAAATATGAAGTAAATATAATCAGGACCTTTATTATCTAGAACAAAACCACCAATATATTGACAAACCATTGCGCCCAAACCATTACATATGGAAGAATAAATCGCAATAGCTGTTGATCTTGTTTCATCTCGAGTAATGCTTGAAATATATCTCATGGCCATGACGATAAATATACCATTGACAATGCCTTGAATCATAAAGGTGCTAATGAGCAAAACAGGTGAAGGGGCGGTGCTGTACCAATACCATCTTATAATAGAAAGAAGTATTGAAAAAGTAATAATATTTTCTATGGAAAAGTGTTTCTCTAATTTATTCAAAAAAAGCATTACAGGCGCTTCGCTAATGCAAAAAAGGAAGAAGGCAATGCCTACTCCTGCAATAGTTCCGCCGACATAAGTATATAATATGCCAAAATAGGTGTTGTGGGCGATAATGGGTCCCTGAATAAAGAAAGCAGCGAGAACAAAAAGGAGATATTGTTTATTTTTAAATAACTGATTGAGTCCTTCAAAATGATTTAGAGTTGTTTTAATAGGTGTTGTGTGAATGCCTTTGAGAAAGAGTACAGCTATAAATGCAAAGGTGCTATACAAGATAAAAATCATATGCAGGCCATATTCCTGCGCAATGAGCCCTGTGATAAAGACGCCAAAGGCAAAACCAATAGAACCCCATAATCTAATTTTCCCGAAATCGGTTGTATGCCCTAATGCCAAGGAATCCATTACTGGGACAATAGAATTTTGAAACATATAGAGCATCACATACAAAACGAGTATTAAATGAAATCCTTTTGCAGACATTAACAATAAGCTTAATAAAGCTGGAGTAATTAATAAAAAGAGTAATACCGTCTTATTTCTTCCTGTACGATCGCAGATCATTCCCCATAAAGGTGTGGTCAATATACCTGCCAATAAACCAGAAGCAGTTATGGTTCCAATCTGTATGCCGTTTAGCCCAATACTTAATAAATATTGAGAAAGTAAGGGCACAAGGGATCCCATTGAAAAATAGAAAAAAATATATAAACCTATATAGTAAGCAGAAGTCATTTTTTCACCCGAGTTCTTTATTGTTATTAATATCCATAAAAGATTATAACCTTTGTTTCCTATAGAAACAAGGGAACTCATTCAAGAAATATTTAGTTTCTGTTTTTGTCGTGAATTATATAAAGACGCCATGTTGTTGGTATGACTTGACCAATGACAAAGAAATGACTATAATACTCAGATAATAAGATAAATAATATAAACCATATGATCTACATGAGTGGGATGGGAAAGCTGATTAAGAGATTTATAAGGAGGTACTACATAAATGAGAATTAAGAAGATACTACTATTATTAAGTTGTTTGCTCATTTTCTCAAGTTGCTCTGGGGAGCAGGGGAAGGATGAAAGTCTCAAGATAGGATTGTTACCGGATGACTCTTCTATTCCAATCGTTATAGCAGATGAAATGGGATATTTTGAGGAGGTAGGCTTACAAGTAGAGCTTCAACTATTTCGAAGTGCAATGGATAGGGATGCAGCCATTCAAGCAAATGAACTTCACTGTGTTTCAACGGATGTCCTATCATTAGGATTGTTTCGTGAAAGCGGTCTTTCAACTTATGGAGTTGCGCAAACAGAAGGAACCTATAGCCTTTTGGTAAACGCCAATACCGACATATATAAAATGGAAGATTTGATTGAAAAATCAGTTGGAATATCATTTAATACTTTAATGGAATACCTATTGGATACCGCTTTAATTTATAATGAAATTAATCCAGATCAAGTCAATAAGGTGAGCATCCCATCTATTCCAGCAAGGTTAGAGATGCTTAATACTGGGAAAATTGACGGGGCGACACTTCCAGAACCCCTTGCGTCTGGAGCCATAGCGGATGGCTCGCGATTACTCAGCAAAAACGACGAATTTGACACTTATCCGGGCATTTTAATGATGACTGATGAGTATATCAATAATAACGCTTCAGATTTAAAAGGGTTTTATGAGGCCTATAATAAAGCGGTGGCGTATATTAACAATACACCTCAGGAAGCGTATTTTAGCATAATAAATGAAAGATTAGCTTTCCCTGAGGGATTGGAAGCGTACTATGAGGTGAAAAAGTATCAAAGCATTGCTTTACCAGATGAGAAAGAAATAGAAAAAGGAATGCAGTGGCTTATGGACAAGGATTTGATTTCGAAAGAATATACATACGATGAGTTGGTAGTGGATACCATGAGTAAGTAAGTGGAAGTATAAGTGTGAGTATAAGTTGAAGTTTAAGTATAAGTTGAAGTTTAAGTGTAAGTATATAAAAACAACCGTAGGGGCTGGTCCTGTGCCTGCCCGTAAAGATAAGCATAAGTAGAAGTAGAAGTGGAAGTTTAAGTTTAAGTAGAAGTAGAAGTGGAAACACAATATTTAATATTTAACTTACCCTATTCCGAAGGAATCTATTTAAACTTAACACTTAGCTCTATACTACTCCGAAGGAGTTTATTTAAACTTCAACTTTAACTCACCCTACTCCGGAGGAGTCTATTAAACTTAATACTAATTGTAGGTATCATTGTATTTCAACTTCATATTTCTTATTTGTGCACTGGTTTCTTTGTTTCCAGATGTGATGCTGGATACGGTAATAAAAACAATCGTATTTGTTAAAAAACCTAATAAACCAGCAATCCCTACATTTAAATCTTTAAAAAATGAAAATATTACCAAAGCAATTAAACCTGATATAATTCCGGTGATAGCGCCTTTAGAATTGGATTTTTCCCAAAACAAAGCACCTGCTGTGGGAACAAATAGTTGAGCAGTGCCACTAAGAGCCGTTAGCCCTAATTGAATCAGCAGGCCAGGAACAAGGATGTAAGTGACATAAGATAGGATAGCAAAAATAACAATCGCAATTCTACCAACATTTAACAGTCTCTTATCACTTAAATCTTTATTAATGTACCTTCTATGAATATCTATTGTATATATAGCAGAAACGGAGTGGATTTGAGAGTTAGAAGTAGACATAGCCGCAGCTGCGCCTCCGATTAGTATAATATAAGCCAACATATAAGGCGTGTGATTTATGAATATGCGTGGAAATAGCGTATCGGCATCAATGAGATGTTTTTCAAGCAATATGCCCGCATTTCCTATTAGCATGGGTGAAATATTTACAATAGAGATAACGGATAATAAAAGAGGTATAATATAAAATGTTTTCACGTTTCGTACGGCATACATTCGAATCCACAGAGGAGGGCCCATGAAGGCTCCAATGGGAACGATAATAAACATAGAAAGCCAGAGCAAAGGGCCTGCAGTACCGTCTGGCCCGGGAAGTGTTAAGGCTTTGGGATTAAAATCATTGATTTTGGAAAATAAATTTTCAATGCCATTAAAATAGTAAAGAATAAAGATGCCGCCAAGAAGGGCGCTGGAAATAATCAAAAACTCATAAAACATATCTGCCCAAGCAACCGCACGGAGCCCGCCTGTCCAAACATAAATAACAATAACTGTGGCAAATAGAAAAGCACCCATTTCGCTGGGAATCAAACCTTTTGAAGCAGTTTCTATAAGATAGGCACCCCCTGAAATCTGTATCTGAAAATAAGGAATGGTAAAAAGCATCATGACACAAGTAACTAAAATACCCAAAGTCTTAGACTTATAAATGTCCATAAAAAAGTCTGTCGCCGTAATGTGCTGATTTTCTTTCCCATGAAACCAGATCCTTTTTCCAATAGCGAAAAACAATATTCCGAATAGTATGTCCCACCCTATAGTGGTCCAGTATACTGGACCATTAGAATAATAATAAGCTGTAGAGCCTAAAAATGCAAAAGCACTCCACCAAGTTGCCTGAACAGTGAAGAACAAGGTGATTAGCCCCATGTTTCTATTTTGAATAAAGAAATCATTTATTGTATTTTCATCCTTTTCCCCTGCTTTGGCCCCAATCCATAAAGGGATAAACATTGAAGCACCAATGAATAAAATTGCTATTGCACTATGTCCCATCTTATTCTCCTTTCATTCATCCTTCTATTTTGTCATTTGTAGAGATCGTACGAAAGTGTGCATTCTATTTAAACCTTCTAAAAGATGTTTTTCTGAGCAAGTATAAGAAATTCTTATAAAATCATCCATGCCAAAGGCAATGCCAGGTACAGATGCAACCAAAGCGTTCTCCAACAAACTATTGGAAAAAGCTACTGAAAATGAACCGCTATAACCTAACTTCTTTTTAAAAGCAGATATATCAATGAATATGTAGAAAGCCCCTTGGGGGGTTACGTATTTAAGTTCTTCCATAGCATTTAACATGGAAACTGCGAGATCCCTTCTTTTTTTATAGGTCTTTCTCATGATGGCAGGTTCGTGGTTGCAGTGATTAAGCGCAGCTGTAGCGGCCCACTGGGAGATTGTGGAAGGATGAGAGGCTAAGTGTCCTTGTATAACTGAAATAGCTTTGGCAATTTCAATGTTGGATGCAGAGTATCCTATTCTCAATCCTGTCATAGCGAAAGACTTAGAAAATCCATTTATGGTTATGGTTTTATCTTTTATATCCTGACCCAGTGAGGCTATACTGGTAAAAGAGTCATTAAAGTAGATGCGTTCATATATTTCGTCAGCCAATATATAAATGTTATTTTTGACACAGAATTCACCGATTTGAAGCAATTCTTCTGATGAATATACAATACCAGAAGGGTTGGATGGATTTGTTAAAAAGATCATTTTAGTTTTTGATGTTAGATAGGGAGAGAGTAATTGAGGCGTTATTTTATATTGGTTCCGATTTGGAGTTTCTACGAAAACAGGAACGCCTCCGGTTAATTTAATCATTTCAGGATAACTCACCCAATAAGGTTTGGGGACAAGAACTTCATCTTCGGGATTAATGAGCGCCATTAAAGTATTTGATATGGCATGCTTGGCGCCATTGGATACAACAATATTCTCTATTTCATAGAACAAATTATTTTCATCCATTAGTTTTTTTGTAATTGCTAATCTTAGTTCTGAAAGGCCGCATATTTTGTCATACTTAGTTTTATCCAAATCCAATGCTTCTATTGCGGCGGTTTTTGCAAGTTGAGGCACATTGAAATCGGGCTCCCCAATGCTGAAATCTATTACATCTTTGCCTTGCTCCTTCATTTCAGAAACCTTCGCGCTAATATTAATAGTAAAGGAAGGGGTTATAGCCTGTAATCTATTAGAAAGCATTTAATCACCTCTTTATACATAGAATTATAATTTCCTAACTATTACAAATATACATGATTATGAGTCCTTCGACAATGAATAATTTATAATATATAAAGGAAGTTATTTTGCAATTATTAAAAGGGAATAAAAAAGGCACTAATTGGTAATATAAAAAGTATTGACATATGTCGCAAATTTATATAATATATCCTTTGCACTTGTAAACAATTTAAATCAAAAGATTACACAAAAGATATATAAAAAGTTGAAGAAAAATGTTGACAAGATGAAGCAGACATGATATATTATTAGATGTCGCCGCTTAAAGAAAAGCGGTCAGA
>JADQBM010000010.1:86967-99512 GCA_016278615.1 Clostridia bacterium | reverse complement strand
TTTTTGACAGGATCTTCCTTGGTTGAAATGGTATCATTCTTTCTGTTGGCTACATATTCGGAGTAATTTCCAGTATGTTCAATAATTGCACCATTGCCTTCAAAGGAAAAAATACGTTTGCATGTACGGTCTAAAAAATATCTGTCATGGGACACAATAATAACAGCGCCTATGAAATCCTCAAGATACGACTCGAGAACTTTTAGTGTATCCAAGTCAAAATCATTGGTAGGCTCATCTAATATAAGGACATTTGGTTTAGACATAAGGGTTTTTAAAAGATAGAGCCTTCTTTTTTCTCCCCCTGATAGGCGAGATATGGTTGTCCATTGAATCTCTTTGGAAAACAAAAAGGTCTCCATGATTTGAGAGGCGGTCACCTTTAGTCCATCGGATGTCATGAAAAACTCTGCGACCTCTTTAATGTATTCAATGGCACGCATGTTTTCATCCATATTCTCTGACTCTTGTGAAAAATATCCCATATTTACAGTACTCCCTATGTCGATGGAACCTTTGTCGGGCAATAGCCTTCCTGTCATAATATTTAAGAGTGTAGACTTGCCAATGCCGTTATCACCAATAATTCCGATACGGTCATTTTTCAGCATGGTATAACTGAAGTCAGCTATACAGGGTGATTGGGAAAAGCTTTTCCATATATGGTTTATTTCAATGATTTTGCTACCCAATCTTGAATGTGCAGCAGAGATTGTAAGGGTAGGATCTTCTATAGAATATTTTGTATTTTCTAAGGTTTCAAATCTCTGAATTCGGGCTTTTTGTTTGGTGGTTCTGGCTTTAGCGCCTCTTCTTATCCAGGACAGTTCGTTTTTATAAAGATTAAGGCGTTTACTTTCAAGGGCATTTTCAAGAAAGCGGCGCTCAATTCTCTTTTCAACAAAATAAGTATAATTACCTGAATAGCTGTAGAGTTGTCCGTGATCCAGTTCTATAATTTTATTCACAACACGGTCCAAAAAATATCTATCATGGGTAACCATAAGTAAGGCCCCTTTTCTGCCTTTTAAGTAAGATTCCAACCAGCTGATTGTATCATTATCCATATGATTGGTGGGTTCATCTAAGACAAGTAAATCACAAGGTGAAATTAAAACAGCAGCCAATGCCACACGCTTCCGTAGACCCCCGGATAAATCACCCATTTTTTGATTTAGATTGGATATTTTCAATTTACTTAATATGGTTTTGATTTGGCTTTCATAGTCCCATAAATCCAGCGCTTTCATTTGAATAGAGAGCTGGGATAAGCGCTTTTGAAGTTTATTATCTGAAGAATTTAATTCTAACGCCTCAAGGGTTTCTTCATAGTCTCTTATACAATTCAAGGATTTAGAATTCCCTTTAAAGATTTGTTCTAAAATGGTTGAATTGTTATGGTAGTTTGGATTTTGGGAGAGAAACTCAATGGATATATCTTTCATGAAGTTCACTTCACCGATTTCTTGAGTTTCCAATCCGGAAATAATTTTTAAAAGTGTGGATTTGCCAGTGCCATTGATACCGATCAAACCTATTTTATCTGTATGGGTTATGGTTAAATTTAAATTTTCAAAAAGCATTTTGTCGCCATAGCTTTTTGAAATGTTTTCAATAGATAAAACGTTAATATCCTTCAACATCCTTTATGTGTATTTTTTATTCATTACCTATTCTAACATGGAATCATCTCTTAGAAAAATAAAAACGCTCTTTTTCTATTAAGCATCAAAAAAATCGCTGCGAAGATCTTCAATTGACCCTTCACAGCAATTTCTAATTTGATCCATTTATACAGTTTTTCTATTAGTTTAATCCCAATTCTTTTCTCTTTTTCTCAATATGATCCACATATATTTGGATGGTTTTTTCTGCATCCATTTCAACCACTACTTTTCCCAATCCCAATGTTTCTGTGGTCTCTGTAAGTGTTTTGACCACAACAGGGCTACCGGTAATGGAAGGGACAGGGGCTACATGAACCAGCCAGCCAAGGGCAACTGCTGTACAGGCATCGGCAACTGCTTTTTGCTCAAGGTATTCTGGAGCGCCAATGACAATAGGTAGTTTGTTGGTATCTACATCTAAAGCATCAGCAATCTCCATTGCTGTCTGTGTCATTTTGCCAATATCTACGCAGGCACCGTAATTCAAAACAGGAGGGACACCCAGCTGTTTGCATACGGCTTTAAGTCCTTCTCCACATTCGTCTGATGCCTTAGGATCTGTTAGACCAGTATACTCCATAACAGCTGAAGTGCATCCACCAGATAATACCAGGATATTGTTTTTAATCAAGCCTTTGGTAATTTTAAAGATATTACTTCCGCCTTGCCCATATCGTGCAGTTGTACAACCAACAATGGTTGCAATTCCACGAATATTACCATTGGCAATTTGTTCAATAAGGGGATCGAAACTACCGCCCAGAGCATTTTTAATGGATTCGGTACTGAAACCAACCATGCAATCTGAAACATGAGGGGGAATATATGTTTTTTTGTTCTCGATCTTTCGCTTTTTAAAGCTTCCTATAGCCATGTCCAAAGCTTTTGCGGCCTGTTCACTCATTTTCTCTGGAATAAAGTCTAAAGTGTCGGTACCCTGTAATTTGATTACAGGATGAACACTTAGAAGTTTTGTTCCAAAGCGTTTTGCATAAAGTGGCATGGTTGGAACAGTGCAATTATAGTCGAACATAAACAGATCTATAACACCTGTTGCCAAGAGATATTCCTGAGAGAGCCACTCGCCTTCTTGACCCCCATATCCTTTTTGATTATGCATATCAGCATAGTTGATGAGTTGTTGTCCTTCACATACATGACCAAGAATCTGAATGCCGTCAGCACCCGCATCTTTAGCTTTTTCCTGCCACTCTGAGGTAGAAGCTAAATCAATAGCCACATGTGAAACAAGAGGCATATGTCCGTTGGTTACCACATTAATCATGTTTTCTTTTAACAAGCCCATATTTTGTTTTTTCATGGCGATTTCTTGAGTTCCCATTAAAATTTCTTGAATAATATCCAACATAAAAAGCCCTTGATACTCATTGGCAATGCCTAAGCGGACACTGTTTAATAAAAATTCTACGGGATCAGAGGTGAAATTGGTCATGCATCGTGTTTGGGCATAGGATACTTCACTATATCCACCACCAGGAAACAATCCCAATTCACGCCATAATTTTTTTCTTTTTGTAGGAGCAAAGGCTTCCACTGTTTTTGATTCCTCATGGTATGGCGAATGGATATCGTTCATGACCCAATCTGCAAAATCCACAGCAATTTCAGGTTGAGGTTTGTTGGCATCTAACCCAGCCATATCTGCATACTTTTTAAGTTTCTCAGGATCCCGAATCTTTAGACCGCTTTCGGGGTGTTGTCCTGCAGCTTTTAATGATCTTGCTGCCTGATGGCAGTGAAAGATATTTGCAGCAGTTCCAATAGTAACATGGCGATACATAAAATTCCTTGCTACCATGGTATCAGCATCGACGCCACAGACCCCACGAGGCACCTTCGGACTAATCCGACAGGGCCCATTGGCACATAGTTGACAAGACAGACCTTCAATACAGAATTTGCATTGAATAGGTTGTTGCTGACTGAATCGGTCAAAAACATTTGACATATCTGCATCATGGACCACTTGATACATTTCTCTCATGTCTGGGTCAATAATGATATTTAGGGGATAGCCTTCCTTAGATTGATCATCTTTTTCGATATGCTGCCTTTGCCACTTATGTACTTCCTCCATTGAAGAGAATCCGTCAATTGTTTCATAATTGACAGGTTTTTTCTCATGAATGTCTTCGTGAAGAGCTGGATCATTGAAATCTTCATTTTTTAATCCAGAAGAAAAGGTTTTGTTGCTTCCTTCCATGCGTTCTGCACTTTTCTCATAAGATTTCTTAATGTCTTTATCTGTCATTTGAACCTCCTTAAAGTGAGTGTATTTATTATATCCATTATTTTCTTCTAAAGCGCAAATGAATATACACACTTATCTGAGAATCAGCATGTCGAGAATAATAGAAATATATAGAAATATGCAAAAAAGAATGATAAAATTTAATGTGACTACTATGAGGAGAATGATAATATGAAATCAGAAGAAAAAAGAGATGGATTTGACAAGAACCACTCATTTGGTTTTTCAGTGATATATTATGCATTTAAGAAGATTCAGGACATTGAAAGTAAATTAATTGTTAGTTATAAGAAACTTGAGGATGCGCATACAGAAGTCATCGCTTCTGAGGAAGCCTTAAGAAATCAGTATAATCAAATTCAATTAAATAAGGAGGCTTTGAGAGTCAGCGAAGAGCGATTCAGATTAGCCATTGAGGGATCAAATGACGGTATTTGGGATTGGGATATTAATGCAGATACGTGCCACATATCTTTAGCATGGGCAAAGATGCTTGGTTTTGAGAAACAAGACATTTTCAATTATCAACAAGTTTGGATGGAATTGATACATCCTGAAGATGTTGAACATGTTTTGGAAAGTACCCAAAAGTGTGTTGAAGGTTTGATCAAAAGCTTCAACAGTGAATTTAGAATCAGAAGGAAAGATGAATACATATGGATTCTAAGCAAAGGGAAAATGCTATTTGATGAAAACGGAAAACCAATTAGAATGGTTGGATCCCATACAGATATTACTCAAAGGAAGAATTCGGAATCTAAAATCTATCAATTAGCTTACTATGATGATCTGACAGAGCTTCCCAACAAAGTACTATTTATGGATCAGCTAAATGCATCCATAAATAATTCAATGGAACTTAATGAGAGAGGGGCCCTTTTTTTTATTGATATTGATAACTTTAAGAATATCAATGATACTTATGGTCACAATGTTGGAGATAATTTCCTAAAAGAAGTAGCCGCGAGGCTAAAAATAGCAAACTGTGATAATCATGTGCTTGCAAGACATGGTGGGGATGAATTTATTGTTATGGGTCCCAATATAGGAAGCCTTGAAGAGGTTCATTTCTGTGCAAAAAAAATGGTGGAACTTTTTAATGAGCCTTGGACGGTTAACGGGCAAGATTTCTTTGCAACTATGAGTATGGGGATAACGATCTATCCCGATGATGGTCAAAATACGGATGAATTATTAAAAAATGCAGATATGGCCATGTACAAGGCAAAAGATAGTGGAAAGAACAACTATCAGTTCTATGAACCCTCAATGTATATCACTATCATGGAAAAAACTAGGATGGAAAAGAATCTTAGAAAGGCTATAGATAATAGTGAGCTTACGGTATATTATCAACCTCAAGTAGGGATAAAGTCAGAAAAACTCATAGGGATGGAAGCTTTGGTACGATGGAATAGTCCTGAGGAAGGACTTATTTTTCCAGATCAATTTATCCCTTTAGCTGAAGAAACGGGATTGATTATTGATATAGGAAAAATGTATTAAGAAGTGCTTGTAAGCAGAACAAGGTTTGGCAAGAATCTGGATTGGGTTTCTTTCCGGTTTCTGTAAATGTATCCACATTAGAGCTTCGAAATGAGTACTTTATTGAAGTTGTAAAACTTATTTTAAAGGAGACGGATCTCCATCCTCAATATCTTAATATAGAGATAACGGAAAGTGTCATTATGGATAATTTTGATTTAAATCATAAAACCCTGAAAGAGCTCATGAATATGGGAATTCAAATTTCACTTGATGACTTTGGTACGGGGTATTCTTCTCTGAGTTATCTTAATCGATTGCCCATCAATCATGTCAAAATTGACAAATCCTTTGTAGATGGCATGAGAAAGGATTTGAACAAGAAATCCATTATTGAAACCATTATAAACTTGTCACACAAGATGAATTTGGAAGTCATAGCTGAAGGCGTTGAAATGAAAGAACAGCAAGATTGTTTGGCAGGAATGGGGTGTGATGCAGTGCAGGGTTATTACCTGGTTAGGCCGCTTTCTACAGAATCCATTACGGAAATGTTAAGTAAAAAGGTTTTTAATACATAGGATCGTTACATGGTCCCTTGAAAAATGAATAAAAAATTATAATAATTGACCATCTAAGTACCAAAATAATTAATAGCCTTCGTATTCTATAAAAGAAATAAGAATAGGAGGAAAGAATGATGAGAAAGATTCTAACATTAATTTTAATTTTAACACTGGTGATATCTTCTGCAACAACAGTTGCCTTTGCAGATCCATGGAAAGATGAAAGTGGAAATTACCCTCCAGGATTATCCAAAACAGGGGGCTTGCCACCGGGTATCGCAAAGAAGTTTCTGGACATTGATGGATATAAGTGGGCAGAAAAAGCGATAGAAAAGATGGCGGAAAAAGGCGTAATAATGGGGATAGGGCAAGGCCGATTTGCACCCCAAAGTTCAGTAACAAAACTCGAAGCCATTGTTATGGCATTAAGGGTAATGGGAGAAGATGATTTAGCGAAAGAATACTTAGTGGATGTTAAAGCAGGAAAGAAAAAATTGAAATTTAAAGATAATCTGCAAGAATGGGCATATGGTTATGTTGCATTGGCTGAAGAAAAGGGTTTATTAGACGATGCCGATATACTCTATTTTAGATTAAATGATCCAGCCACAAGACATGAGGTTGCAAAATACCTTGTTAGAGCCATGGGTGATGAAGATACGGCACAGGATCATATGAATGCAGATCTTGATTTTATAGATGCATCTTTAATTCCGCAAGGTTCTGTAGGCTATATATATGTAGCCAATAAAGAAAAAATAATCACAGGATATGAAGATGACACATTTAGACCCTTTAATGCAGTCACCCGAGCAGAGATGGCTGTCATGGTGGACAGATTAGATGGGACTGTGGAGGATGACGATGAGTTCTATGAAATCGTTCGGGGAGAAGTTACAGATATCGATGATGATTGGATTGCAATCGATGACGATGAAAAATTTGACATAACCAACGATACAGAAGTATTCTTTGACGATGATGAAGAAGGCGAAATAGAAGATTTAGCAGTCGGGGATGAAGTGAAGATAAAAGTCAACGCTGAGGATGAGATTTTATCTATTGAAGTGGATAGAGACCTTTATGAAGTATATGAAGGAGAAGTTACGGATATAGATGATGATTGGATTGAAATCGATGACGATGATAAATTTGATATAACCAACGATACAGAAGTATTCTTTGACGATGATGAAGAAGGCGAAATAGAAGATTTAGCAGTCGGGGATGAAGTGAAGATAAAAGTCAACGCTGAGGATGAGATTTTATCTATTGAAGTGGATAGAGACCTTTATGAAGTATATGAAGGAGAAGTTACGGATATAGATGATGATTGGATTGAAATCGATGACGATGATAAATTTGATATAACCAACGATACAGAAGTATTCTTTGACGATGATGAAGAAGGTGCAATAGAGGATTTATTAGTAGGGGATGAAGTGAAGGTAAAAGTCAATGCTGAGGATGAGATTATCTCTATTGAAGTGGATAGAGAACTCTATGAAGTATATGAAGGAGAACTAACGGCAATAAGTACAGACTACAGAATGATTAATATTGAAATAGATGATGATGAAAATAAGATTTTAAGTATTGCAGATGATGTGGTTGTCATCATTGAAGGTGATGATAGTGAAATGGAAGACTTGAGATTTGGTGATGAAGTAAAGGTAAAAATAAATAATGATGAAGAGGTTATATTTATTGAAGTACTAGATAATTAGAAGAAATAGAAGAGCCGTTGGGGTAAAATAAAGAAATTACTGATTGTAGAATTAAAATTGGCGCTATGTCAAATGTTGGGGTAGAGCTCTTGTAAAACAAAATAAGCAATATAAAACTAAAGGTAGAGTAAAATCTACCTTTAGTTTTATATTAAGAGAAATTATAGATGTTTGAAAGCTATTAACTATCAACTTTTGCACGAAAAAGTAAGTTGCAAACGAACCCTTAAGATAGGATTAAGTCCCAGCAAAGACGCGGTGCGCTAAGTCCATGCAAAATGTGATGTAGGAACCGGATTTTTACATTAAATAATATTTAAATTTTGAAATTGAAATTTACTGAAAAAACTAACGCAAACCTGACACATTGAAATTGTAACGCATGAGAAACATTGGTTAATCATAAAGGCCAGGTGTTATTTTAATATCATATACTCGATCATATCCATTGGTCTCCTCATTTTTATAGACCTCTGAACGATTACTCTGCAAGAGTTTGACGATGGGATAAACATTAATCCAAATTTCATTATTCCTTTCTCTTTGTGCTTCGCTAAAAATCAGTTCAATTCCAAAATGAAGGTGTGTTGTTCGAATATTGTTGGTATTTTCTGTAGTGCTATAGCCGGATCTCCCAACATATCCGATAACATCTCCAGCTTTAACTTCCTTTCCAATTTCTAAGCTTTTATGATAAGGGTAGTCTTTTCTTAAATGTGCATAGTAATAGTACCTTCTTTTATCAAAGCTCCTAATACCGATGCGCCAACCGCCATATTGATTCCAACCTAAAGCTTCAATAACCCCTGATTCCATAGCGATTACGGGGGTCCCCACATTTGCAATAAGGTCATTTCCTAAATGTTTTCGAGTAAATCCATAGGACCTGCTATTACCAAAATCATCATAATGATTGTAATAAAAGTTTTTTGCAATTGGGGAAAAGGCTTTTAGTCCATATTTTGTTTCATATACGCTATTGTTTGCATCGTCTTTGGTTTCAATTTGATATTCCCCTACAAATTCGCCTAGTACTGCCAAGTAGGCTTCTTTATAATAATCGTAATACTTCATATTTTCCGTTAAATCTTCTATGGTTTTTCCGCTGTTTAACTGGGTTACTAATTTTGACATATCTTTAGATTGATATCTTGAAAAGTCACCTCCATTTTTTGCGGCAAGATAGGCTAATAATTCAATCCAGTTAATTCTAGGTGATGTCCCATAGGAATCAATATCATATTTGAGAGCATCTTTCATAGCTGTATAGGAGACATTAAAATCCACCCATTTAATATATGGGTCATTCTCGTTTAAAGTATATAAATAAGGAGTTAAGAAGACCGAACTGCTGCTGAGGGTAAAGAGTAGCAACAGTAATAGGAAGAGAATCAACATCCATTTTGTATTTTTATGCTTTATCACTTGATCACCCTATAATAATAATTTGCCCTGAAAAAGAGAGAGATATTAGTTACTATATAAGATATGCAAGGGCTGGGGATAATAAACTAAGAGTTTGTAATTTTACTCTTTGCTTTTTGTTATTTTTTAAAATATACTCTATAATAACTTTAAGGTTTCAAAGGGATAAGCTCTTGTTTATCTCATTAAACAGCTCTAAGACTCCCACCTCTATAGGTGGCGAGATCAAGAGCTGCTAAATTCTAAAGTTGTTCGTCTTGCATCAGTGGAGAGTTCGAAACTCCCACTGATGGGGCTCACTTCATTCACTTATTGTAGCAGTAGGAGGCAACCATGAGGAAAGTATTATGTATTGGGCATTCGGCTTATGATATAACCCTTCCCCTTATAGAATTTCCCATAGAAAACAAAAAATATAACGTAGAGTCTCTTATAGAGTGTGGCGGCGGACCTGCTGGGAATGCAGCTTGTCTTATTTCCAAATGGGGCATGCACAGTTGTTTCGCGGGAATATTAGGAGAAGATGTATATGGAATGAAAATACGAGATGAATATCTTAAATTTGGAGTTGATTTAAGGTACTTAGTATTGGATGATCACTATACGACCCCTTTTAGTTTTATCTTAGCAAATCAAGAGAACGGCAGTAGAACATTGTTCAACTATGATAAGCAGAGTAATCCCCAGTACGTCATAAAGTGTGAGGAAGACTCTCTAGATACGATTTTAGTGGATGGACATGCATTAAGTGCATCCATTGAGGCAATAGAAAAGTTTCCAAAAGCTACGACTATTCTTGATGCAGGTTCTTTCAGTCAAGCTACTAAAACCTTGGCCCAAATGGTAGATTTTTTGGTATGTTCTGAGGACTTTGCAAGAAAATATACAAGTATCCCGAATTTTGATTCACAACATAATGTTCATCATGTTTTTGAAAAGTTAGAAGCACTCAATAAAAAAAACATCATTATCACTCTTGGTGAAAAGGGGAGTCTATATAAAAATAACAACCAGATTATTCACCAGAGAGCTTATGAAGTAAAAGCAGAAGATACAACGGGCGCAGGGGATGTTTTTCATGGAGCCTTTGCGTTTTGTATTACTCAAGGATTTTCAATTAAAAAAACGATTAAGATTGCATCTATTGCAGCTGCATTGTCTGTTCAAAGAATAGGAGGGCGCATCTCAATACCCTCATATGAAGAAGTGCTTTGCCTGTACAACAAAGAAGTAATCTAAAACAGTTCCTTTTTTAAAAAAGAATGACTGAGATAATGCTTATCTGATTTTAAGAAAATTATTGAATTATTATAAATGAAGATGTATGATTATACATAACAGGCGGGAGGAAAATAAATGAAAAACGCTATGAATACATCAAAGCTTATTCAGGAAGCCAATAAACATATTCTTTATACCACTGAACGCCCCGACATCATTATGGCAAAAGGTAAAGGGGTATATCTTTGGGATACCGAGGGGAAAAAGTACCTTGATTTTATTGGGGGATGGGCTGTAACATCTTTAGGCCATTGTCCAGATGTGATGGTTAAGGCCATAGAGAACCAAGCAAAGGAGCTTATTAATGGAAGTCCAGCTTATTATAACATCCCAATGATTCAATTTGCCAGTCTTCTTGCAGAACATTCTTGCTTTGATCGGGTATTTTTTTCCAACAGTGGATCGGAAGCCAATGAAAGTGCCATTAAATTGGCTCGAAAATACGGAGAGAAATACAAAAAAAATGCCTTTGAGATTATTACGACCATTGATTCATTTCATGGACGTACCCTTGCAACCATGTCTGCATCTGGAAAAAAGTATTGGGAGAAATTATTTGAACCAAAAGTTCGGGGATTTAAGCATGTGGCGCTAAATGATTTGGAGGTATTAATTGCTACCATTAATTTAAATACATGTGCCATTATGTTGGAACCCATTCAAGGAGAAGGCGGCGTATATGAAATAGACTTGGCTTATATCAAAAAAATAAAAGAAATCTGTGATAAAGAAAATATTTTGTTGATATTTGATGAAGTTCAAACAGGGATAGGCAGAACCGGCAAATTATTTGCATACGAGCATTATGGTATTGAGCCAGATATAATGACCCTGGGTAAAGGGATCGGGGGCGGATATCCTCTTTCGGCCATGCTAACAAAAGAGAAATTCAATATTTTTGAAGCTGGGAATCAAGGGGGGACATACTCCGCACAACCATTAGGAATGCGTGTGGGGTTGGAGGTTGTTAAAGAAATTATAGAAAAAGACATTCCTAAAAGTGTTTGCATTCAAGGGAATTATATTTTAGAAAAATTAACCAACCTAAGAGACAGATTTTCATTAAACAATATACGAGGAAAAGGTTTGCTTATTGCCTTTGATTTACCTCTTGAGAAAGGAAGCCATGTTGTGTCTGAATGTTTGGGGAAAGGACTATTGTTGAATGCTCCAAAACCCGCAACCATTAGGCTTATGCCACCTCTTACGGTTAATAAGGAGGAAGTGGATGAGATGTTTGCAATACTGGAAGAGGTATTGGAGGATATATTAAAGAATTAGCCATATTCGTGATATAGGATAGTAAAAAGGAAGGGATTAATGAATAATCCCTTCCTTAAATATTTGATTGAATTATTTCGTGATATCTTTTTCCAGACAGACTTCATCACAGTTGGGAAATTTGGGGCAGTGGATGCATTCTTTCCAAACCTTATGAGGCATATTTTCCTTATCTACAACATCAAAACCACATTTGCCGAAAAATTCTGGTTGATAAGTTAGAGTAAAGACTTTGGGGATATCAAGTTCCTTTGCTTCATTTATAAAGAAATCCACTAATTTTCTTCCTATTCCCTCACCAAAGAGACTTTCTTTTACTGCCAAAGCTCGTACTTCGGCTAAATCAATCCATAAAATATGCAGTGCACCAATACCTACGATTTCACCATCTAATTCAGCAACTGCAAAGTCGCGAATATATTCATATAATGCATTTCGAGAACGTGAAAGCATTAATCCTTTTTCTGCATAATAATTCACGAGTTCATGAATTTTTTCAACATCTGACAATTTTGCTTTTCTAATTAACAATTGTATTCACCTTCCCCTTTTGTGTAGTATTGTATTAAATCATAACAGAAGTCAGGATAGAATACAACATAAAATGAATTTTTATACAAAAAAATTAATATTAATTCATTAATTCATTAATTCAAAAGATACACCTTGGTGTATACTTGGCTAAGAGAATAAATAATTGTGACTCACATATGTTTTAGGGTATATAATTACAGGGGACAGGGGACAGGGGACAGATAAAAGATAAAAGATAAAGAGATTAGGGATGTGTAGGGACGACCCTTGCGGTTGTCCGTGTAGGGACGACCCTTGCGGTTGTCCG
>JADQBM010000010.1:73226-86957 GCA_016278615.1 Clostridia bacterium | reverse complement strand
GTGTAGGGACGACCCTTGCGGTTGTCCGTGTAGGGACGACCCTTGCGGTTGTCCGTGTAGGGACGACCCTTGCGGTTGTCCGTGTAGGGATGACCCTTGCGGTTGTCCGTGTAGGGACGACCCTTGCGGTTGTCCGTGTAGGGACCCTTGCGGTTGTCCTTAAAAAGGGTGAAAGGAAGAAGGTGGTTGAGTGGAATTAGATAATGTATTTTTTGCTATGGGGCTAACGGTTTTGGCGGGATTATCAACGGGTATTGGAAGTGCTTTTGCTTTTTTTACTAAAAGAACGAATATGAAGTTTTTATCTGTTGCTTTAGGATTTTCTGCAGGTGTGATGATATATGTTTCCATGATAGAGATTTTCCCAAAGGCACAAGAAGCATTAAACAGTGCTATGGGAAAGGTGGTTGGAAGCTGGATGACCGTTACATCCTTTTTTTTCGGCATGGTCATAATAGCTGTTATTGATCGTTTGGTTCCTGAACAGGGAAACCCTCATGAAATTAGAAAAGTAGAAGAAATGACTGATATTGGAGCAAAATCAGATCGGGATAAACTTATGAGAATGGGTACCATGACGGCCCTTGCTATTGCCATACACAACTTTCCAGAAGGTTTGGTGACATTTACTTCTGCCCTTAAAGATCCATCGCTGGGAATCGCCATAGCTGTTGCCATAGCAATCCATAATATTCCTGAGGGGATTGCGGTTTCCATCCCCATATACTTTGCCACAGGAGATAAAAAGAAAGCCTTTAAATTGTCATTTCTTTCTGGATTATCTGAACCTGTTGGTGCTTTAATTGGCTATCTATTTCTAATGCCCTTTTTAAATGATATGGTATTTGGAATCATTTTTGCAATGGTAGGAGGCATCATGGTATTTATTTCCTTAGATGAATTGCTTCCAACTGCACGTGAATATGGAGAAGCACATTTATCCATATATGGATTAGTGGGAGGTATGATGGTAATGGCAGTTAGTTTGCTTTTATTCATTTAAACTTTATGGCCTTAGGTAGTTAAACTCACATTTTTTTATACATAAAGAGGAATGGTTTTATCTTTTAGGTAGGATTGATTCTTCTTTTTTAATAACTTAGATGGTATTTTATATTCAATAGCCTTTTTAATGATTAAATGATAAAATATGATAACTTTTGATGCTAATTACGGTTTATGATATTTCATTTGTTGAAATAATTAATAGAGAGACCATGGCAGTAGAAATACTGAGAGCATTGGCTGGAAGTATCGGATTAATTTTTACAATACCAATAACATCTGTTTCAGCAGGTTTTTTACTTACTTGGAAACATAAGCTGAGTGTCGAAGAATGATATTTGAGTAGTAGATAGATTATAAAAAAGTCATAAAACATATTGAAAATCATGAGCTTTATGCAATTTATCGAATTGTTTTGTTGATTTATGATATAGTCAACTATATATAATTATTTCTGTTTTCTTCATCATTATTCCCCAGATAGCTTATCCAAGGGAGGGCAAATTTTATGAAAATGAAAAGAAAGATCATATGGATAGGTGCCTTTATACCAATAGCGCTTTATCTAATGCTTTTGTCAAATAGCGAATTTAAACAAGCCCTTTATGATCAAATCGTTGGTGTTTATTCTGTACTGACAAATCAAAATAGATTGCTAATAGATAATGGCTCTTTTGTTCTTTTAGACTTTATTATTTTCTGTATGGTCTTTGGTGTGGTTGTTACGTTGGCTTTTTATCAATTGGTCTTATTCATTCGAATTAAAGAACGCAAATATCTTTTCTCAACACTGTTTGTTTTATTTTTGCTTTTTCATCAGACAGTTGAATCGGGCATTCTTTCGACAGTGAGCATAAAAGTAGACAGGCTCTTATTTTCCAATATGGATGTGTTCACGAATTTATTTATTATGACCCTTGTTGCCTTTACTTGTTCTGTTTTAGATACTTCTTCAAAAATACCTTCTTGGCATAAGATCATAAGGATTTTTTTGTTTTTACCTTTAGGAAACCTGGTTTTCTGGGTCTTTAATATGGATTTCCTTCTGCGAATCATGACATATCTATTACTTATGGTAGAGGGAATAATGATTGGGACCGTTAGTATTTTTTATATTGTGGATAAGGATAAAAAAGCAATGTTATTTTTCACTGCAATGGTCGTCTTGTTTTCAGGATTTATCTTAGAAATGGTTTATACAGATATTTCTCTTAATATCTTTTTCGTTGCGGCAACCATTGCTTCAATTTTATTGATCAACGTTGTTACGGAGCAATTGTTCTTCATGTATGATAAAAATCTTGAATTGCAGCAGGTTGAACACTCATTAACACAATTAAGCTTGACAGATGAATTGTCTCAGTTGTATAACAAACGATTCTTAAATACAAAATTGAAACATGAGGTCAAAAACGCGCATAAAACAGGTAAACCTTTATCTCTTGTGTTGTTGGATATTGACCATTTTAAGCGTTACAATGATACCTATGGACATCAAGAAGGGGACAAGGCCATTATAAAGCTGGGAAGGCTTATGAAGGAGAGTATTCGTGATACGGATTATGCCTGTCGGTTTGGTGGAGAAGAATTCGCACTTATTTTAACTGGAACCAATAAGTATGCAGCGGAGAAGCATGTGGCGGAACGATTACACCTGAGCTTATCAAGGCAAGTTTTCATGATAACTCGAGATAGCAAAGTGTTTTTAACCGTAAGCATGGGTATTAGTCAACTGCAAAAAGAAGAGAGTGCCAATACCCTTATTAAGCACGCAGATAAAGCACTGTATAAAGCCAAAGAATTGGGAAAAAATCGTACCGTTCTGTATCGTGAAGGCTTGTAAATACAATTAAGAATGAATAATGAATAATGAAGGAGAGATTTTGCTGATGAACTGAAGCAAAATCTTTTTTAGTATAGATTATTTTCAAGATTTTACTTGCAAGCAAAATCTTTTCCATAAATCCTAAATCCTAAATCCTAAATCCTAAATTTTAAATTTTAAATCTTAATCATAATTTCCTTTCCTTGTATATAAATACAAAACCTACATATTCTAAGATAAAGTCTAAGTTCTCAAGGGTGATGGTTATGTTATTTGGAAAAAAGAACAAGAAAGAGGCAGATAAACTTGAAGTAAACAAAAAATATTTAAAGAAATCATTAGAATACAATATTAAATCATTTAAAAATATTTTCAATAATGACGAGACTTTGTTTGTGAGACGGTTTAAGATGCCAACAATGGAGCAATTAGAGTGTTGTATTGTGTTTATTGAAGGCATGATAGATGTTGATGTGGTCAATAGAAACATTATACAGCCTATTTTAAAAAACAAGTTTTCAATGGAATATGAGCCCCTTGAAGCTTTGCAAAATCATGTGATTACTTCACATAAGATAGAAAAAGCAACGGAGATGGACCCATTAATAGAAGGAATCCTCATAGGCAATACGGTTCTGATGCTTGAGGGTATATCCGAAGCTCTGATTATTACCACCAAAGGGTTTAAATTTAGAGACATTGCTGAACCTCCTTCAGAAAAGGTCATTCGTGGTCCACGAGAGGGCTTTACTGAGGCGTTTATGACCAACCTAACGTTGCTAAGAAGGAAAATAAGAACACCAAAGCTAAAGTTTAAGTTTTTAACCTTAGGGACCCAGACGAACACTAAAATTTGTATTTGCTATCTTGAGGGCATTGCGAATGAAAAAATTCTAGCGGAGGTAGAAAAAAGGATAGGAAATATTGATATTGATGGTATCTTAGATTCGGGATATATCGAGGAACTCATACATGATTCCCCCTTGTCACCTTTTAAAACCATTGGAAGTTCAGAAAGACCGGATGTTGTAGCATCCAGGCTTCTTGAAGGGCGTATTGCGGTTGTAACAGATGGTTCCCCAAATGTTCTGACCATTCCTTTTTTAATGCAAGAATATTTTCAATCCAATGAAGATTATTACAGCGATTTTATTTTTGCCTCCATTAATCGTATCCTTCGCATTCTTGGATTCTTAATAACCATCAGCGTGACAGGTGTTTATGTTGCATTGACCACTTATCATCAAGAGATTTTTCCTACACCTCTTGTTTTAAGCATTGGTGCTGCTCGTGAAGGGGTGCCCTTTCCCACAGTTCTTGAGGCTATCATTTTACTTTTCATATTCGAAGTGCTAAGGGAAGCCAGTGTCAGAATGCCGGATGCCATCGGTCAAACCATGAGTATCGTAGGGGCATTGGTTTTAGGGCAGGCGGCAATAGATGCGAAGCTTTTTAGTGCCCCCATGGTTGTCATCGTTGCACTTTCTGGCATTACGGCATTAATCGTCCCACGATTTAAAGGCGCGATTATCGTTGTTAGATTGTTATTATTATTTGCATCTGCATTTTTAGGATTATACGGTTTTGTTTTTGGGATATTATTGATTTTGATTCATTTATTCGGTATTCGTTCCTTTGGGATTCCTTATATGCTGGATTACAATTCTCTAAACTTTCAAGATTTCAAGGATACCATGATTCGTGCCCCCTGGTGGTATATGAGACTTCGGCCTAAATTCATTGCTAAATCCAACAACCAACGTCAAAGCAATAAAAAAGGGGGTGGGAGAAAGTCATGAGGAGAGCAGACCGATTTTTATTAGCTTTTACCATATTTGTTATGGTTTCTTTACTGACAGGCTGCTGGAATTATAGGGAGATAGAGAGTGTTTCAATTGTTGCTGGGGCAGCGATAGATAAAGAAAATGACGAATATCGAATAACCCTTGAGACCATTGATATTCAAGCTGGAAAAGAGGCTAATCTAAAATCTGAAATCTTTGAAGCCAAAGGAAAAACAGTGTTTGATGCCATCCGAAACGTCATCCAGATATCTGGTAGAAGACTATACTGGGCACACTCCAAAATAGTCATCATTAGCCAGGAAATTGCAGAAGAAGATATTTGGAAACCCTTAGATTTTTTTCTTAGAGATGGTGAACCAAGAATAAATACAAATGTGATAATTTCTAAAGAAAAAACAGCGAAAGCAATATATGAAACAGAAAAATCTATGGAAACAATTAAATCTTTAGAGATTTATGAAGGCATCACCAATCAAACAAGCCTTTTGAAAGCACCCAATATAGAATTATATAATTTTGTAAACGACCTCGCTGCAAAAGGAAAATCAGCAATCTTTCCAGTAATAGGGGTTGTAACGAACAACAATAAAAAAAAGTTTCAGATCTCTGGGACAGCCGTCTTTAAAAAAAATAAGTTAGTGGGCTTTTTAGATGATGAAGAAACAAAACTGCTTCATTATATTTTAGATAGGGCAAAGGGAGGGCTCCTTGTTGGTAAGGAGATTTCAAAAAAAGATGAAGGCATCGCCTTAGAAGTATTTGAATACGGGACCACTACTAAAATTAAGCCAGAGCCTAAGGATGACGAGTTGTCTATGAAAATGGATGTTTATATAACCGCTGCTATTGCAGAAAATGGCGAAAGAAAGGCATTAATAACTCAAGAAGAAATTAACCGATTTAGAAAAGAAGTAGAAGAAGCGATAGAGGAAAACATCAAAGCATTAATTGAGAAAGTTCAAGTTGAGTATGGCAGTGATATTTTTGGTTTTGGAAGTGCTGTAAAAGCGGATATACCTAAGACTTGGAAAAGTGTTGAAAATGAATGGGATGAAATTTTTAGATTATTAGATGTTAAAGTAAAAGTTCATCTGAAAATTGCCAATAAAGCAAAAGTCTCACAACCCATAAAAATAGGAGATTAATGCATGATTATTTTATTATTTACACTATTAATAATACTGGGCTTTATCCTAACGGATGCCATACCTATGTTTTTGAATAAGGAGTGGAAGCAATTTTGGGTGTATGTAGTGATGATGCTGGGAATATTAATATTGGTTTTTTTTAAGCAAATCATGAATGTGACACTACCCAGCCCGGCAAATCCTATGAAAGAGGCGATCATTGCTATATTTGGAAAACAATGAAGAACGAAAGAGGCGATTTTGTGAGGAAAGAAATAATTGCAGATCATCAAAGTATTGTTTTAGTGGCAACCTTTATATTTGGAAGCACCTTAATCTTAGGAACCGGTGGAGACGCCAAACAAGATGCATGGCTCGCTATTCTTGTTGCTATACCTATGGTCATTCCTGCTCTGTTTGTTTATGCTCGATTACTTTCATTATATCCAGGCAAAGATTTGTTTGATATTTTAAATCGTGTTTTTGGGAGCTTCATTGGGAAATTTATAGCACTGTTCTTTATTTGGTATGCTTTTCATTTAGGCGCTTTGGTAATTAGAAACTTTTCTGAATTCATGGAAATTGCGGCGATGCCCGAAACCCCGCCTATGGTCATCATTTTCTCAATGGGCTTGGTTTGCATTCTTGCCTTAAAGGACGGCATAGAATTACTTGCTCGGTTGGCAACCTTTTTATTGCCCTTTATTCTATTGCTTATTATAATCGTAGTTCCCTTATCTTTGACCCAGGCCCACCCAGAGAATCTTAAACCCATTCTTTATGAAGGATGGAAACCTGTTATCAAAGGTGCTTTTTCTACTTTCTCTTTTCCTTTTGGCGAAACCATTATTTTTACCATGGTATTAAGCACTTTGAAAACAAAAAAAAGCCCCTATAAATCTTTCTATTTTGCACTTGTAATCAGCATTATTATCATGCTGATTATTACTTTACGTAATATAATGGTATTGGGCCATATGGCTTCAATGGTTTATTTTCCATCTTATATAGCTGTCAGTGTTATTAATATAGGTGACTTTTTACAAAGGATAGAAGTGACGGTGGCAGTAATCTTTTTATTTGCAGGCTTTATAAAAATCAGTGTTTGTCTGTATGCTGCCTGCAATGGTATCACAAAGATTTTCAACCTTGGGGATTACCGAAGATTTGTAGCACCTATTGGGCTGTTTATGCTCATCTGTGCGGACAATATATATGAGAATACCATGGAGATGTTAGAATGGATTAAGTATTATCCTTATTACGTCATACCCTTTCAGATTATCCTACCCATTATTATATTGATTGGGGCTGAAATTAAGGTTAGAAAGGATAGGGGACAGGGGACAGGGGACAAGGAACAGGGGACAGAGATAAAAGAAAGATAATAGATAAGAGGGAAGAAAGATAACAGATAACAGATAATAGATAATAGTTAAGGTTAGTTTTGCTTTGCAAAACTTTCATTATATAAATGAAGATTTTGTTTATCAAAATCATCCTTAACTTTTATCTATTATCTATTATCTATTATCTATTATCTATTATCTTAATGCTAAGCCGCCTAATTGGCGGTTTAGCATTAAAGGTAAAAATCATGATGGTGAATGGTTTTGTAGAAGGTACGGGCGGTGGTAATCCAGAAGGTTGTTGCTTTTCTTGGGTTTAAGAAAAACAAGCTTTCGCCGATGTTGTTGTTGCCCTCTAAAGCCTCCTTGGCCGCTTGGATACTTTCTTCAGAAGGATCGTTGTAAATGGTACCATGCAAGACAGGGGAGAATTGATAAAAGCCTCCGGAGGTATCAAAGATTACATCCTTAATGACGTTTGGAAAACCAGAGCTATCTTTTCTATTGATAACCACATTTGCTACAGCCAATTTCCCCTCATAAGGCTCTTGTGGGGCTTCAGATTCAACGATTCTTGACAACCAGTACAAATCTTCTTGGGTATAGCTTGTGTCAGCAATAGAAGCGTTACTTTTAATATTAATTATGTAATTTTTAGCATCCCATTGGACGGTACAGTCAAAGGTTTCTGCAATAAAGCGAACAGGAACAAATATTCTGTCATCCCAGATATTTATGGGTGCTTCTAATTTCATTCCTGTACTGTTTACTCTCGCAATATGGGAACCATAAGGAAGACTTATGGTTATGTCATTATTGCCTAAGACGGCAGTCTCTGCTTCCTCATCCCAAGAAATTTCTTCTATCCCTAAAGCTTCAGCCACAAAACGAATGGGGACAAAAGTACGAGAATTTTCTATATAGGGATCAGAATCTGGATGGACTTCTTTTCCATTTACTTGAATAGAAATGGTTTTTGGTAAGGACTGAATTTTAATAAGAGA
Organism: Clostridia bacterium; assembly: GCA_016278615.1. GTDB lineage: Bacteria > Bacillota > Clostridia > Peptostreptococcales > JAAYPU01 > Soudan-22. Next base: position 78,842 of record JADQBM010000010.1, on the reverse strand, counting down.
TCCTTCTTGCAATGCATTATGTTCAGTACTATTGATTGTTTTAATCTCATCTATGTTTTTATTATGTTCTTCCGCAATTTTCCAATATGTATCATTTGGTTCAACCGTGTGCATTTCAAAGGAGTCCGCATATACAAATAAACTCGTGAAACTCCAAAATAATCCTATAAAAAGAATCATCAACCGCTTTGTCATCATTATGTCCCCCCAGTATGTAAAAATTAAGTGTAAGTGAAGTATAAGTGTAAGTGTAAGTATAAGCATAAGTGTAAGATTAAAAAATGAAGATTTTGGTACAAAATCCACTATAACTTTTATCTGTTATCTTTTATCTGTTATCTTCATTTCTTTTCTCGTTCCCTTTCGCTTTGAATTCATTTTATCTTAAATCAAACAAAAAGTGGGCATGTAATGATTTCCAAAACATCAGACCTTTATGCAAACCTGAAAAACAAAAGATATAAAGGAAATAGGACGACCGCTGAAGCAACAGCAAAAATCATAAAAGCACCCAATTTATTTTCCTCTCTCCATGTCCAAAGGCCATAACTAATGGTATATATTGCCACACTCATAACAATAATGATTATAAAACTGTTTGTGAATAGATTCATTATTTCATCACATCTCCCTCAGACCCTTTGGCAGGAGCACTCCTAACCATGAGTCCTGGCCTTCGTATTTTTACCTCTACATCTACGTTGAATTTAGACTCTGCATATTTTTTTAGCCAATGGACCTTTTCCCATTCTTCCCATAAAAGATATTTCATTTTCAAGTCTCTTCCAAAACCGCATAAATCAGCGTGCATGGGTCTGGTTTTGTTGAGAAAGCGAAGCATCCCTTTTTTAATATGCTCCTCAGCTGCATTTTCAAGTATTTGGATATTATCCGTATTTTCGTAATTAAAGCCGCTTTGAATGGATAAGATATCTGCTTCAAGTTGCACTTTTGCACTATTTATAGGCGCATCATTTATCATTTCAACATGATGAGTGGGCTTACGTCCTTGATTTACATTTAGGATGACAAAGGCATCTGGATTTTTTGGATCTGGTATGGATATATAGGAGGATTGGTAGGTGCCATAAAGCATTTGGTGGAATAAGGCCTCTTGACCATCAAATTCACCTACCATTCTTCCGCCATCAAAGGCAGCGATGCCCATTACTTCTGACTTGGTGCCGTACACTTTTGGAATTTTCCCTGCATAAAAGTCGCCTTCCAAAGGCCGATCATGACCTTTTTCCCTGAAAGTGGAATTTTTGGGGTCAAATTCATCTGAATCTTCATATGGGTTGACACCTACTAAAGTGGCAAAGGCTTGTCTGCAAGAACATTCTGCAAGCATATAAAAGTTTGTTAGGGTTGTATCACCTGTAAATCCTGTATATTCATAAGAACGAAAATTCATTTCATAGGACTTTGCAGGATTCATCTCTAGGATTGGCGTTGCATTTTCGATGAATTCTTCCGCAGTACCAGTAGAAACAGCTACAAACATACTCCCTCTGAATTCCCGCCCTCTGATCATGGCATGAATATAATCATGAATACCTTCCTGAGCCAGCTCTTTTGAAAATACCACCACCTTGCAATGTGTAAAGTCTACCTCTTTACTGATATAAGTGTTAATCATATTAAGGCCTGCGTAAAGAGTGGGTGTTTCGACAGTGGTCGTACTCGTGGATTCACCTTCTCCAGATGTTATTTTGTTTGGAAGAGCAAGTTGAAGGGTCATATTTAAATAATTATTCTTTCCTTTATCCAAGCCTAAAGCAATGATATAGGCTTTCTCATCTATTTCCTTACTATCAAAACAACTTGTAAGTAAAGCAGAAGAGAGTATAACAAGTATTAGGAATACAATCTTCTTATTCAACTCTCTCCCTCCTTTTTTGCAGGTTGTTTTACAAATCTTGCTATAATAAGAAGGACAATGGGTAATAAAAAAGTAACCATCCAAGCAAAGGTTCTGAAGTGTTTTTCTAGTTCAATGGCCGAGAGGAGATTATGTGAAAAAATGGCCAATGAAAATATGATAATTGAAAATGGAATGATTAAGGGTTTGTAATATTTTAGTTTAAAGGTTTTCTTAAATACATAGGCAATTAAAAATAAAAGAATACTTAAATGAAGCAATGCAGATGCGACCCATATAATCACAAACATGGATTCTAATCTTTGGAAAAACCTACCATACTCCACCAATCGTGCAAGCTCATAAATGGGGAGAAAGCTTTCTGTGCCTGTAGGATATTGAAAAATCAGTGAAAAAATAAGAACCCCTATAAAAAAGAATAGCCCTGAAAAAACAACACTTGCATAGCCTACGGTTGTAAAGTTCTTTTTTGTACGAATAAAAGGATATAGGAAATAAACAAGGATAATGCCCGCAAATACGGAAATCCTAGGAGCCCCTTTTACAAATATTTCATAGGGACCACTTCCCAACCAAGGTGTTATTCTTGAGAAATCTATATATCTTAATGAACCGGTAATAATCATAAGATACCCTACTGCAATAATAGGGACGATAATGGCACTAAGTCTTACAATGGACTCAAGTCCGGCATATGACGCAATAATCATTCCTGTTAGAAAGAAAAGTAGCACAAAGCTTAAGGGGGATCTGGTCAGAGCGATTATTTTCATATTCTCGCTGAATTCTCTTAGGATGACTGGTGTAATATAGATTAGAAACAACAATACGATGATACCTACGATGATTCTGCCTATATTTCCGCCAATGTGTTCTCCTAAGTCCAATAAATCTTTTCCTTCGAAGGGTCTATAAAGCCTGTCAATAATGAAAAAAAGCAATAATGCAATGACAGATACATAGGCAGTTAAGAGCCAGGCCGCCGTCCAGGCAACCTCCATCATAGCGCGTGGGAGGTTCAAAAAAAGCTGAGTCGTTATAAGTGTTATGGTAATACAAGACGCTTCAAAGCTTCCAAAGGTAATTTTATTCTTCATCGCCATCGCCTTTCCGTTTCTTATTATCCTCTGTCCACTTTCTGCTGATCTTGGGTTGTTTGGTATCATCTTGGGTATTAAGATAATCTGCTCTTCTTTCCTGTTTCCAGAGGGGGAGTCGTATAAGCCTATTATTACTGAAAGATGTTGCTGTTTTGGGTCCCGTTGGTATGGTAACAGGAACACCAAAGGACTTTGAGTTTACAAAAAGAATCCCTTGAATAAAAAGTCCTAACGTGATACCTAAAAAACCTGCCATGGCGCCTAAAAAAATATATCCAAATCGCAGAACCCGAAAAGACAGTCCCAATGAATAATTGGGTACAGCAAAGGATCCAATGCCTGTTATGGCGACGATGATAATGAGAATGGGACTTACAATACTTGCTTCAACAGCGGCTTGGCCCAAAATTAAGGCACCAATGATTCCAAGAGTAGGACCAATAGGCCCTGGAATACGAATACCTGCTTCACGAATCAATTCAAACATGACTTCCATAAGCAACAATTCTACTACTGAGGGAAAGGGGACCACTTCTCTTGATGCTTCAATAGAAAAAACAAGATCTGTTGGAATCATTTCTTGGTGAAAGCTGGTGATGGCAATATATAGCCCTGGAAGAAGGAGGGAAAAGAAGATACCCAGGAACCTTACGAATCGAAGCAAGTGGGCATAAGGAAGGCGCATATATGCGTCTTCGGGTGATTGCAGCAAATCTACTAACGTTACAGGAGCCAAAAGGACAAAAGGGCTACCATGGACAATGACACCTATTTTACCATCTGCAATGTGTGCGGCTACCATGTCGGGTCTTTCGGTAGCCATCAATTGTGGAACAACGGAAAGGCTACTTTCCTCTAATAACTGTTCCAGTTCTCCAGAATCTATTAGGTAGTCGATTTTTATACTCTCAAGCCTTCGTCGCATTTCCTCTACTAAGGATTCATTGGTGATGTCTCTAAGATACAGCATGGAACACGGGGTTTTGCTTCTTTTTCCGATTATAACGTCTTCTACAATAAGCTTTTCATCTTTTAATATTTTTCTCACAAGGGCGGTATTGACCCTTAATATCTCTGTGAATCCTTCTTGGGGTCCCCGTAATACCTGTTCGCTATTGGGCCTTTCCACATTTCTATGTTCCCAGCCTTTGACATCGGCAGCAAAAGCGACGTCAATACCATCAATAAAAATACCACAACCGCCAAAATTAATTTCATCTATTACGGACGTATATTCACTTGTTTCGTTAAGTTGGCTTTGAGGAAGGATGTGGTTTTTAATATAATCTATTATTTTTCTTTCATTACCTTTAATATCTAAATTAGATAGGAGCATTAGTGGTGTCAAAATATAGTTGTTGATAACCTCACGGTCTGTCATGCCATCATAAAATAATATAAATGCGGGAATGGTCTTGTCCTTTACGACAATATCAAATGCTCTTAAGACAATATCTCCGTTTTTAGGAATGCTGTATACTTTTTTCATGTATTTCAGATTTGTAGATAGTTTTTTGCTAATTTTTTCTTCTTTCTTTTCTGCTCCGGGTTCCTGTTCATCATCTCCTTGATTTGAGCCCAATATCTTATCTAAGAAAGTATCGCCATCTTTTTCTTTTGACTTATTTGATTTTTGGGAAGGGTTTTTATTAGAGGCCTTTTCACTATCTTTTTCAGTATCCTGTTTATTTTCTTTTAATATGAATTTTTCAGTTTGTTTAGGCTCTTTAAAAAGCAATAGATTTTCAAGAAAATTTTTCAAGCTATTCTCTCCTTTAAATTCATATAAATATAATGCCATTTGTATAATGAAAACTTTGATTACAAAATTTAATTCAATTTAGTATTTGCGTATACATAAGAAATATGCAAATCATCATTTCCTTTTTTGGGCGAGACGAGAAATTTCATTTTGGTTCTTTTAATATAAGTATGGTATGATATCCTTAAATTTGAATTAAAGAATTATATACACAATCCGATATCAAAGTATATGATTTATCGAGGTGTATGTTTAAGAGGAGGTAAAAAATGATACAAAAACATGTTGATTTTGAGGAGAAAGCAGCTCTAACAGTAGTTGAATTAATGGCAGCTGCTGCCCGTACAGCTCCCAAGGGTTGTGGAATTGATAATCTTGAAACTTTAATCGTAACAGGAAAAGAAAAGGATGCTTTGGCTCAGAAAATGAAAGACATTGGCAGAGAAACAGGAGTAAGCTTTTTTGAACGTGATGGTTACTGTTTGGATAACTCCATGGTGATTCTTCTTCTGGGCACCAGGATTGCTACCACAGGCTTACCAAATTGTGGTTTCTGTGGTTATGAGAATTGTGAAGAAAATAAGAAAAACGATGGAATCTGTGCATTTAATACAGGAGACTTAGGCATTGCCATTGGCTCTGCAGTATCCATAGCTGCTGACCATAGATGTGATAACAGAGTGTTGTTTTCAGCAGGAAGAGCTGCTTTGGATTTGAACTACTTTAGCGAAGATATTAAAATTGCCTATGGGATACCCCTCTCCATTTCTGGGAAAAGCCCGTTTTTTGATAGATAGCGTAACATAATTTAAGATTTAACTGAAAAACTCTTAACCAATCATAGATTGGAGAGTTTCGGTATGAGACCTGCA
>JADQBM010000010.1:0-73216 GCA_016278615.1 Clostridia bacterium | reverse complement strand
AACTGAAAAACTCTTAACCAATCATAGATTGGAGAGTTTCGGTATGAGACCTGCACATCAATCATAGATTTGAGCTAGGGCTTCAACTGAAAAACTCTTAACCAATCATAGATTGGAGAGTTTCGGTATGAGACCTGCACATCAAATCATAGATTTGAGCTAGGGCTTCAAGCTTTAGGATTTAAGATTTAGGGTTTAATTATTAAAAAAATGCACTTAGAAGTGCATTTTTTTGTGCATTTTACATATTGACAATTTTTATTACATGTTATATATTTATAACATAAAGTTATAACCATATAACATGAAGGAGAGGTTTTTATGAAGGGAAACTGGTTAAAATATTTGGGTTTATTAGGATTTTTGGGGCTTTTGGGCTATTTTACTTCCAATACTGGATTTTATGGTTTTTTTGGATTTTTTGGATTTTTTGGATTTTCAAAAATGATTGATGACGAAAGAATGCATGCTAATATTAACAAAGCCGCAAGAAATGCTTTTGTAGTATCCATTTTAATTTATGCCGTTACCATGATATGGGGAGCCGTAATCGATAATTATATTGTAATGTCATATGGATTTGCCATTAATTTTGCTGTTACTATTTTAGTTTTCACTTTTACGTTTCAGTATTATGATCATACAGGGGGATGAAAATGGAATCTTTAAAAACACGGATAAAGGAATATAGAGCTAAATTAAATTTAACTCAAGAAGACTTGGCCAATTTGGTGAATGTCAGACGGGAAACCATCATTCACTTAGAAAAAGGAAAGTATAACCCCTCTTTAAAACTGGCATATGATATTGCTAAAGCTTTAAAATCAACCATAGATGAAATATTTTTTTATGAAAATGAATGAGACGAACATAAAGGTAAAGCTTAATAGTTACCTTTATGTTATGGTCTTCTTAAATTTAAGGGCACTTATGGCAATAAAGACAATTGAAAAAACCAATAAGGCAATAACCTGGCCATAAAGATAAGAAAAGCCGATGCCCTTAAGAACGATTCCTCGGATAATATCAAGATAAAAGGTAAGGGGAATCAGATTTCCGATATAGTAGACAATCTTAGGCATGGCATCTCTTGGAAACATAAAGCCTGAAAGAAGAATGCTTGGCATCATGACAAAGAAAGACATTTGCATGGCCTGAAGCTGAGTTTTTGCAACATTTGAAATGGCAATACCCATGCCCAGTGAAGCGGTTATGAAAAACAAAGTCAAGATGTATAACTCCAATAGATTTCCGCGTATAGGAACATGGAAAACTATGACTGCAAGGAGCAATGCAACGGTTATTTGCACATAACCTAGGGCAATATAAGGAATTATTTTTCCCAGCATTAATTCAAAAGGGCGAATTGGCGTAACCATGAGTTGTTCTAAGGTGCCCCTTTCTCTTTCTCTGACAATTCCAATGGAAGTCAGGATCACCATGGTCATGGTGACTAAGATGCCTAATATGCCTGGAACAATATAAAAAGCGGTTATGCCATCTGGGTTATACCAGGACCGAACCCGTATATCATAAGGAGGCGTAAAATTAGGCATATTGCTTTGCAACAAGGCTTGATTTTTTATTAAGCCAATGGAATTTGCTATGGAAACGGCTTGTAGAGCAACCATGTTGTCACTGGCATCAATGAGGATTTGAGCAGATGAAGACTCTCCCCTATGAAGGGTTTTATTAAAATCAGAAGGAATCACAATACCAACCTTTGCTTTTCCACTGTCTATATGGTGACTAATTTCATCATAGCTTTTCGCTACATACTTTACGTCAAAATAGCCGGAAGCGGTGAAAGAACTAATAAGGTCTCTGCTCTCATGAGACAAAGATTGATCCCATACAATTGTAGAAATATGCTTGACTTCTGTTTGAATGCCAAAACCAAAAATAAGCAGTTGAACAATGGGAAGCATAAAGGCAAGGGCTAAGGTTAGTCGGTCTCTTTTCATTTGAAGAAATTCTTTATACATGATGGCTTTGATTCTGTTCAAAGAATATCACCTGCTTTCTTTTGTTTTGAAAGAGCGAGAAACACATCTTCAAGAGAGGGGGTTATGATTTTAGCACTTCCACCAGTCAATTCTTCCAATTTACCTATATGGCTTTTATCTTTTAAAATAATATGAAGAAATGCACCGTGAATGTTGCACTCGCTAATATAGGGAAGTGCTTCAATGCGGTTGATTTGTTCCATTGCATGATCCATGGTAAGCTCCACGAGGATGCCTTTTAATACATTTTTTTTCAAATGGGTAGGTGTATTTGCGGCCATAAGCTTTCCCTCTGAAATAAACATGATTTTATGACATCTTTCTGCTTCGTCCATAAAGTGAGTGGTAACAATAACTGTGATGCCGTTTTTAGCCAAATCATGGATAATTTCAAAGAACATTCTTCTACTTGTAGGACTTACGCCACTTGTAGGCTCATCCAAAAATATAATGGAAGGGCTTGAAATGATAGAACAGCCCAATGCAAGCCTTTGCTTAAATCCGGAACTGAGAGTAGAAGTCAAATCATTTTCACGTCCACGAAGATCGGCCATTTTAATCATCTCATTAATTTTATCTTTTTTTATTTTAGAAGGGATGCCATAAATGCTTGAATAGAATTCAAGATTTTCTATGACCGTTAAGTCATCATAAAGGCTGTACTTTTGCGACATATACCCAATTTTATTCTTAATAGCCTCTGTCTCTTTTAAAAGGTCCATGCCCAATACTTTGGCAGAACCTGAAGAGGGTGCAAGGAGACCACAAAGCATCTTGATTAGGGTAGTCTTTCCTGCACCATTGGGACCTAAAAAACCATATATCTCTCCGGGCTTTATCTGTATGCTGACATCCTTAACGGCAGTAAAGTTTCCGAATTGTTTTGTTAGATTTTGCGTCGAAATTGCATAGTCCATTTATCTCACCTTCTCCTGTGTATAAAAGACAAATAAGTCTTCCATAGAGGGGTTTATTATTTCGGGATGATTTAGAATGATAGAATCGTTTTTTAATCGGACAAATAATTCATTTGCAATGTCTAAATGTTCATGGTGAATAACCATGTGACAGCTATCTCCAAACAGGTAAGCGTCAACTATTGGAATGTTGCATAATTTCTTGAATTCTTTTATATTTGTTAGATTTGTTATGATTTTGAATACTGTACAGTTAAAATTCTTTTTAAATCTAAAAGGCGTATCTTCAGCTATTATCCTGCCATTACTAATGAAGGCTACCTTTGTACACAGCTCAGCTTCGTCCATATAGGGTGTGGAAACAAAAATAGTCATGCCAGACTTGTTTAAACCATAAAGTATTTTCCATATTTCTTTTCTTGATTCTGGGTCTACACCGAAAGTGGGTTCATCTAATACCAGTATCATAGGTCGGGTAACCAGGGCGCATGTTAAAGACAGTTTTTGTTTCATGCCCCCAGAAAGATGGTCCGCAAAGCGATCTTTATAATCATAAAGGTTTGTAATTTTAAGAATTTCATCCCCACGACTTTTGATAATCTTCGCATCAAGGCCAAATAGAGAACCAAATAAATTAATATTTTCCATTACGGTTAAATCTCCATACAAACTAAAACGTTGGGGCATATATCCAAAGGAGCTTTCCAAATGTGATTTATTGGTGGGAGGTTGCCCCATGACTTTAACCACTCCAGAATCAGGTGTAATAAGACCGCATATCATTCGAATCAGAGTTGTCTTACCAGCCCCATCTGGGCCCACAAGCCCAAAAATCTCTTTTTCGGGTATTGAAAGCGTAACGTCATCTACAGCATGAATTTTATTAAAAGTTTTCTTAATATTTTCAGTACGAATCATAAAAGACATCCTTCTCTAATGAGTTATAGATAACAGATAAGAGATAATAGATAACAGTTAAGGTGGAGATTTTACTTTAGTAAATCTCTTCATTAAATTAGGATAACGAATCAATAAGTAAAATGTCCTTTTATAATCGGAGATTTTGTGAAACAAAATTGTCCATAACTATTATCTGTTATCTGTTATCTCTTATCTAATAATTTAATATTGTTGTAGTTTTCAGTCAAAGATAACATCCGCTGGCATGCCGGGCTTTAGAATTCCGTCATGGCTATTAATTCTGATTTTAACTTGAAAGACAACATTTGTTCTCTCATTCTTTGTTTGAATGGTTTTAGGTGTAAACTCTCCTTTATCTCCTATGCTTTCAACTGTTCCTTGGAATACCGTGTTGATACCGCTGACAGTAAAGGATACGTTTTGCCCCAGCTTAATTTTAGGCAAATCATCTGTTGGAATGTATATCTTTATCCATAAATCCTCCAGATTTGCAACGGTAATGACGGAAGCACCAGGTTGAATATATTCGCCCTCTTCATAGTTCTTTGAAATAACGGTTCCAGAAATGGGGCTATATAGTTTTAAATCAGAGAGAACGGCATCAGACGCCGCTAAAAGGGCTTTATTTCTTTCCACTTCTGTTTGAGCCATATCTATCTGAGCACTACGGGCACCACTTTTTATAAGGCTAAGCTTTGCTTCGGCGGATTGCAATTCATTTTTACTAACTTCATATTGGGTTTGATATCCTTGGAATTCTGCTTTGGATAAACCCCCTTGGTCATATAATGCTTTAACTCTTTGATAATCTGCTTCAACATTTTTTACTTTTTCAGAAGCAATATTAACTGCGGATTGTGCTGAATTGATTTCCTCGATTTGAGCACCAGAGAGTAAGTCTGTAAGGGCCATTTCTGCTTTTGTCACTGTAAGGGCGTCTCTTTCCCGCTGCGCGTAAAGGTCATTGCGCTCTTGTTCAGCAATTAAATCGCCTTTCGAAACGTTTTCGTTTTCAGAAAAATAAATTCCAACAACAGGGCCTGCCAGGCGAGAAGTAATATTTACTGAAGTTGCTTCGATGGTACCTGTTGCTGTTATTTCATTATTAGAATTTAAAAAATTGTCCATCAAAAACCAAATGCTTGTAATTAAAATAATGGATATAACAATAATAGCGATTTTCTTTTTATGAACCATGCCCATACCCCTTTCTTTGCTTTTCATTTTACAGTTTTCAGGTTTAGCTTACTATCATCTTATTTTTCATCTTCCCTTAAATCTTAAATCTTTCATCTCTCATCTTAATAGTCCCTGTCCCCTTTATTTCTTAAGTACCCCATTCAAAAATATATTCTTAACCACTTCAATCTCTTGTCGAAGTACGACAATGTCCAATGGTTTGTTAGTAAGTATGCGCTGCAAGAGAGACATAAAGATACCGGAAAACATCGTTCTAAAAAGAATAAAAGGATCTACTTCTATAACATTTCCTTTTTCTATTTGATCTTTAATCAAAGCATTAATATCTTTTGTAATAGGTTTTAAGATTTGTTCTATGATTGTATTTCTGAAATCTTCATGGAATTGTATTTCAGCTATGAGTATCTTTAAAAATCCATAATTTTTTTCGATGAATTGAATTCGATCTTCAAGTATTAAATTGACAATCTCTTCAAATTTCAAATCCTTGCTATTTCTAATGATAGATTGAATGCCATGAAGACCAATGGACTCAGGCACATCTTCAATAAAATTATGAACAAGTGCATTAAAAAGACCTTTTTTACTTTGAAAATATTTAAAAATGGTGGCTTCTGAATATCCGGCAGTTTTAGCAATTTCACTGGTGGTTGCTGCACTGTATCCTTTTTGACTGATGATATTTATGGCAGAATCAATGATTTTTATTTTAGCTTTTTCAGACATAATACCTCCTACTAGGCAATGAGTGAGTGAGTAATTACTTACTCACTATTTTAACTCTATTTTCTATAATGTCAATACAACTTTCGCAAAAAAAAGCCAATGAGTCAGAAAAGTATTAAGAAAAGTATATTGTTTTTTTGTCTATAAAATTTGTTTAATTAGATGGGAAAAGGGCATATATAACATATATCGTTAAAGAAATATTTTAAACAAGGAGTGATGATAATGTTAAGCGATAAGCTTGTAAAAGAATTAAATGAACAAATCAAATATGAGAAGTACTCAGAGAATTTATACTTAGCTATGGCGGCCTATTGTGCCGATGAGGATTTGGATGGTTTTGCAAATTTCTTTAAGGTTCAGGCAGAAGAAGAGAAATTTCATGCTATGAAATTTTTTGACTATATTATTGAGATGAATGGAAGAACACTTGTCTCTGCTATTGATCAACCAGATAACAATTATGATTCTGTTTTGGATGCTTTCGAAAAGTCCTACAAACATGAACAGTTTGTTACCAAAAGGATTTATTATCTTATGGATTTAGCAATGGAAGAAAAGGAGCATGCCACCATTAGTTTTCTTAAATGGTTTATAGATGAGCAAATGGAAGAAGAGTCTACATTTAATGGATTGATTAAAAAAATAAAAAGAGTGGAAAACGATGGACACGCAATGAACATGATAGATACTGAATTGGCACAAAGAGTATTTACCCCACCGACGACTACTACCCAATGAAGAATTAAGAATTAAAAATTAACTGAAAAACTCATAGCCAATCATAGATTGGAGAGTTTCCACGGAGCGAATGGCAACTTTAACTAATCAACTGAAAAACTCTTGACCAATCAGAGATTGGAGAGTTTCTGTATAAGACCTGCGACGTAATCAAAGATTACTGCTAGGGCTTCAAGAATTATGGAGAGATTTTGCAATGCAAAATCTTTTTTCTTTGTCTTTTTTGTATATTTAAAAGAATATGAAATTGACCGAGAAAACCATAAAAGATATACTATGAGATAAGTTACAGACAGGCACAGAGACCCATCCTTACTGCTTAAATTTACACTTATATTTATGCTTACTTTTCACGGGCAGGTGCAAGACCAGCCCCTACATAATTTTGCTTAAACTTAAACTTAAACTCAAACTTCAACTTACACTTCGGGGGTGTACATATGAAACTAGTATCATGGAATGTAAACGGGATCAGGGCCTGTTTGAACAAAGGTTTTCTTGATTTTTTTAATGAAGTGGATGCGGATATTTTCTGTGTTCAGGAAATAAAGCTGCAAGAAGGACAACTTGAATTGGATTTAGAAGGTTATTTTCAGTATTATAACTATGCGGTTAAAAAAGGGTATTCCGGTACCGCTATTTTTACGAAAAAAGAGCCATTATCTATACAATACGGAATTGGAGTAGAAGAACATGATCAGGAAGGCCGTGTTATTACCTTAGAATTTGAAACTTTTTTTATGGTAACAGTTTATACGCCAAATGCCCAAAGAGAATTAGCAAGACTGGATTATCGAATGGAGTGGGACAGTCAATTTAGAGAATATATAACCGCCCTTGAAAGAACTAAGCCAGTTATTTTTTGTGGCGATCTTAATGTGGCTCATAGGGAAATCGACATTAAAAATCCTAAATCGAACCATAATCATGCAGGATTCACAGATCAAGAACGCCAAAAGTTGTCTGAACTTCTTGATTTGGGATTTGTGGATACATATCGATATATTCATCCAGATAGGGAAGATGCGTATACTTGGTGGTCATATATGTTTAAAGCCCGCGAAAAGAATGTAGGTTGGAGAATAGATTATTTCATTGTTTCACAACAACTTGCATCAAATATCACAGAGGCAGATATATATAGTGATATTATGGGAAGTGATCACTGTCCAGTTATGTTGGAGATGGAAATGGAAATGGAAATGGAAATGTAATAAAGATATAGATAATAGATAATAGATAATAGTTAAGGAAGAGATTTTGTTTTATACAAAATCTCAATAATGAAAGTTTTGCTTAGCAAAACTCACCATAACTGTTATCTATTATCTATTATCTATTATCTTTAAGAAAAACCTGACATGCTGTTGTCAGGTTTTTGGTGTTATAATAAAATAAAATTTAGGGGAAGCGGAAGGGTTGTTATGAAATTAGATAGGTTGATCTCTATTCTGGTCATATTACTTCGAAAAGAACGTGTGCAGGCAAAAGAATTGGCTGAGATGTTTGAGGTATCCACAAGAACGATTTTGCGGGATGTGGATGCTATTAATTTAGCGGGAATTCCCATTGTAACCTATCAGGGAATAAATGGAGGAATAGGGATAGCAGAAGGATATCGTTTAGATAAAAGTGTTCTCACCAATGAGGATATTGCTGCTATTATTACTACTTTAAAAGGCATGTCAAAAACGCTACCCAATACCAAACATGAAGTGCTCATGGAGAAGTTGAAAAATGTTTTACCTGTATCACAGCTTGAGATTCTTAATACAAAGGTGAATCAACTGGTCATCGACTTATCTCCATGGGGAGGGAATGATTGTTTAAAAGAAAAATTAGCACTCATACGCCAGGCCATAGAAAACACCAAGAAAATTGAATTTTCATATATAGACTTACACGGAAATAGGACAAAACGAAAGGTAGAACCTTATTCCCTCGTTTTGAAAGGACAGAAGTGGTATGTTTATGCTTGGTGTTGTTTAAGACAAGATTTCCGACTTTTTAAAATATCAAGAATAAAAGAATTAATAATCTCTGATAGTGTCTATGAACCAAGAGAAGTGTCTCTAGATCAGCTTCCTTGGGAAGACCGATGGGGGCAGGCATCCCATAATATGATTGCATTGGAACTGATTTTTGAAAAAGAAATGGAAAACATTATAGAAGAATGGTTTGGAGAAGATCGAGTTAAGGATGAACAAGGAAGGATCATGGTTAAAAGCCTAATGCCAGAGAATGAATGGCTTTATGGATTTATTTTGAGTTTTGGAACAACGGTAGAAGTCATAAGCCCGCCTCATGTAAGATCAATCCTTGGAGAAATTTCTAAAGGCATTTATGAAAAATATTCCAAGTAACATGACATACAGGTGTCATGTTACAAATGCTATCATAAGAAAAAACTTCAAGGAGGAATTTATATGAGCTATCAATTTGAGTTAACTGAGGAAAAATCTCAATACGTTTTATCTATTCGGGAAAGAACAAATGTTGAAAATCTCCCTCAGATCATTGGGAAAGCATATGGGGATGTCATGGCGTATCTTAATGAAATAGGGGAAGTGCCTGTTGAAGCACCATTTTGTATTTATTACAATTTGGACATGGAAAATCTTGATGTGGAAATGGGATTTCCTGTTTCAAAAAAAATCCCGGGGAAAAATCATGTGCAACTAAATGAAATACCGGCGGGAAAGCGCGTATCCTGTATGTATAAAGGACCCTATAAAGATATGGAAGCGCCTTATAATGCAATGGTACAGTGGATAAATGAAAATGGTTATGAACCCACAGGCGTAAGTTATGAATATTATTACAACAATCCTGCTGAAGTGTCAGAAAATGAATTGTTGACTAAGATTGTATTCCCTGTTAAATAGAGGAGAACTTTAAATATGAGCCATGATTTAATTATGAATCCCATGCATTTGCCTTCATTTAGTGAAATAGAAGATTATATAAATCCTGGCGGTTATACTTTATGGGAAATCCTTCAATTAAATCAACCAAACCATTTAATGGGACCTTGTGCTTAATGATTTGCGTAGATGAAAAACAGGTATTAGACGATGTTAAACAATTATTACTTTTAAAGCACGATTATTAAATAATGCTTTTTTTAACTTAAATAGAGCGTAATGTTAAGAGGGTACAGTTTAAAACTGTACCCTCTTAAACATTTAATTATAGCTATTTAGAACAATGTAAATAGCTATAAAATAATTAACATATGGCAGATGGTTTGTGATATAATATTTGTCAACTAACTTTAAAATGGACAATGGTAGTCATTCCTAATATTCTGTTTTTTATGTGCTAGTACATCGTTCTCTAAATAACTGGGTACTACTATGAGGTTGTTTTTTGATTAGGCAAGAAAAAGAAACGCAGGCGTAGTAGGCTCTACGTCAAGTTTCTTTGACGCAGTATAATCGTAAAAGAGACCATAGGAATGCGTAGGTATTTAGAGAACGCTGTACTAAGGAATGGTGAAGGAGGTAAACATGAAGAAAGATGAGAAATATTTAAGACGATTTGAAGATCAAACATTAGATACCCTAAGCACTTTAACTGAAAAATGTAGTTTTATTAACCCAGAGTTTTATAATAAATATGAGGTAAAAAGAGGTCTGCGAGATATTAGTGGAAGAGGCGTATTAGCAGGATTAACAGAGATTGGGGAAGTTCATTCTTATATCATTGATGAAAATGAAATAATACCTGCACCCGGGCGACTTATGTATCGAGGCATTGATATTGTTGATATTGTAGATGGCTTTGTTAGCGAAGACAGATTTGGATTTGAGGAAACATGCTATTTGTTACTATTCGGAAGATTACCCAATGGTGAGGAACTTAATGCATTTAATGACTTGCTTAGCATGTATAGAACCCTTCCTGAGGAATTTGTAAGAGATATGATTATGAATGTTCCCAGCAAAGATTTGATGAATGTCATTTCCAGAAGTGTATTGACATTGTACTCTCATGATGAACATGCAGATGATACATCTATTAGAAATGTTTTAAGACAATGTATTCAGATGATTGCATATTTTTCAATGCTTGCTGTATATGGGTATCAGACATTTAAACACTATTATGAAAATCAAAGTTTAATCATTCACAGTCCAAGACCTGATTTAGGCACTGCTGAAAATTTTTTACATATGCTAAGACCTGATAGTTCCTTTTCGAAGATAGAAGCAACTTTATTGGATTTAGCATTGGTACTCCATGCTGAGCATGGAGGTGGAAACAATTCATCCTTTGTCACTCATGTGGCCACATCTTCAGGAACAGATACCTATTCTGTTATGGCAGCAGCATTAGGATGCCTCAAAGGGCCTCGTCATGGAGGTGCAAACATTAAAGTTGTTCAGATGTTTGAAGAGATAAAAACTCAGGTCAAGGATTGGAAAGATGATGAAGAAATTAGCCGTTATCTTGATAAAATACTTAACAAGGAGGCCTTTGATCAGTCTGGATTAATCTATGGCGTTGGACATGCGGTTTATTCCATATCAGACCCAAGAGCAGTCATATTTAAAGATTATGTTGAAAAGCTATCTGAAGCAAAAGGGAAGAGTGAAGAGTTTAATTTATATGCGAAGGTTGAAAAATTAGCACCTGAGGTCATTTCTCAATCCAGAACAATGTATAAAGGCGTTAGTATTAATGTAGACTTTTATTCTGGATTTGTTTATAATATGTTGGATATTCCCATGGAATTATTTACACCTATATTTGGAATTGCTCGAATTGTAGGATGGAGTGCCCATCGTATAGAAGAGATTGTCAATAAAGGGAAGATTATTCGACCAGCCTATAAAAGTATTGCTCCAAGGCGAGAATATGTACCAATAGATAAAAGATAGGTAATAAGATTTAGGATTTAAGATTGAAGGATGGTTTTGCTTTACAGCAAAGCCATTTTATTTTTTGGCTCTGTGTCAAATGTTGGGGTAGAGCTCTTGTAAAACAAAATAAGCAATATATTTTCCGGAGGTAGAATAAAATCTACCTCCGGTTTAATATTAAGAGAATTTATCGTTGCTTTAAAGCTATTAACTATCAACTTTTGCACGGAAAAGTAAGTTGGATGTTAATAGACCAGGGACATTCCTTAGAAAGATAGACCCTTAAGCGAAAGGTGTGTCCCTTTACCTTATATATTTATTCTTGTTTTGCAAACGAACCCTTAAGATAGGTTAAGCTTCAGCAAAGACGCGGTACGCTAAATCCACGCAAAATGTGATGTAGGGACCGGTTTTTACAGTAAATAATATTTAAGTCCCTTAATCGAAATTTACTGCAAAAACTAATACAAACCTGCTAATAAATACATTAAACATCTCTTACACATTGAAATTGTAACGCATGAAAAACATTACGCAAAAGTTTAACTTAATAAATGGTTTAAGTGAGTTTTTTTCTCAAGTAGCAGTAACATGAAGATCACTATTCTTTCTATAGGTATTATCTATGATTTTATATCACAGCATTTTTATGATTTAAAATTTAGCAGACCTGTTAAAGATAAGAGTAAAATGGACCGACGGGTTAACCCGAAACGTATGCAGCGGCAAATAAAAAGACAGCTAAAAAACACAGGTGTTGGTACTAAAGCACAGCAAGCTCTTAAACTTGAGCATGAATCTCGGAAAGTAGAACGTAAGGTTAGGTCAAAAGAAGAAAAAGAAAAAAATGGAAAAAGAAAAATATCAAATAAGATTGAAAAAGAAGAAAGAGAAGAAAAAGGGACATTAATAATCATACGGTGTGTCTAACATTTAATAAATGCAGATTTTGGCTTATAAAGATCTGCATTATTTTATTTGCTTAATTTTCTCTTTTCTTCTATTCATAAATAAAGATTATTGAAAAAGCATATAATTTAAATGAAAGATTGGAGTTGATAGGGTTCATATGAAACAAACTGATTTTAGTAAGTATTTAAGAAGTTCGGTATTAGGAGTGGAGACTAAGATCCCATTAGCAAGTGGGCATTACGTTACAGCCATAAATTTTGATAATGCGGCAACAACGCCTCCACTTATTTCTGTGATGAATGGTATTGTGAATTTTGCTCCATGGTATTCATCCATTCATCGGGGAAAAGGTTTTAAATCAAGGTTATCTTCTAATACATATGAAGAAGGTCGCCAAATCATTTATGATTTCATAAAAGCAGATAAAGCTAAAGATACAGTGATCTTTACAAAAAATACAACAGAGTCTATTAATATAATTGCATATCGATTTGCTCAGGAAAATGGTGAGAGTGTTATTTTATCAACAGATATGGAGCACCTTGCGAATGATTTGCCTTGGAGAGATAAATTTACTGTGGAATATGTGAGCATCGATGGAGTTGGAAAATTGTCTTTGAATGACTTGGAAGATAAACTGATTAAGCACAAGGGAAAAGTAGCTTTGGTGACGGTGACAGGCGCTTCAAACGTGACTGGATATATCAATCCTATTTATAAAATTGCCCAAATAGCCCATAAATATGGTGCAAAGATTCTTGTTGATGGCGCCCAATTAGTTCCCCATGTCTCTTTCGATATGAAACCTCATGGTTCATTGGAACATATTGATTATTTAGCCTTTTCTTCGCATAAGATGTATGCACCTTTTGGTGTAGGTGTTTTGGTGGGACCAAAAGAAACTTTTGAAAAAGGGGAGCCCACTTATAAAGGAGGGGGAGATGTAAGGCTTGTTTCTCGTAATTTCATTGAATGGGCAGATTCACCGTCAAAGGATGAAGCTGGAACACCTAATATAATGGGCGTGAATGCCTTGATAGATTCTGTAAAAACATTGAAATTGGTTGGTTTAGATGCCATTCATGAGTATGAGAATAGTCTGATTCACTATGCCATAAGTGAACTAAAGAATATACCTGGAATTGATTTGTATTGTTATGATAAAAAGGAGGATGAGAGAGTTGCCCTCATTTCCTTTACCATGAAAGGGATACCCCATTCCTTACTGGCGGAAATTATTTCCAGAGAGGGCGGGATTGCAGTAAGAGATGGGCTGTTTTGTTCTCATCTTTATGTTGAAAAGATGTTGAATTTATCGGAGAATGATTTAGATCATTATCGTACCCATCACAATGTTTTAATTCCGGGAATGGTAAGAATCAGCTTTGGCCTCTATAATAATTTTGATGAAATTAACAAATTAATTGAGCTGTTATATAAAATTTCAAAAAATATGAAATCTTACACGGCTTTGTATAAATCGTTTATTTAGGGATGAATTGCCTTTAAATTCATTTTATTTATGAAAATATGAATAATGTTACTAACATCATTTCTTAAAATTCAATTTTTTTATATATCAAAACCTATTTATCTGATATAATAATATTGCTTTATAAAAAAAGTGAGGGGGATAAAAATGAAAAGAAACATATTTTTAGTTTTTCTTTTAATGTCTGTAGCTTTAATGTTTGGCTGCTCAAGTGAGCCAGCAGATAGTGGTACTGAAGGCGAAGATGAGGTCATTAAGATTGGCGTATTTGAGCCTTTTACCGGAGCGAATGCTGCGGGTGGTGCATTGGAAAAAGAAGGTATTGAGTTGGCCCATGAGCTATTTCCAACGGTACTTGACAAAGAGATTGAAGTTGTTTATGTAGACAACAAATCGGACAAAGTTGAAGCAGCAAATGCTGGAAGAAACCTTGTTGACAAGGAAAAAGTTGCTGTGGTTCTTGGTAGTTGGGGAAGTTCATTCTCTATGGCTGCAGGTCCAATCTTTGAAGAAGCTCAGATTCCTGCGATCGGAACTTCATGTACAAATCCTCTTGTAACATTGGGCAATGAATATTACTTCAGAGTTTGCTTCATTGATTCCTTCCAAGGCGTTGTAATGGCAAATTATGCTTATAATGAAGCCGGCGCTAAAAAAGTAGCCATCATTCAAGAGATTTCAAATGATTATTCCGTTGCACTTTCTCAAATTTTCCAAAATGAATTTAAAAAATTGACGGATGATGAAGACGCTATTGTGAGTGTAAGTAATTATAATACAGGAGACCAAGACTTTACGGCTCAACTGACATCCATTAAAGAATCTGGCGCAGATGCTATATTTGCTCCAGGCAACTTTACTGAATCTGCATTGCTTATGAAGCAAGCAAAAGAACTTAGTATTGATATTGCTTTCCTTGGTGGAGATACTTGGGAAACACCTGCAGTTATCGAAATCGGTGGCGAAGCTGTTGAGGGCGCAGTATTTTCTACATTCTTTGACTCTGCAGTGCCATTAACAGATACTACAACTGTTTTCTTAGATGCTTATAGAGCCAAATATGGAGAAGACAAAGAACCGGCTGCTGTAACAGCACTGGCTTTTGATGCGTATATCCTTGCTTTAGATGCCATTGAAAGAGCAGGCTCTACAGATGGACCTGCTATTCGAGATGCATTAGCAGCAACTGAAAACTTCCAAGGCGCAGCTGGAATCGTTACATTGGATGAAAATGGTGATGCGGTAAAATCTGCTATCATCAAAACAATCCAAGACGGTAAATTTACTTATAAATCTACTGTGGAACCTTTTTAGATAAGAGAAAAGTTTTATAATGTAGTCTTCCTCTCAGGGAGGCTACATTATTCTTGTTTTTTTCTTAGACTTGAAATTTAGAATTTATTTCAAGATATTTAAAGATTAAATTTGAAATCTAAGGATTAAATAATATGTTATGGAGGATCAATGATGAGCTTGACTATATTCATGCAGCAATTGGTTAATGCAGCTTCTCTCGGGAGTTTGTACGCACTACTGGCAATAGGCTATACTATGGTATATGGCATCCTAAGATTGATAAACTTTGCCCATGGGGATGTTTTTATGCTGAGCACTTACTTTGCATTTTATGCGATGACTTCTTTTTTACTACCTTGGTATATTTCATTTGCCATTGCAATTATATTAACGATTTTATTTGGCACAGTACTTGAGAGAGGTGCGTACAGACCTTTGAGAAATTCCCCGAGAATTTCTATTATGATTTCTGCTATAGCAGCTTCTTTCTTAATACAAAACCTTGCCGTCGTGTTTTTTGGTGGAATACCAAAAGCTTTTCCTTCAGTTCCTATATTTTCAAAAATAATTCAAATATCAGGCGTCAGCTCATCTAGTATTTCAGTCATTATTCCTATTGTAACCATTCTTGTCTTATTTATATTAGGGTATATCATCAATCAAACTAAAATGGGAATGGCCATGAGGGCAGTCTCTAAGGATTATGAAGCAGCTAGACTCATGGGTATAAATGTGAATACGGTTATTTCATTTACTTTTGGAATTGGTTCAGCGTTAGCGGCTATTGGAGGCGTCATGTGGGGGCTTAAATATCCCCAATTGATACCCCTTATGGGGCTTATGCCTGGTTTGAAATGTTTTATTGCTGCGGTAGTTGGTGGAATAGGAAATATTAAGGGGGCTGTTATCGGAGGTTTCATTTTAGGTTTTGGAGAAATTATGATCGTTGCCGTATCTGTATATATGCCGTATGATTTATCTGGCTACCGAGATGCTTTTGCATTTGTGTTGCTCATTGCGATATTACTCCTAAAACCCGATGGAATAATGGGAAAAAGTTCTGTAGAGAAGGTGTAGCTATGAAAGAAAAGACATTAGATACCATCAGTTGGAAATGGTGGCTTAAAAATTTATTTACAAACAAGAACAGTCTCTATACAATAATAGCCATTATCGTTACTCTGATTATTATAGGTGTTTTAAATAAAACATTGGATAACTATCAAATCAGAATTTTAAATTTATGTGCCATTTATATTATCCTTGCTTTAAGCATGAATCTCATTAATGGATTCGTAGGATTATTTTCTTTGGGACATGCTGGCTTTATGGCTGTAGGTGCTTATACCTGCGCACTTCTTACTATGTCTCCAGAAGTTAAACAAATGAATTTCTTTTTAAAACCCATGGTGCCATGGCTTGCAAATGTGCAGGTGTCTTTCCCTACAGGTGTGCTCATGGCGGGAATAATGGCAGCTCTTGCGGGCGCCATTATAGGGGCTCCTGTTTTGCGTCTGAAGGATGATTATCTTGCTATTGCAACTCTGGGGTTTGCTGAAATTATTCGCATTGTATTTACCAATTTGCAAAGCATTACAAACGGTGCTTTAGGGTTAAAAGGTCTTCCCAATACAGTTAACGTCTGGTGGACATGGGGAATTGCAATTGCAACTATTATTTTCATGATACTTTTGATTCATGGCAGCTATGGCAAAGCATTTAAAGCCATACGTGAAGATGAAATAGCAGCAGAAGCCATGGGTATTGGTCTTTTTAAGCATAAAATGATGGCTTTTATAATTGGAAGCTTTTTCGCTGGAATAGGCGGTGCACTTTTGGGACACCTTATGGGAACCATTGATCCCCTTATGTTCAGATTTTTACTGACTTTTAACATTGTCCTCATTGTTGTTTTTGGTGGTATTGGCAGTATCACGGGAAATGTCATTGCAGCTGTTATTGTTACCATAATGATGGAAGTGTTGCGAGTACTGGATGGAAGAATGGACTTTGGATTCATAGAAATTCAAGGGATTCCAGGCTTAAGAATGGTTGTGTTTTCAATTATGTTGATGGCGGTCATCTTGTTTTGGCAAAGAGGCCTCATGGGGACCAAAGAGTTCTCCTGGGCATGGCTGAAAAGAGTATCAAGGCGCATGGTTTTCAGAACCAAAGATTGCTGAAAGGGATGTGAAATACATGGCGATATTAAGAACTGATAATATTACAATGAAATTTGGTGGGCTAACAGCAGTATCCAACTTAAAGATAAATTTAGAAGAAAATCAGATTGTTGGTTTAATTGGCCCTAATGGAGCAGGTAAGACCACGGCCTTTAATATGATTACAGGGGTGTATTTGCCTACTGAGGGAAAGGTTTTCTATAAGGATATGGATATTACGCGGAAAAAACCTCATGAAATTACCCAATTTGGTATTGCCAGAACCTTTCAAAATATCCGCTTGTTTAAAGAACTTACGGTACTAGACAATGTATTTGTAGCCAATCATCTGAGATTAAAATCCAATTGGGTATCCTCTGTTATTAAAACGCCTCGCTATATCACGAAAGAAAAAGAAATGCATATAAAATCTTTGGAGCTTTTAGAAAAGGTAGGTTTGATTCATGTGAAAGATGAAGACTCCTATTCATTGCCCTATGGCATGCAACGAAGATTAGAGATTGCGAGAGCCTTGGCTACAGATCCTAAAGTACTTCTCTTAGATGAACCTGCAGCGGGAATGAACCCACAGGAATCTCAGGATCTGATGGGCTTTATTGCAAGGATAAGAGATGATTTTAATCTGACAATACTAATGATTGAGCATCATATGCAGGTGGTAATGGGTGTCTGTGAAAAAATATATGTTTTAGATTATGGGATTACCATTGCAGAAGGAAATCCTTTTGAGATACAAAACAATCAAAAGGTAATAGAAGCTTATTTAGGAGTGGATTAACATGTTAAAAATAGAAAACTTACATGTGTTTTACGGGGGAATACATGCCCTTAAAGGGATTAATCTCAATGTGGAAAAGGGAAAGACAGTTTCTCTGATTGGGGCCAATGGGGCAGGAAAAAGCACCACATTAAGATGTATCATGGGTCTTGTCAAAAAAAATGAGGGCTCAATTATTTATAATCAACAAGACATAAGTAGCTTGAAAACAAGGGACATTGTTAAAAGGGGCTTGGTATTGACGCCTGAAGGAAGAAGAATATTTCCAAACCTCTCTGTTAAGGAGAACCTTTTATTAGGTGCTTACACGAGAACAGATAAAAATGAAATAGATCGTGACTTCAATAAAGTCACGGAGTTGTTTCCCATACTGAAGGAAAGAGAGTGGCAAATTGCAGGGACGCTATCAGGTGGGGAACAGCAGATGCTAGCTGTTGGACGCTCTTTAATGAGCAAACCCAAACTGATTATGATGGATGAGCCCTCTTTAGGATTGGCGCCTCTTATTGTAAAAAACATTTTTGAAATTATTAAAGAAATAAATAGTAATGGGGTCACTGTTCTTCTGGTTGAGCAAAATGCCAAAGCTGCGTTAGAGATAGCAGACTATGCCTATGTATTGGAAACGGGAACCATCGTATTGGAAGGAAAAGGAAGTGAACTCTTGAATAATGCAGATGTTCAGAAAGCTTATTTAGGAGAGGCCGTTATTAAAACCAAGGAAAAATAAATGATGGGAACGTAATTAAGCCTTCAGGATTAATATTGAAGGCTTAATTTTATTCTTCGAACAAATCTGTAGACAGATATCTTTCACCGCTGTCAGGAAGTATAACGACGATGGTTTTACCTTCATTTTCAGGTCGTTTTGCAATTTCAGTTGCAGCATGAAGTGCGGCACCTGAAGAAATCCCTATGAGAAGACCTTCTGATTTTGCGGTGATTCGACAAGCTCTATAAGCTTCTTCAATATTTACCTTGTAAATTTCATCTATGATTTTCAAGTTAAGAACATCAGGAATAAAACCAGCTCCAATACCTTGGATTTCATGTGGGCCGGGAGTTTCTCCAGACAATACACCAGAATCAAAGGGTTCTACCGCAACTATTTTAACATTAGAATTTTTAGCTTTCAATGCTTCTCCAGTACCCGTTATAGTACCACCTGTTCCTACACCTGCTACAAAAATATCTATAAGACCTTGGGTGTCTTTCCATATTTCTTCTGCTGTCGTTTTTCTGTGGATTTCTGGGTTTGCAAGGTTTTTAAATTGTTGAGGGACAAAGGAATTAGGTGTTTCAGAAGCTAAGGATTCTGCTTTTTCTATAGCACCTTTCATTCCTTCAGATCCTGGGGTCAGAATGACTTCTGCTCCATATGCGGATAATAGCTTTCTTCTCTCAATACTCATTGTTTCTGGCATGGTTAATATTAATTTATAGCCCTTAGCGGCTGCTACAAAAGCCAATGCAATGCCTGTATTTCCACTTGTAGGTTCAATAATGATGGTATCTTTATTGATTAATCCTTTATCCTCTGCAGCTTGAACCATTGCAGCGCCGACTCTGCATTTTACACTTCCAGAAGGATTCAAGTATTCTAATTTGCCAATTATTTGTGATTTTAAAGACAACCTTGTGCAGTAATTGTTAAGATATAACATAGGTGTATTCCCAATGAGCTCTGTAAGATTGGATGCAATTTTTTTCATGATCCCTTTCCTCCACTTTTCTTTTATTTTATCATAATTTTGTTTAAGTGTTAAAGAATGTTATGCAAAAGGATTAAACATACCCAAAAGCCAGTGATAAGGCTCATATGAGAAATTAAAAAATCTTAATTTAAACTACTTGTTAAATGAAAAATGATATGGTATATTAAAATCGTTAGTTAATATAAACCGTGGATTGATTCTTGTGCCGCCTCCTAAATTTATATTGGAGAGAAGTATTAAGAATGTCAAGGTCCAAGTAAATTTAGGAGGTAGAAAATGGAAGACAAAACAATTTTGTGCAAGGACTGTAACAGTGAATTCACTTTTACAGAAGGCGAGCAAGCTTTTTACAAAGAAAAAGGATTTGAGAACGAACCACAAAGATGTCCCGAATGTAGGAAAGCTAGAAAACAACAAAGAAACAGCAGTAGAAATTTTTCAAATAACGACAGATGGTAAATTAAGGGGAGAGTTAAACTCTCCTTTTTATTTTAAATATTAGTAAAGGAAGGATTTTTGATTAATGATTAAACTTGGGGAAATACAAAGTTTGGTAATGGATAGAATGTCACCACAGGGTGCCTATCTCATCTCAGAGGATTTACCTAATGAGAGTGTCTTGCTCCCTATTGCACAAATCCCAACGGGAGTGGAACTGGGTGATGAGATAGAAGTATTTATTTATAACGATTCCAATGACAGAATCATAGCAACCACTAAAACGCCATTAATAACATTGGGAAAAACAGCGGAGCTCAAGGTTGCTCAAGTTACCGATATTGGCACATTTTTAGATTGGGGATTGGAGAAAGATTTACTGCTACCCTTCAGAGAACAAACCTGTGAAGTTGTAGAAGAAAAGGCCTATTTAGTGGGCTTGTACATAGATAAAAGTGAGCGTCTTTGTGCCTCCATGGATGTCTATAAAATGCTCTCCAGTGAGTCTCCTTATGAAGTTAATGATCATGTAAAGGGAACCCTTTATCTGATTAAAGAAGACTTAGGCGCTTTTGTTGCAATCGACAATCAATATCATGGATTAATTCCGGTTAAAGAATTTTATGGTCAATGCAAATGCGGAGATCATGTAGAAGCAAGGGTTGTTTATGTGAGAGAAGATGGAAAACTTGAATTGTCTTTAAAAGATAAAGCATATATTCAGATGAATAAAGATACAGAAACAATCTTAGAAAGACTCGAAGAAAATAATGGTGTTCTTTTGTTAAATGATAAAAGCGATCCAGATAAGATCAGTCAAGAACTGAATATGAGTAAGAGAGCCTTTAAAAGAGCAGTAGGCCGATTATTAAAAGAGAGAAAGATTGAAATGACGGAAAGCGGGATTAAACGGCTTATTGGATAGTTTTTTAATTTTCATGTTTAGATATTTCCTTATTAGGGTAAATAGTTAGATATGAGTTTATTAATAAAAAACATGGAAAAATATACAATCTTGCCTTACAATAGAAGATAGATAAAGATGGAGGGTTGTTTTAATATGGGTGTTTTTAAATATGTATTTATATTAAACTCAGAGACTCTGACGCCTGAAAATTATCATGGTTCATTTGAATCAGATTCTTTTAAAGTCAATGTATTTGGAGTAAATTCTATGGATATGGCTTGCAAAACTGTTGAAAAAGCTGTTAAGGATGGTGCTCAACTTATTGATTTGTGTGGGGATTATGATGAGGCAAAGGCCAATGAGATTAAGTCTTTGGTGAATAAGGATGTCGGAATAAAATTTGTCCGATATAATGATGTTGAAATGGCAAAATTTAATGCTTTAACCAGCATTAAGACTTACGGCATCATCATAAAAGTCGATGGATTTGCACCTGAAATCCACAACTTGAAGATGGAATCAGATGAGTTGGACACGACTGTTGTGGGTGTAAGCAATATGAAAGAGGCCTGTGACCAAGCAAAAAAAATGGCGGATTCAGGAATTGCCTTCATAGAGCTTTGCAGTGCTTTTGATGAAGAAAAAGCCAATGAAATTGTTAGTGCTGTTAATGGTAAAATTCCAGTAGGATTTGCTGGATAAAAAAATATTGAAAACGAGAAGGAGAGATTATAATGCTTTGGAAATGTACAGTGTGTGGTATGACAGTAGAAGGAAATGATGCCCCAGATAAATGTCCTAAATGTGGTGCGCCAAAAGAGAAATTCGTACAGTTATCGAAAGAGGAACAAGACAAAGTGTACGCAGCAGAAAGAACCAATGACATACATATGGAAATGATTCATCTTTGTGATCAAATATTTAGTTTATGCAAAGAGGGTATTGATATAAAGTTAGATCCTCCCTGTGTGGACAATTTTACTAAAGCAAAAGATGAAGTCTATATTATTAAGCAAAGAGCAAAAGCTGAAATAGCCGGACATATTGGAAAAGGCAAATGGTAAAGGAGGAAAAATGGAATGAATTTAAAGGGGACTAAAACCGAAAAAAATTTACAAGATGCTTTCGCAGGTGAATCTCAGGCAAGAAATAAATATACCTATTTTGCTTCGAAAGCTAAGAAAGAAGGATACGAGCAAATTGCTGCCTTTTTTCTAGAAACTGCTGAAAATGAAAAAGAGCATGCTAAAATATGGTTTAAACTATTAGATGGTATTTCTACAACAGAAGACAATTTAGCAGCAGCTGCCGCTGGAGAACACTATGAATGGACAGATATGTACAATCATTTTGCTTCAGATGCAAGAGAAGAAGGATTTGTAGATATCGCAAGGTTGTTTGAAGGGGTAGCTAAGATTGAGAAACTCCATGAAGAAAGATATAAAACCTTATTAGATAACGTAAAAAACAATAAGGTATTTGAAAAAGAGGAAGAAGTTACTTTTAAATGCAGAAATTGTGGGCATATAATAACATGCAGTAAAGCACCTCAAATGTGTCCCGTATGTACGCACCCTAAAGCATATTTTGAGGTAGAATTAAAAAATTATTAGATATCATGTTATCCAAATGAAAAAAGCTCCTATGGAATGATTCCATAGGAGCTTTATATTTAAAGTTATTCTGTCAATAATCATTTTCTTTTAAAATGACATCATGTGACCCACCTTCTATGATACTTGTTGATGAAACAAGAGTTATTCTTGCTGTGTCTTGCAAGTGTCTAATTGAATTGGATCCACAACTTGCTAAAGTTGATTTTATTTTGCTGAGTGTAACTTCTAAATTATCCTTTAGTTTACCGGCATAAGGGACATAACTGTCTACACCCTCTTCAAACTTAAGGCCTTTTTCTTCGCTAATATCATATCTTTGCCAATTTCTTGCACGATTAGAGCCTTCGCCCCAATATTCTTTTACATAGGTGTTGCCATGTTTAACTTTTTTTGTAGGACTTTCATCAAATCGGGCAAAATATCGTCCCATCATTACAAAGTCAGCACCCATAGCAAGTGCCAGTACAATATGATAATCGTGAACGATGCCTCCGTCTGAGCATATAGGAATATATATGCCTGTCTCTTTCAGATATTCATCTCTTGCCTTAGCCACCTCAAGTACAGTGGTTGCCTGTCCTCTGCCAATACCTTTTTGTTCTCGGGTAATGCATATCGAACCACCACCGATACCAATCTTTACAAAATCGGCGCCTGCCTCCACAAGGTATAAAAACCCTTCTTTATCGACAACATTGCCACCGCCAATTTTAACGGTATCGCCATAAGCTTTTTTAACATACTGAATTGTTTCCTTTTGCCATTCTGTGTATCCATCTGATGAGTCAACACAAAATATGTCCGTTCCGGCTTCAATTAATGCAGGGACTCTTTCTTTATAATCATGAGTGTTGATACCAGTTCCCACCATAAGACGTTTTTCGCTATCCATTAATTGATTCGGATTTTGCTTATGATAGTCATAATCTTTTCTGAAGACCAAGGCGTGTAGGTTCTGCTGATTATCAACAATAGGTAAGCAATTTAACTTGTTATCCCATATGATGTCATTTGCCTCACTTAAGCTAATGCCGTATTGACCTGCTATTAATTTAGAAAATGGCGTCATAAAATCTGAAACTTTTTTTTCTAAAGAATCTCTACTTAATCTGTAATCTCGGCTGGTAATGATGCCCATAAGTTTTCCGGAAGGCAAGCCATCTTCAGTTACAGGGATTGTAGAATGTCCAGTTGCCTCTCTTAATTCTAAAACATCTTTCAAGGTATGATGAACAGTTAGGTTGGAGTCGCTTATTACAAAACCTTGCTTGTACTTCTTTACTTTTCTAACCATCTCAGCTTGTTTTTCAATAGATTGTGATCCGAATATAAAGGATAAGCCACCACATCTTGATAAAGCAATAGCAAGAGAATCATTGGAAACAGATTGCATGATAGCAGATACGATTGGAATATTTATTTTGAGACTGCATGGTTCTCCTTTTTTATATTTTGTGATAGGGGTGCTTAAATCAATAGAGTCAGAAATACAACTTTTAGTAGTAAGGTTGGGCATTAAAAGATACTCGTTAAACGTTCTGGATATGTCCGTATATATTTGGGCCATTTAGAACCTCCTTTATGATATTTATTCTTATTCAAATTTTAACCATCTTACTTTAAATTATTTCAGTTGTCAAATGGTTTTGTGTTTAAATTCATAAGTGGAGTATTGTGAGTAAAATTATCTCATTAAACAGCTCTAAGACTCCCACTCTATAGGTGGCGAGATCAAGAGCTGCTAAATTCGAAATTTGTTCGTCTTGCCATCAGTGGAGAGTTTGAAACTCCCACTGATGGGGCTCACTTTATTTGGCAATGGAAGGCATGCCTTTATTTGCCTTGAATGACTTAGAGAAAACTAATAAAAATAGTAGTATATATTAAATTTAAAAAGGTGGTAGAGATTATGTCAAAACAATTACTTGATGGAAATGCTAAAGAAGCTTTGAACCAGATGAAAATGGAAATAGCAGAGGAATTAGGGATGGATCGTGTGCCAATACCGACCCAAAAAGGGGAAATGACATCCAGAGAATATGGGTTTTATGGAGGACCTGTAGGTGGCGAGATGACAAGAAGGCTTATAACTATGGGGGAAAGAGCACTTCTTGAGAATTCAACTAATGGGGATAGGTGACAGGGAAAAGGGAAAAGCTGAAGCTTAAGCTTAAGTATAAGTGTAAGTATAAGGTGAAGGTGAAGGGTAAGTAAGAAAAAGTAGAAGTGTAAGTGTAAGTGTAAGTAGAAGCAGAGGGCAAACCATAAAAAGTCTTTAAACTCGCTCTACTCCGAAGGAGCCCACTTAAACTTAACACTTAATCTTGTTGGGGCGGGGCTTGTGCCTGCCCGTGATAGGTCTAGTCAAATAGGGAGGCGATAGATTTGGATAAAATAGATCCCAATGCAATGAAAGCTCTGGAAAAAATGAAATTAGAAGTATCCCAGGAAATCACGTCAAAGATAGTTAATGGTGGAAAAATTGGTGGAAGAATGACGCACAAGCTAGTTGAGATGGGCGAAAAAGAATTGATTAGAAAGAAGGAGATGCGTTAGCATGAAGGAAGATAGCAGTGTAAAAAGAAACAATGAAAGACTTAGTGATTATAAGAATAAACCAACCTTTATCGAAGCAGATTTTGGCAATATGACCCTCAGAGAGCTTGTAGCAAGAGGCGAAAAAGAGTTGGTGGATGAAACCGAGAACCAATAATTTTTATACAATTTTTGTCGTCCAATCCTCTACATTCCAAATGTCGGTTACCCAGTCTTCGTAGAAATAGGGCTCATGGGAGACTAACAAAATAGTCCCTTTAAAAGCAATTAAAGCTCTTTTCAGTTCATCTTTGGCTTCAAGGTCTAAGTGGTTGGTAGGCTCGTCTAATACCAGCCAATTGATGTCTTTCAACATTAAGTGACACAATCGGACTTTGGCATTTTCACCACCACTTAGAACCATCATTTGACTTGTAATATGTTCATTGGTTAAACCACAACGTGCCAATGCAGAACGAACTTCCCTGTTCTCCATAGAAGGGTAGGCTTTCCATATTTCTTCAAGGGCTGTGTTGTTGTTATTGCGATTGGACTCTTGTTCAAAATAGCCAGGAGCGAGATAATCCCCTAAGGTTACAGTGCCCGATATAGGGGGAATGTGACCCAGTAAAGTCTTTAGAAGGGTGGATTTTCCTAACCCATTGACACCACGTATGGCTATTTTTTGACCTCTTTCTATAATCACATCTACAGGTTTGGTTAGAGGCTCATCATAACCCAATACCAAATCTTTCGCCTCGACGATAAATCGACTTGGGGTTCTTCCTGCGCGAAATTCAAAAATCGGTTTGGGTTTTTCTCTTGGCCTTTCCATGACTTCTATCTTATCCAGTCTCTTTTGCCGGCTGTTGGCCATGCCACGCGTTGCAACGCGTGCTTTATTTCTGGAAATAAAATCTTCCATTTTATCTATTTCTTGCTGCTGTTTTTCATAAGCCTTTGATTCTTGTTCTTTCTTTACTGAGTACATCTGTCGAAATTGCGAGTAGTCTCCAGAATACCGGGTCAATATGCCATTTTCAACATGATAAATAACATTGATTACTTCATTTAAGAATGGGATATCATGTGAAATAAGTATAAAGCTGTTTTCATATTCTTGAAGATATCTTTTGAGCCATTGGATATGTTCGGGATCAAGATAGTTGGTAGGCTCATCCAAAAGTAAAATCGTTGGATTTTGAAGGAGCAGTTTTGTCAAGAGTATTTTTGTTCGCTGGCCGCCACTTAGCTCGGCAACATCACGGTCAAGTCCTATTTCTCCTAAACCTAATCCATTTGCTAGTTCTTCGATTTTGGCATCCAGTGTATAAAAGCCACTATGCTCAAGAAAGTTTTGGATTTCTCCTACATCTTCCATCATGCTATCTAATTCTTCTGATGAGGCATCACTCATTTTTTCATATAGCAATAGCATCTCTGATTCCAGATCAAACATGCCTTGAAAAGCTTCTCTTAATACTTCTCTGATGGTTTTGCCTTTTTTTAAAATGGTATGTTGATCCAGATATCCAACAGTTACCCTTTTGGACCATTCTACTTTTCCTTCATCTGGAGCAAGGTGTCCAGTAATAATATTTAGAAATGTAGATTTTCCTTCTCCATTTGCACCGATAAGCCCCACATGCTCACCTTTTAATAGGCGAAATGAGGCGTTTTCAAGTATTTTACGTGCTCCAAAGCCATGAGAAACATTTTCTACAATTAATACACTCATTACTTATTCTCCTCTATTCAATGATGCGGATGGGCACAGGGACCCATCCCTACAATTTAACTTACACTTATACTTAAACTTTTTTTTATTCAATGATGCGGATGGGCACAGGGACCCATCTCTACAATTTACACTTACACTTACACTTAAGCTTAATTCTTAAACTTTGCACTTGAAACTCTTTAATTACATACCTTTCTATTTTAACCAGTTGAGGTGCTTCTGTCAAAGAATTATTTAAGTGTCAAGTATGAATAGGCTCCTTCGGGGCAGTGTAAGTGTCAAGATATTAAGTATAAATAAACTCCTTCGGAGTAGTTTAAGTTGAATGAA
The DNA here is from genome assembly GCA_016278615.1 of Clostridia bacterium. Lineage (GTDB taxonomy): Bacteria > Bacillota > Clostridia > Peptostreptococcales > JAAYPU01 > Soudan-22. The sequence goes on along the minus strand of JADQBM010000010.1, from coordinate 45,897 downwards.
TATAAAGATTAAAGTGTTGAGTTTTTAAAACACATTATTCAAAGCTTTTCTTCTCTCATACTTACACTCACACTCACACTTACACTTCTACTCACACTTTTATTTACAATTGGAATTTGATACAATATAGAATGGAGGTGAATTTTATGAAATTTGAGGTGGTACATAATAACATTAATGTAAAGAATCTTGAGGCATCTATAGAATTCTATAATAAAGCTTTGGGGCTTAAAGAAGAAAGACGCACCCATGCCGATGACGGTAGTTTTATTATTGTTTTTTTAGGGGATGGCATTTCCAAGCATTTAATAGAACTTACTTGGCTTAGAGATAAGGAAGGGCCTTATAATTTAGGAGATAATGAAATTCATATTGCTTTTAGAACGGATGATTTTGATGGAGCTTATAAGCTTCATAAGGAAATGGGATGTATCTGTTTCGAAAATAAAGCTATGGGCATTTATTTTATTTCGGATCCAGATGGCTATTGGTTGGAAATCATACCAGAGAGGAAATAATTCTGCGGAAGTGGAAGGATAAGTGGAAGTGCAAGTAAAAGTATAAGTTGAAGTATAAGTGTAAGTGTAAGTGTAAGTGTAAGTGTAAGTATAAGTTGAAGTGTAAGTAAAAGTATAAGTTGAAGTGTAAGTGGAAAGATAAGTTTAAGTAAAAGTAGAAGTGGAAGTGTAAGGGTAAGGATAAGTTTAAGTTTAAGTTTAAGTAAAACTAGAAGTGGAAGTGTAAGATAAGAATTAAGAATTAAGAATTATGGAGGATTTTGTTTCACAAAATCTTCTGTTTGAACTTAAACTTAAACTGGCTACGAAGTAGCCTATTTAAACTCACACTTTTCCTACGCCAAAGGCGTCTATTTATGCTTTATACTTAAAAGAGTAGATACAAGGGAGGTTCTAATACCATGGGAAAACATAAAATACTAGCGGTTGCCGTTAACCACAGAAGTAAGCAAATTGATAGGGTGCAAGATCTTTTTACCAAATATGGATGTAACATTAAAGCAAGAATTGGACTCCACGAGGCGGGTGATGTATGTTCTGAAGAGGGACTTATTATTCTTCAACTTGCACCAGAGGAAGAGAATTTGGATGCTTTTAAGGATGAACTCAATGCAATAGAAGGCGTTCGAAGCAAATACATTGAATTGTAGCATGGTAATAAAGGGTCAAAAAATGGCCCTTTTTAAAAAACGTTTTCGATCTGTAAGTTTCCCATACTTCAACCTACTATAATGTCTTCTGAACCACCTTCGGTTACAAGTCGTAGCGCTATACTGAAAAAAATGATAGAACTAAGCAAACTTAAAAAAGAAGCAAAAAGAGCTAAACGGTCAGTATTGTTATTGTTACTGGACATTTTCTACACCTCTCATGAAAAATGAAAAAACAACAGGTAAATACATTATATGTATTTATTTTTTTAGTGTGAATTAGTGGAAGTGGAAGGATAAGTTTAAACTGCTCCGAAGGAGTTATTTAGACTTAAAACTCAAAAGGTATAGGTTATAGGAATAATCTTCCTTAAATAATTGCATAATATATATTAGAATTTGAATTGCTTTAATTTAGAAATAAGGAGATAAACGGGATGCTTGATATTAAGGATATTTATAAGGCTCAGGAAAATATTGAGGGCATTATTCATAAAACAACCATGGAGAAATCCAATACTTTTTCTAAAATGTGTGGGGGAGAAGTTTATTTCAAATATGAAAATCAACAGCGAACAGGTTCTTTTAAAATCAGAGGCGCTTATAATAAAATTGTTTCTTTAAATGAAACAGATAAAAAAAAGGGTGTTGTTGCTGCAAGTGCTGGCAACCATGCCCAAGGTGTTGCTTTAGCCGCAGCCTTAGCAAAAATCAAGGCGACTATTGTAATGCCACAAAATGCACCTCTTTCCAAAATTAGTGCCACGGAAGGTTACGGTGCAGAAGTTATCTTGCATGGTAATTGCTACGATGATGCTTATGGAAGAGCTCATGAAATCCAAAAGGAAAAACAAATGACGTTGATACATGCTTTTAATGATTATGAAATTATGGCAGGGCAAGGTGTTATTGGGCTTGAAATGATTCACAGCCTTCCGGACGTGGGTGTTATTATAGCACCAATAGGAGGTGGTGGACTTCTTTCTGGAATTTCTGTTGCTGTGAAGTCTTTAAAACCTGATGTTTTGATCATTGGTGTTGAAGCAGAAAATGCCGCAAGCTATAAATGTTCGAAAGAAGAAGGGAAATGTATTGCGTTAGAAAATGCATATACCATTGCAGATGGGATTGCTATTAAAACGCCTGGAGAAAAGAATTTCCCCATACTCAATCGATATGTTGATGATGTTGTAACGGCCAATGATGAAGAAATTGCAAGTGCAATATTGTTACTTTTAGAAAGAGAAAAACAATTGGTAGAAGGTTCTGGGGCAGTGGGACTCGCGGCGCTTTTGAATAATAAAATAAATGTCACAGGAAAGAAAGCCATATGCTTATTGACTGGTGGAAATATTGATATGAATTTTATTAATAAAATTATTGAGAAGGGACTTATAAAAGCAGGAAGAAATATTAATATTCGAACGGTGGTGCCAGATAAGCCGGGGATGCTTAATAAAATTACCGAAATAATCGCTTCAGAAGGTGGCAATATACTTAATGTCTATCATGATCGATATGATAAAGATTTATCATTGGATACGACCATTATTCATATAAGATTAGAAACAAATAACATTAAACATGGCCAAAAAATCATGCGTGTATTAAAAGAATCAGGGTATCCGATACTGTAATATATACTGGTAAGGTGAGAGGTTAATTTTTATAATGGAGAAGTCTTTGACAAAGTGGGGAATGAATTTTTGAAACTGATCTGGAAAGGTCAGTTCTGTTTTTTTTTGTTCTAATAAAATAGCTGTTGAATTTAGTCGTATTCTGTTATATATTAGATGATGTGTGCTTTTAGTATACAATATTATTTTTTATCATAAATGAAAGGGGCACTGATCTCATGTCAGACATTTCAAATGCGAATGCAAGAAATCATTTTAATCAAAAGGAGGAGCATTTATCCCATAAGTCAATCGTTTCAGATGTTAATGCAAAAGTTTCAGTTGTAACAGCAAATCCTTCTGCAATAGGTCTCTTTGGTCTTGCGATGGTAACGTTGGTTGCGTCATCCCAAAAACTTGGATGGACTGAAGGAACGGCACTTATTATTCCTTGGGCAATTTTTTTAGGTGCGGCGGCACAGCTATACGCATGTTTTTCTGATGCAAAACTCAATAATGTTTTTGGCGCTACCGCTTTTGGCGGGTATTCCTTTTTCTGGTTTGGAATTGCTACAACCTGGCTCATACAAAACGGTGTGTTTGGAGAAACCATGATGCAAACAGCAGATATTGGCCAGTTAGGTTTTGCTTTTATCGGGTATCTCATATTTTCGATTTTCATGACCATTGGGTCAATGGAAACCAACAAGGTTCTTTTTATCATATTTGTATTGATTGACTGTTTATTTGTAGGGCTTGCCCTTAGCACCTTTGGAATACTAAAAGAATTTTCTCACCAGTTTGCAGCATATTCAGAATTACTCATAGCTATGGTCTCTTTTTACGGATCGGGAGCTGCTGTATTAAATGGTCATTTTGGAAAAGAATTTCTTCCTGTGGGACAACCATTTGGTATATTTAAATAGATTGCCTGTTTAAAAAAATATGTGTTTTATAAAAGATGTAAGGAGAAGAGATATAGAAAATCTTTTCTCCTTATTTATTTACCTTTACATTCAAAGAAAAAAAGACTTTAATGAAATTATAACCTAAAGAATTATTCTTGACTGAACTGTAATCCATATAATATCATGAAGAAGAATGCATGTAAAATAATACCAATAGATTTGAGGGTTGAGGAAATGGATAAAAAGCAAAGAATAAAAATGATCTTTAGCTTTATATTGCCACCTGTTTTAGCCATCGCTTTGTTTGCAATAGCAATCGGAATGGTTATTATTCCTGCAACAGAAGAAGCTCTGATGCAGCAAAAACAGGATATTATTCAGGCCATCGTAACATCTGCCACATCTATTCTGGAAAAGCATGCTCAAATGGAAAATGAAGGAATTGTGAGCCCAGAAGAATCAAGGCAGGCAGCATTAACTGAAATGAGAGCTTTACGATATGGCGACGGAAATAAGGACTATCTGTGGATTACAGATCTTCAGCCTAATATGGTTATGCATCCTTATTTTTCTGAGCTTGAAGGAACATCTCTCAACCAATATTCAGATTCAGAAGGCAAGTTGATTTTTGTTGAGGCTGTCCAGATAGCTAAAAGCAATGGTGAGGGATATATACATTATATGTGGCCGCGACAGCACAATATAGAAAATCCATTGCCCAAACTTTCTTACATTAGATTCTTTGAACCTTGGGGATGGGTGGTTGGAAGCGGTATTTATTTGGATGATGTACATGCAGAAATAGAAGCAGTTACCCTTCGGTTGATGTTAATATCGGTAGGCGTTGGGGTCATTGTTATGGGACTTTTGCTATTCGCCATTCAAAGAGGTTGGAAAAGTGAAACAGGAAGGTGTCTTGCTGAAAAAGAGCTAATTTATTCCCGTGAGCGGTACCAGGCTTTAGCCCATGCTTCCGTTGAGATGATTTTTCTTACAATTGATGGTGTCATTGTAGCCGCTAATAAAAAAGCTTGTGAATGCCTTGGGAAGAATGAAGATGAAATACTTTACAAATATTTCAAGGATTTATTTGTAGATGCTTTAGAGTTCGACAAACTAAATGACTTAGACAAACGGGAAGATGTACATTCTGTAGAAATAGCTCTTCATGGAAAAAATGGACCAGAGCAGGTATTGTTATCTGCCGAGGATACCATTGTCCATAATAATCGTGCGATATTGTATACAGGATACCTTTGCCAATTAAAAGAGAACACGGATAATAGCCTTATCATACAAGAATCCCTAAGGAAAAGTGGTTTTGGAATATTAATACTTGAGAATGCTTTGAGTGGAAAGATTATATCAGCTGACCAGCGGGTTATAAGTATGTTTCAAATGGACCTGAAAACTCTTTTGGGATTATCCTTTCGAAACTTATTAAAAGAAGGAGATGCAAGCCGATTCTTTACTCAGCTTCAAATAGATAATAAAGTTGAAAATATGTTATTGCAGTCTTCTCATATCATGGCAGATTATTTTAGAGCTTGGTCTGTTGGCATTGAGACCAAAGCTTTGAAAGGTCAGATAATGGTCTTTTTAATAGAGGGGACGCAACTACATCTTATGAATCGGGCCCCACAAGATGTATTGTCCGAACTTTTATCCCCTGATAGGAGATTTTCACAGGAGACAGATCTATTAAGAATGATATCTGGAGAGGGAAGTGAGGGGCAACAATTTTTACGATCAAAGGTGATGCTGAGAGAATTTGTAAAAATGGGAATAGATGTTGATAGAGTTACAGCAATGACTTCAAGAGCCATAAATGGTATTTTTGATGATGCAGTGAAAAAGGCGATTACATCAATAGGACCACCGCCATGTCCCTATGCTTTGTTGGCTGTAGGGAGTGTTGGCAGATGGGAGCCTACATTGAATGCGGATCAGGATACCGCCATTATTTTTGAATCAGGTGAAAAAGGTTCCCGAAATGCTGAATACTTTCATCGTTTTGGGGAACTTGTCACTTCAATTTGTACAGAAGCAGGCATACCTTCCTGTAGCGCAGGGAATACTGCGGCAAATCCCATATGGTGTATGAACCAGAATGAGTGGAAACATAAATTCCATTCTTGGATACAAGCAAGTCTTCCAGATGACTTGCTTAAGGTAAATATCTTTTTTGATTTTCGCACCATTGCGGGGGATGATACCCTTGCCATGACCTTGCGTCAAAGTGTTTTTAAAAAAGTAGAAGAAAACCCAGGATTTCTTTTCTATCTGGCTCAGAATACTCTGGATTTTCGCCTTCCTGCAGATATATTTGGACGTATACGATCGGATAGTAAGCATGAAAATCATATCAATCTAAAGGGTGCCATGTTACATTATGTCAATTTTACACGCATATATGCGCTTAGGAGTGGCATTCATGAAACCAATACCACTAAAAGATTACAAGCATTGATGAACTCAGGCTGTCTTCCACCAGACATTGCCCAAGATACCATTGATGCATGGCGCTTTTTGCTAAAATTACGTTTTGAAAATCAAATATCCGCTATGGATATCAATTTTCCTCAAGAGAATACTTTGATGCTTGAGGAATTGAGTGAATGGGAGAAGATGATGCTTAAAAGAGCAATGGGGCAAGTAGGCCATCTTCAAAGGCGTTTATCTTCGGATATTGTAAGGATAGGTTGATCAAGATGCGCATTGGATTTTTTGGAGATATACATGGTCAGAAGGACGCATTTTATGAGATGCTCTTACATGTGGTGGCGTGTGAAAAAATCTCAGCAGCCGTCCAGGTGGGAGACTTTGGCATATCCAAACGAACCCTTAATGAAAAAAAACTAAGAAAACTGTCAGTGCCCCTTTATGTAATCGATGGCAACCATGAAGACTTCAGGTTTTTATGGAGAGCATTGGATAAAAACATGACAGAGAAGTGGGGTAGCCATAATCTTTATTATCAGCAACGAGGTTCAGCCGTTGATATTGGGGACATTCGAATAGGATTTATCGGGGGCGCCCTACATGTTGACCAACCCCAACAAAGAGAACAAGGAAATGTCATAACGGATGATGACATAAACAAATCATGGCTGGAGTTTTCAGCTAAGCCTCCTCATGTTATCGTTTCACATTCATGCCCTGCAGGCATTGGCATTGGTATGATGGGAGAGCCATTTCATTCACGAGGTGTTACTAACTATATTATTAATGCCGGATTTGATCCAGGACCCAAAAATGATTATGGGGAAACGCAACTGACTGATTTGTGGAGAAGAATGGAAAAACATCCAAAGCTGTGGATTTATGGACATTTTCACGAATTTCAAGAAAATAAAATACAGGACACACAATTTATTTGCGCCCCGTGTATTCACTTTTTTCATCAATTTATTATATGGGATACAGATTCTGATCAAGTGATGTTAAAATCTTGGAAACCATAAATAAACTTTAATAGAGAAAGAAAAAGCTTGGAATCGAAAATTGATTTCAAGCTTTTCTTGTTTAAGTAGTTACTTTTTCTTGTTTTAAGTAGTTACTTTTTCTTTTTTAGTCATCAAAGATACAATGATTAAAGCAGCAAAGCTTAAAGGTACAGAGATAATGGCAGGGTTATTTAATTGTACCGGTGCCGTAACATTTACTAAATGGTAAACTTCATTAAATGTTTTTTGTGATAAAAGAATTAAGCCTATTGCAGAAGTTAATCCTACTACGATAGAAGCAATAATCCCTTGAGGTGTCGCTTTTTTCCAGAATAGAATCATGATAATGGCAGGAAAGTTAGCTGAAGCAGCAACAGCAAAAGCCCATCCTACTAAGTAAGATACGTTCATTCCCGCAAAGAGGATACCGAGAATCATTGCTATGATTCCTACGACAATAGCTGAAATTTTTCCCGCAAAGACTTGCTGCTTGTCGGTCATTTTCATATCCAAGAAATTATCCATGAAATCATGTGCAACAGCTCCTGAAGATGCGACAATAAGGCCGCTCACAGTACCTAATACAGTGGCAAAGGCAACTGCAGAAATGATTGCAAAAATAATAATGCCAAAAGATTTGGCTAATAGTGGTGCTGACATATTATTATTTGTGAGATCGACAACACCACTTGTCATAGCACCAAGTCCCATGTATAGAGTGAGGATATAGAAAAATCCAATGGCAACGATAGCTACAATTGTTGATTTACGAGCACATGCAGGGCTGGGAACGGTATAATATCGTATGAGAATGTGCGGCAAAGCAGCGGTTCCCAAGAATAAAGCCAGCATCAATGAAATAAAATTGAGTTTATCAATGCCAGTAGCACCTCTTGCAGAATCTACTTTAAAATTCAATCCGGGACTTAATATATCCCTTCCTGAAGTTGGGTTTTGAGAATACACAGTAATTCTATTGTCGCCATCTACAATAACGTCTTTGTTCCAAAGAATAACGGTACTATTTTTTATTTTCTGAATGAAAGAAAAAGGACCTGTAGATTCAACAAGGGCTTCTTTCTCTCCATCAATTTCACTAAAATGCCCTACCTGATAAAAGGCATTATCTTCTTTAGGGGCACCGTTGTAATGGATCGTGCCGTCAGGGAAGGTGGTGACATAAAGGGTTTCTTCAAGGAGATTGCCTTGGGTTTTCCAGATTGTGATTTGTCCATTTTTTGAAAGTTGAACAAATCTTTCTGTTTCTCCTTTCTTATCAATATCCCAGATTTTATCAACGCTATATGAAGAATCTGCAATTTCAATAGAGTGTATATCCTGAGATACGATAGGAATAGGGGTGAAGTCATGGTACTCAATATCTCCCCCTTGATCAGGACTTGTTGAAAAACCCCGTGCGAAGAGTAAGATTACAAGAAACAGAGAAAATATGACCAGCAATCCACCTTTTAAAAACTGAACATAGGTGGTTGATTTCATTCCAGCAGTAGCAACAATCAAGATAACAATGGTTCCCACCATGATGACGCCAAATTCATAAGGTAGTCCTAATAGGGGTGTAACAAGACTTCCTGCACCAACCATTTGTGGAATAAGGTAAAACATTGAAACAACTAAAGTGCTGATTCCTGCTGCAAGCTGAATACCTTTAGATTTAAACTTGGAATCTAAGGCATCTGTAAAAGTATATTTGCCTAATCGTTTCATAGGTTCGGCAACGACAAACAATGCGACAATCCATCCAGCCAAGTAGCCAATGGAGTAAAGAAATCCGTCATATCCAGATACGGCAATCATGCCGCAGATCCCTAAGAAAGAAGCAGCTGACAGATAATCACCAGCAAACGCGACGCCATTAACGGCCCAATGAATTTCACCACCAGCTGCATAATAATTGCTGGAAGATGAGGTCTTGCGTGCGAAATAATAGGAGATAAATAAAACGGCTGCTACAAAGGTCATGAAGATAATAATTGCTAATGGAGAAGGTTGATAATTCAATTTGTTTTCCTCCCTTTAAATACTATCATTTAGATTCTTTTTCTAATTTGTTGCATTGATAATTATAGATAAGTGCCAAAATAATGGCGGAAATAATGAGAAAGAAGCCATATGCAATAGCTAAGTTAATACTTCCGATATCCATTCTCATAAGTTGTGGATTGAAAACATTAATGAAGATAAACCCAAAATAGACGATGGTATAAGCAATAAACATTTTTATGCCCAGTTTTGATTTTTCCTCTGTACAATTATCTTCTTTCCATTCTGTTGCTGGTCCGTGGCTCATAATCCTGTCTCCTTTCCAAGTATATTGATTTACCAATTCAAAAAAAGCTTACCTTAAATGTAAAAATATTTCAACTATATTAAACAGAATATTTGCAATTTTCAAAAAAATATAAATGTCTCCAAACAAAGTATTGACATGTAAATGTTATTTGTTATATATTAACCATATCTAAACGGATCAGGCGGTACGTGAAATTTGCGTGTGCGCCGGGCTTGAAGAGCAGCAGGTAAAACTTGTGGGACTGTACACCTACAGGTTATTTTTATGTTATGAATGAAGAAGGGGGGAGCTTAATGCAATCTGTAGATTATAAAAGGGGGGAAACCATTACCCTTATATGTCTGGTTGGTAATATTGTGTTGAGTATATTGAAGTTTATAGCGGGGATTTTAGGGAATAGTAAGGCTATGATAGCAGATGCATTGCATTCAACATCGGACGTTATTGCTACCATTGTGGTGTTTATAGGCATCAGAATTGCTAAAAAACCCAGAGATAAAAACCATCCATATGGTCATGGGAAAGTAGAACCCCTTGCCTCTCTTTTTGTGGGAATATTATTAATTACCGCTGCATTTGCGGTTATTCAAAGGATTGCTGAGTCTATTTCTACCCATTCTTTCACGACACCCTCATCCATTGCACTTGTGGCTGCACTTTTTTCAATCGTTGCAAAAGAAATCATGTTTAGATTTACCTTTACTGAGGGAAAAAGAATTAATAGTGAGTCCATTATGGCCAATGCCTGGGACCATCGTTCAGATGCCTATTCTTCCATAGGAACTTTTTGTGGTATTGGGGCCAGTATGCTTGGTCAAAGAATGGGTATTCACTGGTTGGAATATATGGACCCATTGGCAGGGGCCATTGTTGCGGGCATGATTTTAAAAGTTGCCTATGACATATTAAAGCAATCTATCAAAGGACTGATGGATTCCTCCCCAGAGACTGAGATATTAGATGAAATAGAGCGAGCTGTTTCACAGATTGAAGAAGTTTTGGGGATCCCATGGATAAAAGCACGTTATGTGGGACGGTATTTGTTTATAGACATAGCATTAGAAGTAGACCCCAATATGACTGTCCATGAAGGGCATGATATCGCCGTTGAAGCTGAGAAAACACTGAAAAAAAACATCACCCATGCTTTTGAGATTATTGTTCATGTTGAACCAGGGGATGGGGTTTAAGATTTAGGATTTAGGATTTAAGATTGAAGGTGGGTTTTGCTTAGGTAAAACCTAATTATTTTTTCTAAGGACATCTTTAGGTTGTTCAAGATACATGTATTTTAATGATTTTTTTAAATAGCAAGATGTAGATTTTATGAAATAAAATCCTCCTTCAATCCTAAATCCTAAATCTTAAATCCTAAAGGCTTTATTGACATAATAAAAATGTTTTGTTATTCTTATCTTATAATAAAAGCATCACATGACTGGCGGATAGGTGGAAAAAACCACGTGAAGTGTGATGAATATGAAAGTCGACCGCCTGGGCATAATAAGTCCGGGCGGTTTTTTGTATGAAGACTTACCCGGAAAATATGTAGGGGAGTGTCAAGATGAAAAAAGAGTGGGAAGGTTTACAAAAAGGAGAATGGGTGCATAAGGTCAATGTCAGAGATTTTATTCAATTGAATTATACACCTTACGAAGGAGATGCCAGTTTCCTTTCAGAAGCTACGGACAGGACGCAAAAAGTTTTAAAAGAATATGAAAGGCTATATAAAAAAGAGATTGAAAAAGGTGTTTTAGATATTGATACTCAAAGGATTTCAGGGATTGATAACTTTCAGGCAGGATATATTGATAAAGAAAATGAAGTGATTTTGGGGCTTCAGACAGATGCACCGTTGAAAAGAATGATAAATCCATATGGTGGTATTCGCATGGTGAAGAGTTCTTTAGAGCAATACGACTATCCTGTTTGGGGTGATCTTGAAAAAACATTTACAGAATTTAGAAAGACACACAATCAAGGTGTCTTTGATGCTTATACAGATGAAATCAAAAAAGCGCGTAGTGTTGGATTAATAACTGGTCTCCCAGATGCTTACGGTAGGGGAAGGATTATTGGAGATTATAGAAGGGTTCCTTTATATGGCATTGATTATTTGATAAATAAAAAAGAAAGAGATCAAATAGAATTAAAAGGCATTATGACTGAAGATACCATCAGACTGAGAGAAGAACTGGCAGATCAAATTCGGGCATTGGAAAAAATGAAAAGAATGGCTAAAACTTATGGGTTCGATATTTCCCATCCAGCAGCCACAGCTAAGGAAGCCGCGCAATTTTTATATTTTGGATACCTAGCTGCTGTAAAAGAAAGTAATGGCGCGGCCATGTCATTGGGGCGAGTCAGTAGTTTTTTAGATATTTATATAGAAAGAGACTTGAAAGACAGTATTATAAATGAAGCCGAAGCACAAGAAATCATTGATCAGCTGGTTATAAAACTGAGAATGGTTCGGCATCTAAGAACTCATGAATATAATGAATTGTTTGCGGGTGATCCCAACTGGGTAACGGAATCCATTGGAGGAATGGGACTAGATGGACGAACTCTGGTAACCCGTACATCTTTTCGATTTATTCATACATTAACGAATCTTTTAGCAGCACCTGAACCCAATATAACGGTTTTATGGTCACAGGATTTGCCAGAGACTTTTAAAAAATTTTCCATGGAAATGTCTATAAAAACGTCTTCCATTCAATACGAAAATGATGACATTATGAGACCCATGTATGGGGATGACTATAGCATTGCGTGTTGTATATCTGCCATGAGAACGGGGAAAGAAATGCAATTGTTTGGTGCTCGATGTAATTTGGCTAAATCACTTTTATATGCCATCAATGGGGGCATTGATGAGATTAAGAAAGAGAAAGTGATAGAGGGTATTGACAGATTAGAGGACGATGTCTTAGATTATGAAAAAGTAAGGCAAAGTTTTGATGTTGTTTTGTCTAAAGTGGCAGCGCTTTATGTCAATACCATGAATATTATTCATTACATGCATGATAAATATGCTTATGAAGCGGGGCAAATGGCATTGCATGATAGCCAAGTGGGCAGATATATGGCTTTTGGGGTTGCGGGACTTTCTATTGTAGCAGATTCTTTAAGTGCCATAAAATATGCAAAGGTGAGACCTATCCGTGAAAAGGGCATTACAGTCGATTTCGAAATTGAAGGGGAATACCCACAATATGGAAACGATGATGACAGAGTAGATGTAATAGCAGTAGAAATATTAGAAAAATTCATTTCAGAATTACGGAAGACACCTGCCTATAGAGAGGCAAAGCATACGCTATCTGTCCTGACCATTACTTCTAATATTGTCTATGGTAAAAAGACCGGATCAACACCAGATGGACGAAAAATAGGCGAACCTTTTGCCCCTGGCGCTAACCCACTTCATGGAAGAGATAAAAATGGTGCTCTTGCCTCTTTGAATTCTGTTGCTAAGATAAAATATGAAGGCATCTGTGAAGATGGAATTTCAAATACCTTTACCATCGTACCTCATGCTCTAGGCAAACTAGAAAGGCATCAAATAGAAAACCTTGTATCCATCTTGGATGGCTATTTTATGCAAGGGGGACATCACCTTAACGTCAATGTTTTGGATAGAGAAATGCTCTTAGATGCAATAGAGAATCCTGAAAAGTATCCTTCATTAACCATAAGAGTTTCTGGATATGCTGTAAATTTCAACCGATTAACTGAAGAGCAGCAAATGGACGTTATTCATAGGTCATTTCATGAGAAAATATAGGTGAAAGAAATGGGAAAGATTCATTCTATAGAAACAATGGGGGCTTTAGATGGCCCGGGAATAAGAATGATTGTTTATTTTCAAGGATGTCCCCTTAGATGTCAGTATTGTCATAATCCGGATACATGGGATATGTCTGAAGGATTGGAAATGTCGGCAGAAGAGGTTGTGAAGAAAGCCCAAAGGTATAAGCCGTATTTTGCTGCACATAAGGGGGGCATAACTTTTTCAGGGGGAGAGCCATTGATGCAACCTGAATTTTTAATTCAATGTCTTAAAGGATGTAAGGCGAAGGGGATTCATACGGCTTTGGATACTTCAGGAGCAGGAATGGGAAGATATGAAGAGATTCTTAAATATACCGATTTAGTCATAATAGATATAAAACATGAAGATGAGCAAATGTATAAAACCCTCACAGGGGGGAACATAAAAGAATATTACAGATTTAAGGAAGCGGTTCTCAAAAAGAAGCAGAAAGTTTGGATTAAGCATGTAATAGTACCTGGCTTAACAGATAGCAAAGAGCATTTGGAAGAATTAAAGAAGGAAATTTATTCTTTTAATAATATTGAAAAGGTAGAACTATTGCCTTATCACACCATGGGTGTTCATAAATATAAAACTTTAAACTTACCTTATGCCCTTACAGGAATTGAAGACATGGCACCGGGTAAGCTAGAAGAATTACAGAAGAGGATGCTCCAGTGCCAGATAAGATAATTAAGAATGAAGAATGAAGAATGAAGAATTAAGGAGGGATTTTGCAATGCAAAATCCTTTAATCTATATAATGAAGATTTCGGTTTTTGAAATCCTCTACAATTCTTCATTTTTCATTCTTCATTCTCTTTAACTTTCTGCTTTATGTACAAGGTAAAATATGTTATTCTATTAGGTAATAGTGAGGAGGCGATAAAATGAAAATACTTGTCGTTAAATCAAGTCCCAGGAAGCATGGGAACACAAATTCTATTATTGATAAAATACTTGAAGGTGCAGAAGAAAATGGGCATCTTGTTCTGCCCTATGACTTAAATGAAATGAGTTATAGAGGCTGTCAAGCTTGCAGAGTATGTAAAGAAAAAGGTGTTTATTGCGTTCTAAACGATGACTTAAATGATTACTGGAATAAATTAAGAACGGCAGATGTACTGATTTTAGGATCCCCTAATTATATGGGGACTGTTAGTGGGCTTTTCAAAAGCTTTATAGATCGGCATTATTGCACCAAAGATATTAACATGAATTCAAAATTACAACCAGGTAAAAAAGCTGTTTTGGTGTTTTCTCAAGGAAACTCAAATGAAAGCTATTATGCGGATAACTATCGTGTCATTGAAAAATATTTAACCACTCACGAAATGGAGGTTCAAACCATTATCCATAGTGGGCATGTTCCTGCCAAAGAAAATAAAGAACTAATGGAAAAAGCATATCAATTGGGCAAAAGTATTTAATAATTCTTAGGTGGAGGTAAAAGTCGTTGAAAGTTTTAAACAGGATTTTAAATGCTTTATCAAGGGATCGGCGCTATAAAGAATATCTTAATAGCTTCAAGATTAAAGGCAATGAAGCAATATTGGAATTTGGATGTGGGGAAGGAGATTTGTCTAAAGGGATTGTAAAAAAACTAGATAAGGGTGGATATCTCACCTGTTCGGACATATCTGATTTATCTTTAAAAGAGCTGAAAACAACTCTTAGGCGATATGACAATATCAATTATTGCTTTGGAGATATCAGGAAAATGAATATGGACTATAAAATTTATGATAAAATTATTTTAAACTCTATTCTCGAGTTTATTCCTAAAGATGAAAGGCTTTCCTATGTTAAATTCTTACTGTTGTTGCTTAAACCTAAAGGAAAATTCTTTGTGAGACAATCTATTTCTACACACGAAGGTATTTCATCCACAGAAGTGCGCAAAATCATGAGACAAGCGAAAATGATAGAAGGGCACTATCAATTTGATAAAGCGAGAAAAAATAAAACCATATACTTTGCTGAGTTTAAAAGAGGTTAATATATAAATAGTGCTCAAACACTATATTTTATAAAGAATCCATTTGCATTCTCCAATAATGAATTTAAGTTCATAGATTTTTTCTGTATTGTGTACGGTGCTTTGACAGTGATAGACATAGGATCGGATACCAGCAAGTTTTTCTTCTCGAATTTCCAAAATTTTATGAACTTTTATAATTAAATAAGAATGATCATCATTCTTGAGCCTGAACCTTAAAGGCTCAGGAATTTTTTTTTCCTTAAACCAAGCAATCATTTCAATAGGCTTAGAAACGATTTTCATGTTAACACCCCCGATGTTTTAATGAACAATGAATAATGAGTAATGAATAATGAACAATGAATAATGAATAATGAAGGAGGATTTTGTATCTAAAATCTTCAATCATTAAATATAAAGCATGTAGACCTGTAAGATAGCGAGATTTTGCTCGAGGCAAAATCTCTTTCTAAATTATTCATTGTTCATTATTCATTATTAATTCACAAAACGCTTGACATCATGGGATAATCTCCTTCGTTTACGCCACCCTGAAAAGGAGATAGATTGCTGTGAATGAAGCAGCTTCTAATCAATGCGGTATCACCATATTTTTCTCGTATAAGGTCCACTGTCCTATCGAGTTTTTGATTTTTTTCTTTATATTTACTATCGAAAAAAGAAAGTTGATAAAAATCTTTTGCAACAAATTCCGAAACCCGTACCCCTAAATGACGAATGGGCTCATGCTTCCAGACATCATCAAAAAGTCTTTTAACAGAATTAAAAATTTCTGTTGTGGAGCTTGTTGGAACAATAAGCTTTATCTGATGTGAATATCGAACAAAAGTATCGGTTTTGATTGAAATGGCAACCAAAAAGCAAAGGCAGTTTAAATTCCTTAATCTCATGGAGACGCGTTCGGTCAAGGCTAAGAGCACCCTATAGGCTTCTTTGCTATGGGTTATATCAAAGGGTAGGGTGGTGCTGTTTCCTAACCCTTTTTGTATAATTTCACCACTATTATGAACAGGAGAATGATCAATGCCATTGGCATAATTCCATATAAGAATGCCGTGACTTTTTAATAAAGTCTTAAGATAAAGCATATTGGTATTAGCTAATTCACCAATGGTATTGATATTAATCTTCTTCAACTTTTGAGAAGTTGCTGGGCCAACCATAAAGAGTTCTTCCACAGGAAGAGGCCAAAGCTTATATTTTATTTCTTCGGGAAATAGTGTATGAAGCTTATCGGGTTTCTCAAGTTCGCAACCCATTTTAGCTAAGAGTTTATTGGTGGAAATGCCAATATTGACAGTGAAGCCTAATTCATTCTTAATCCGCTCCTTTATGGCCAAGGCAGTCTCTATTGGGTTTCCAAATAATTTTTGAGATTCTGTGTAGTCCAAAAAACATTCATCTATAGAGTACCGTTGTACTTTAGAAGAATATTCGTGGAGCAATTGATACATGGTATTGCTACATTTAAGGTACAAGTCATAATTTGGAGGAATAATTATTAAATGAGGGCATTTCTGCTTGGCTTCATATAAAGTTTCTCCTGTTTTAATACCATATTTTTTTGCAGGGATAGACTTTGTGAGTACAATCCCACTTCTTTTGTCAGGGTCTCCTCCTATAACAGAGGGGATTTGGCGAAGGTCCATGGTATTGCCTTGTTCAAGTTGAAAAGCTGCTTCCCAGCTTAGATAAGCTGAGTTGGCGTCTATATGAAAAATAACCATATGGTTTATCTCCCTAAATTTCTTATTAGTAGCCGAAATTCCCCGAATACTTTACATGGGGACATTCCTCAATAAGATAGACCGTCTTGCAGAGGTGTGTCCCCGTACCTTTTAGTATATTCATTTTACACGAACATATGTTCTTTATCAACAGGTATTTTGTGTAAGTTTTTACAAGATAGAGGGGCAGAAGGCCATATCAACTGGGGACATTCCTCAATAAGATAGACCGCCTTGCAGAGGTGTGTCCCCTTACCTTTTACAAATAAAAAGAGATTTTGCCAAAATGGCAAAATCTCCACATCAATTATTCATTATTCATTGTTTTATTAATTACCTATGCTCTATTTAAGATTCTCAGGATTTAATCCTTTCAATTGAGGGATAACAAACCGACCATCTTCTCTTATCAAAACATCATCAAAATAAATTTCTCCACCACCATGTTCTGGCGTTTGTATACATACCAAATCCCAATGGACTGCAGATTTATTACCATTGAAAGCATCTTTATAAGAATTGCCAGGTGTAAAATGAAAGCTTCCCATAATCTTTTCATCAAACAAAGTATCTTTCATTGGTTTTAATATATATGGGTTAACGCCGATGGCAAATTCACCGATATAACGAGCACCTTCATCTGTATCCAAGAGCTCATTGATACGTTTCGTATCATTTGATTCCGCTCTTACTATCTTTCCGTTTTCAAATTCAAAGCGCACATTTTCGTAGGTATAGCCTTGATATTGGGAGGGCGTATTGTAAGATAACACCCCATTAATGGAGTCTTTTACAGGAGCCGTATAAACTTCTCCATCTGGAATGTTTCGTTCCCCATCACATTTCATGACAGGAATATCCCCGATTGAAAAAGTTAAATCCGTCCCAGGTCCGATGATATGTACCTTATTGGTTTTGCGCATTAGATCTACAAGAGGATTCATTGCCAGTGACATTTTAGCATAATCTAAATTACAGACATCAAAATAGAAATTTTCAAAAGCTTCTAAACTCATGTTTGCCAATTGTGCCATGGCATTGTTGGGATATCTTAAAACCACCCATTTTGTATGATTGACTCTTTCTTCAAGTACGGGGTGCAGTATCTTGTTGTATAGATTGACTTTTTCAGAAGGGACATCTGACAGTTCAGCAGTATTATCAGATGCTCGGATGGCTATATATGCATCCATACCTTTCATCTGTGCCATTTCATATTCTTTTAAAAATTGCAATTGAGTTTCGCTACAATCCATAATAAGTTCTCGTGAGATAGATGAATCTTTAATATCATAATAAGGATATCCGCCTGCAGCATAAATTTCCTTTATAAGTTGACGCACAAGATTGCTCGTGGTACTTCCAGTAGAAGAGACAAAAACCTTTTCGCCTTTCTCTACAGAACAAGAATAATTAACCAATGTATTTGCAAGTTGCTTAATTCGTGGATCCATAAAAATTCCTCCTAAAATAAACTTATTATATAGTATATACAATTCATTATGAGCTATGCGGCTTAAGTTATAAGTGTAAGTATGAGTGTAAGTGTAAGTAAACTCCTTCGGAGTTAAAGTGAGTTTAAAATAGAGAATAGTAATTGTTAGAGCTTCTATTTAGGAGACTTAATACTTGAGATTTAACTTACACTTAAACTTATACTTAAGTTTCTTCTCTAGCTTTTCCCTTCACTGTTTCCATAATAAATAAAAACACGCCTACCATGAGAAAAAAGTCACCAATACTGAGCATTTGAGGAAAGGGATAAGGTTCTGGGATGGGAATGATATCGGATAAAAAGCTTAAACGTGTGGATTCTGTAATTAAGCAGTGGAAGGCATCTAATCTGGAAGAGGTTACGTCGTAACCGGCAAATTGAAGACCTTTTAATGAGACGGGCATGAGTCCACCGTTAAGGGCAATAACCATAAAGTTTAAAAAAGTCCCTGCAAATGCAATTCGTATAGGGATGCTTTTATAATTCAATCCTAAACATAATAATATGGAGAAATAAGAGAGCATCACAATGGGATAGAAATAATCAGTCAAAACACCTGTTTTCAATAAAATTTGAAGAAGTCCTGCTACCAAAAGAAGATACCAGCCTCTAATATAAATATCTTTTAGATTTTTCAATTTTCCTTTTCGTAAAAAAGACGTTATTAGAGAAACACTTACCGTTTCCATTAACATATACTTTCCACACCTTTATCAGATTCTTCTTCCAATAATTCTATCAAACATTGGGCATAAACAGGATGTAACTGGGTTCCCGCATTTCTTTTTATTTCCTCTAAGGCTTCGCCTTTTGATAAAGCTTTTCTGTAAGGCCTTTCAGAAGTCATGGCATCGTAGACATCTGCAACGGCTAAGATAGCTGCTTCTGGCCGTGTTTCATTTTCTTTTAATCCGGAAGGATAACCTTTTCCATCATAACGTTCATGATGTTGCCGAATGATAATAGAAATATCCTTAAGAAAATCCACACCTTCGATGAGTTCTGCTCCAATGACCGCATGATTTTTAATTTCTTCATATTCATTAACCGTTAAGGAGAAAGGTTTTTTCAAAATATTATCACTGATTCCAATTTTACCGATATCATGAAGGAGTGCGGCTGTTCTTATGCTTTCGATTTTATCCTCGGGAAGATTGGCTGCTTGTGCAATCATCTCAGCATATTGCTGTACCCTTGAAGCATGACCGCTGGTATAGGTGTCTTTGGCTTCCAGAAATTTATTAAAAGCATGAATGGTTTCTAAATAGGTGGTTCTCATATTGATATATAATTTAAAAGAGAACCGAGCAAGAAGTAAAGGACCAAAGAATAAAACAACAGCGCCAGGCCCATAGCTCATATAGGCCAATGCTAAGATAATGCCAATTAATCCTACTGCAAGCATATTGATAAAAACATCTTTAAAGATATTTATCCATGCAGAAACAACACTTTTTCTATTATGTAATAATGACATGAGTTTGGAGAGTAGAAGCGTATTAATAAGTGTATAAAATAAAACAGCAATAATAGTAGGCACTAAAAGGAATTCCCCTATAGAACCTCCCGAATACAAATATACGATTGATGTAACACCAGAAGAAATAATACTTTGAGTTGAATTAAAAAGAGTCTTATAGAAGGGTGTATTAAAAATATGTTTTATGCCTTCGTCAGAATAAATACAAAAAATATAGGTAAAGCCAGATACAATGATGGCTAATAAAGGACCTCCTACAATGATGCATGAGAGGTGTATGGCAAAGCTTACAGAAAGGCCAACACCATTAGGAAGTATAATGAGTAAGGACTCTGAAGTTGCTGCAAGAATTACCCAAAATATGATGACGGAAAGATCAGGTAAAGTATAATGACCTGAAATGAAACATGTCAAGGCAGTAGCAATAAAAGTAATGATGAGTATGTAGTGTAATACTTTTTTTGGAATATTCATCTGTGCTCACCTCTAAAACCCATTTATAGCTAATAATTATTAAGACTCTTTAAAGTGTTGAAGCAAGAATAATATAATCTCAAAAAATACAATTACCAGACCGGGCTTTAATTGATAACTATCTCCAGCTAGCTCCAGCGCCTGCTGAAAGAATAAGAGAAATTATGCTCATAGCAACAACCATCAATCTCTTCATTCGAATATAGCCCCCTTTACAGAGTACTCTGCCTATTCGCTAACTAAGGCATACTATATTCGCTCCGCTTATGCAGGGAAATCACAAATCTTTGATTTGTAGATTTCTACTGCTGAGAAAAAAAAGATTATCCGGTCTGATAATCATGGGATAACTTGACTAAAACTCTATTGATTGCATCTAAAGCTGATTTTACAATCATTTCGTCACTGTTTTTTCCATTAACAGCTGAACCCGAAAGCAAGGTTTCTTTTCCGCTGATAAATGCAGTGATTAAGGTCACAAAAGCTTCCTTGCCTGAGAGGATTACCTTCAGGACATCTTCAAGTATAAATATATTTTCTGAACCGTAAAAATCTTCTACGGCATCTATGACTGCTGAAGTAAGGAGTTTGGGAATATTGGTAGATGAATGAGGACCAGAGCTTGTCCCTTCATAGAATTCACCATTCTTTTCCAAGACGACCTTGGCTTTAAATATCTTTCCATTAGTAGAATGCTCAATGGTGTTTAGCTTCAATCTGAAGTCTCCACCAAGAACCTCTTCACTTTCAATTTGTGCAACACTTATGATTTTATAATCCACATCCACATTAAATTTAGAAATTAAAATAGATTGTATGTCACGAGACAGCTGCTTTGGATTTTTTTGCATATCAGAAACCACATGAATTTCTTTTATTTCCTCATTCTCCAAAACGATTCTACTACAAATAATGGAACTGACTTTATTTAGAAAATTCTCTATTTCGTTTATTTTCATCTTTTCCCACCCATAAGAATAAAATGTAGACAAATTATGCATCTCATTTGATTATAAGCAAAAGATACCTTAACTTCAATAGAATAAAGAAAATTTTATTTGCAAAGGTCTTTGCTAATGAAGAAATAATAAGAAAATACAGCTATATGGTATATATTTAAGTCTAAAGGGCTACTTAAGCTGTATCAAAATTTAAGTGAAAAAATCCTGCATAGGCCTATTTTTGAACCTTATTTTTCAGAACATACAAATAATTACTATTTTCCTCCTTATATCATAGATCAATCTCGTAATAGAATACTAATTTGATATATTTTCCAGAATGAAAGACAAATCTTGATAGGATTCAGGTGTATTCAGCATTTCAAATAAATCCCCTGTTTTTTTCAAACGGTCATGAATGTTTAAGAGAGTAAAGTCGTGGGGATGGCATCCTTGTTCCAACTCATCCCAGGTAATAGGGGTGGATACGGCTGCTGTTTTTACAGCCCTTGGAGAATAGGGGGATATGATTGTCTTATTAGGCCACATTTGAAGATAATCAAAATATATCTTTTTGCCTCGTTTGCGAACCATCCGTTCCATGGTAAAATAGGCAGGGAATTTTGATATAAAATATGAAGCAAAAAACTGATTGATATTTCTTGCTTCTTCATAAGTGTACTGATGATTTACAGGAATATACACTTGGATGCCTGTGGCACCAGAAGTTTTTGGAAAGCTTGTGATATGAAGAGACTCGAGAGTTTCTTTTATTAAAAGTGCCCCATGGGCAACCTCTTGGAAGTTTTGGCCCTCTGAAGGGTCTAAATCAAAAACAAGGGCAGCAGGGTGGTTAGGCTTTTGAATGGGATTAAAAGTTGTATGAAATTCCAAAGCACTTTGGTTACCTAACCATGCAAGTGAAGGAAGGGTATTGAGAATAATATATTTTTCGCCTTTTGACTCAATAGAGTCCACCCATTTGGGAGAATAAGCAGGGAGATGCTTTTGAAAAAATGAGTTTTCGTGGACACCGTTGGGGTATCGGATGACAGTTAATAGACGATGAGTTGTGTGATTTAAGAGGAAGGGCGCTAATTGGATTAAATGATGAATATAATCAATTTTTGTTATTTCAAGCTCAGGCCATAGATATTTATCTGGATGGGAGACTTTTATTTCTTTATCTTCATAGCGCAAGATCACTGTTGACATGTTATTTCCTCTCCACGTGCTCTCTTTGGACTTTCATTGGAAAATCCATTAACCTCAGGATGTCTTAGATGACCTTGGGCATTTCGTTCAAGATAGCTGATATAACAGGTCAAATTAGGCTTAAGCCACAAGGTGTTTGGGGCGTGTAAATAATTGATAAAAGGGCTGACATCACTTTTAAGGGTTGTCATATGATTTTTTAAGAGATATAAGTCGTTTTGTTTTAAACCTGAGGAGGCATTTCCTAAATAAACCAGTTGGTCCTTAGAGTCATAAATGCCCAGAAGCATTGAAACAGGTGAATTATTCTTTAGTTTTAAACCGCCAATGACAGCCAATATTGTTTTTTTTATTTTTGTCTTAAACCAATAGCTGTGTTTTTTCCCAGAAACATATCCACTGGTCCTATTTTTTGAAACAATGCCTTCCATTCCTCTTTCCTTCATAAGATTAAAAAGTGACGCTCCATCAGAGAAATCATCTGTTATGGCTGTAAGGTTCCCATTCACATAATATTTTTCCAACAGTTCTTTTCTATCAGAATATTTAAATCGTCTTAAATCTTGATTGTTTAAATACAATAAATCAAAGACGATATAAAATACGGGGTTGTTACGCGCCAAGTAATTGATTTTATGATCCGTCTGAATCATATGACGGGCTAATATTTTTTGAAAATCAGGCTTCCCCTTGCTATCAAGAACCACTATTTCTCCATCGATAATCCCATTATCACCAGTAAAATGCTTTTTTAAGTTTTGAAGCTCCGGGTATTTGGGGGTAACGTGGGAGTTATTTTTTGTCCGTATTTCCATTTTAGAATTTTCAAAATAGATAATACCTCGAATGCCATCCCATTTAATCTGATGAATGAAATCAGGGTGATGAATCAGGGTATCTCTTAGTACAGGCTCCATAGGATTGTAAAGTTCCACAAACATTACCCCACAGATTTTCTGTTTGACGAGGCCTTTTTCTTAGTTTTAGCAGGCGCTTTTTTGGTTTCCTTGACACTTGCTTTTAAGGCTTCCATCAAATCAATGACATTTCTTTGGGGGGCTTCCGGAGCTATCTCGATTTCTTGACCTTCAATTTTTTTATTGATGAGGCTTCTTAGAGCTTCCCGGTAATCATCTGTATATTTGACAGGATCAAAAGTTTCTGTAAGATTGTCCACAAGTTTTGTGGCAATGTCCAATTCTTTCTCACTTACCTCTGTTTCCTCTGGAAGTCCAGGAACCAAACTGACGGATCTGATTTCATCAGGAAAAAAAATGGTTTCCATAATAAGGACATTGTTGTAGATCCTTAAAGCGGCTAAAGATTGTTTGTTTCTTATGGTCACTTTTGCAATGGCTATTTTTTTAGTATCCATCATGACCTTTCGAAGAAGGCTGTAAGCATTGGCACCGTTATCCTGAGGTGCAAGGAAATAGGATTTTTCAAAATAAATGGGATCAATTTCTTCAAGATTGACAAAATCTAATATTTCTATGGATTTGGAGCCCACACTGGTTTTAAGAGAATCAAAGTCGGCTGCATCCATTATAATGAAGCGGCCAGGTTCGTATTCGAAACCCCGAACAATATCTTCTTCAGTAATCTTCTTATCACAGGTTGGACAGACTTTTTCGTATTTGATGGGGGTATTACAGGCCTTGTGAAGGTATTTAAACCGAATATCTTTTTCCTCTGTTGCCGTAAACATTTTTACAGGAATGTTTACCAAGCCAAAGCTTATGGACCCTTTCCATAAAGTATGCAATAAAATCACCGCCTTAATAAATTAAGAGTTAAGAATTAACTGAAAAACTCTTAACCAATCAAAGATTGGAGAGTTTCTGTATGAGACCTGCACATCAAATCAAAGATTTGAGCTAGGGCTTCAAGAATTAAGGATGACTTTTTTATTATTTGTTTCTAAGTGCATAGTTATACAAGAAAAAATTTATAGAGATCCTTTAAGATAAAGGCAAAAGAAAAACCCTATTGTCATTGAGAGTATAGCACGGCAATCTCAACAGAGATAAGTAAATATTGAAAATTTTAGGGAATCATAATATATTTATAGATGTAAACAGCGTTGTGATAAGAGAGGTTCAAAGTATGATTGAAGAAATACAAGCGAAAACCATATTAAATCACATGAAGTACCCTTCCAGCTGGTTTGGGGTTAATTTTGGCATGAATATTTATAGGGGCTGTCAATTTCAATGTATCTATTGCGATTCAAGAAGTGAGTGCTATAGAATACAAAACTTGAAGCCCTAACTAAAATCTTTGATTTTGATGTAGGTCTCATACAGAAACTCTCCAACCTCTGGTTGGCTAAGAGTTTTTCAGTTCGATGACATTATTATAAAAGTCAATGCGCCGGAACTTCTAGAAAATGAACTTAGAAATAAAAGAAAAAGAGGAACCATCGGCACTGGAGCCATGAGTGACCCCTATATTCCTTTAGAAAAGGAATACAACCTGACAGGCCGCTGTCTTGAGATTATTGCAGAGCATCGATTTCCACTGCACATATGTACCAAAAGCAATCTGATATTAAGAGATATTAATGTTATAGATAAGATCAATAAGGTCTATGCCTGTATCGCCTTTACTCTAACCACGGTAGACGATGAACTTGCAAAAAAGATAGAGCCAGGCGCGCCATTGCCTTCGGAAAGACTGAAAGCCATGGGCATTCTTTCTTCCCTTGGAATTAAGACGGGGGTCCTGATGATGCCTATCCTTCCTTTTATTGAAGACAATGAAGAAAACATTTCAAACATTGTAACTCAGTCGGCTGCTTATGGCGCCTCATTTATTATCCCCAGCTTTGGAATGACTCTAAGGGACAGGCAGCGCCTTTATTACTATGGAAAATTGGACTTGCTGTTTCCCGGATTGCGCCAAAAATATGAGAAACGGTATGACCAACGTTATTCCTGCGGGGTGAGCAGGCATGGAAAATTAAAAGAATTGTTTTCAATGCTCTGCAAAGAGAATAAGATCTCAACTAAAATGCCTTCTTATAGTCGAGAAATGAGTGATTGTCAGATGGATTTTTTTAATAGAATATGAATGAATTGAGAATGAAGGATGATTTTGTACCAAAATCTCCATTGGTGTTATTAAAAACCATGTTGTCATTGCGAGCATAGCGTGGCAATCTCATCATAGGCAATCTGTAGGGGCTGGTCACCGTGCCTGCCCGCCAAAGTCTATCTATGGCGCCTTACGTAAATTTAGTGCAACAGCTGAAGAATAAGTTATAATACCCTTTCTTTTTATGTTTTTTATAACATCTTAATAATTTAACTTATTGATAGTTCGTCATATTCTATAAGTCGTATGAATAGACGAGATTTAATACTTGCCTTATTGGTAGTATTCGAATTAGTATGTGTTTTTTTAATTTAGGCATAAGATTTTTGGGAAAATATGCTATATTAATATAGGAGACATGCAAGAGTATTAAACTAAAGATAAATAAATGGCTATAATCTTACTGTTTAATGAGGAGAACATTGAAAAAGTTTGTACTATTAATCAATTGGAGATAAAGAGCCTCTTGTTGGCTTTAATCAAATTGACCCATATGATCCTAATATGCATAAGTTTGCATATGAAATATTTATTTATAGAGTTACTTTAAGTGAACACGAAAAGGTTTTTACTGATGAAAATTTAACATGTGTGACTTGGTAAGGTCATTATGTGATAAGGTATGTACTTCAAACTACACTAGAAGATGCACTAGAAGAAGTAGATAAAGAAACTGAATTTAGGTATGAATCTATACTTGGTGGAAAACCAAAGATATATCTAGAAGAAATAAGAGAATTAGGTAATAAAAGAATAATAGAAGCTGATTAGGAGGATTTGATTAAATGAATGATTTAAAAAGAAGAATAACTTTTTTAATTGCCTTATTGATCACAATTTTATTAACATCCGTAACAATATACGCAAATACATATCAAGTTAAATATGAAGATTACGCTGCTAAGTTAAAAGAAATAGGAGTGTTTAAAGGAACCAGTTCAGGATTTGAGCTTGATAGGGAACCAACCAGAATAGAAGCAAGTATAATGTTCGTAAGATTATTGGGTGCTGAAAAAGAAGCCCAGGAGAAAAAATATGAGCATCCATTTACAGATGTGCCGGCTTGGGCAAGTGATTACGTCGGATATCTGTATCATGAAAAGTTGACCAATGGTACAAGCCCTACGACCTTTGGCTCAAATGACTTAATGGTGGCTAATAGTTATTTTACTTTTATCCTGAGGGCATTAGGATACAGTGATGCAGACGGTGATTTTTCATGGGATAAGTCAATAGAGTTTGCAAAAAATAATGACTTGATTGCTGATTCGGATTATTTAGAGTTAAATTCCAGTACCTTTTTAAGAGACCATATAGCAAAAGTAAGCTATTTAGCATTTAAGATGCAATTAAAGGATAGTGAAATAAGCTTAGCTGAAAAGCTTGTGGATATGGGTGCAATTGATGAGGATAAAGCCAGAGATATTGGATTGTCAGGTACAGTTGTGTATGGTGAGCCTACTACGGAATTAACGGAGGAAGATATTAGTATATTACAAAATTATGATAATATGTTTGGAGAGCCTAAAGAGGGGCATGGATTTAATGATGTTCACGATGTCAATATTTCTCAGGTTAATGCAAAAGATTCAGATATTCATAGATGGATATATAATACATTTTTTGATATAATTTATGAATTTGATGACAATGAAGAATTTTACACAAGCCCTAAATTAACATATATGTCAAAATACGCTGATTATGTAATAATAGGAGCATTACAAACTATCTTAGAAGACGGAACGATTGAAAAACAGAATATGGCATATGCATTTAATGTTTCGGCACCATTTGGCGAAGAACCTACTTATTACTTTAGTGGAGAAGAAAAATTAGGCGATAAAGAGATAATAAGAAAGAGTCAATCAGAACCAACGGAGGAAAATGATGAGACAACTACAGAGACAGATGATAGTATGACAATTGATGCAGAAGAATATTATAAAAAAAGGGATAAAGCTTTCGATCTAGTGATTGAGTTATCAGCTAAGGTAACAGATGAAATGGTAACAGAATTACAAAAATACCCTTATTATGATGGAGAGCCTTGTTATGATTTTGAATATTATAATACAGCAATAGGTCCGGCAAATGGTATAATTGAAGATTTTTATTTAATTGAACCTGCCGTATTAAAGCCTAATCAAACACTCTTAGCAAATTGGCATACAGTATATGTGTCAAATAGTTCAAATCCTCCTTATAGGTATTATGTAGTACGGGGAGTCCTTCAAGAAAAACTTGAAGATGGCACAGTTAATGAAAGCTATGTAGAATTTGTATATAAGTCTGGTAAATATATTCCTGAAATTGGTGATACTACCTATGTTCTTGTAGACAAAAGAATATTGAAATAAGTTACAACTATTATATTATGTGTGTCAATAGGGATGGCAGGCTGTATGAGAATTAACCACAAAAACAAGCTTAGAACCATTGATATAACTGGAATCGAGTTTGTTTTTTGATATAATATAGGTATATAAAATAACTAAAGTTAAAGGGTGATATTTATGCCATATATTAAAGGGTTAAACAGAAATCAAGCTCAAATGTTTCCAGTTATCTTGACGACTATGTAGATGAAGAAAATCCAGTAAGGGTGATCGACGCCTTTGTGATGCCAGGACAGCAGAAAATATGGATAAGTATCTTAAGAGACAAATGATAGTTGAACATCCATATGGAACTATAAAAAGAACAATGGATGCAGGATACTTTTTAACAAGAGGATTGGATTCAGTTGCAGGAGAAGCTGATTTAATTTTCCTTGCCTATAATATGAAAAGAGTAATAAATATTTTAGGAGTTAAGGAAATAATTTTAATTATCAACATACTAAAATGTTTATCACAAAATACGACATTTTGGTTTACATATATATACATTTGTATATAATATAAATATAAAGAGAGTTGAAACCATGACGGTCAGCTCTCGGGTTGGAAAATTAGCTTAAAGAACTAGCTCAGTCACCCTATTGCAGTAGGGTGACATTTTATTTTAGACGATTAATTAAAGTTGCAAATGCAATCATCAAAACTAACGCTTCAAATATTGTCATATGCTCACCCCCTTTAAAGGGATAAGCTGCCATCACCCTATTCAACTCTCTAATATGATTTTATCTAGCATAACAGTTAGGACAAGAAAAAAATGTAAAATTATATTATTTATTACAGTTGATGAAGATTATAACATTACAGCAGTGGGTATAAAAAAGTGTAAAGTTTTTGGAAACGAAATTGCAGAAATAAAGTATTAGAAGGCAAATATACACCCATTCCCATTCGCTAAAATATGATAAATAGAGACCATTAATAAATGGTGCTCAGGGTGAAGAAATTCTAAAGGAGGAATAGTATGAGCTCGTGTGAAAGGTCAAGATGTGATTGCAAAGAAGAATTAGATGAAATTAAAGGAATTCTAAAATCAATTTGCTGTATTCTAAATAAAATACTGGCAGAAGTAAGTGATGATAGGCATCGTTGTTAAAATAGGAAATTCAAAATAAGATAAAAAGTTGAATGCTTTATACTAAAAGTATTGCTATAAAAGAGCTCCCTTTTGGTTGAATGATCAGCAATGATGATTCACAAAAGGGGGCTTGAACTATGTATCCTATTTTACATAAACTCGAAAGAGACGGTATGATTGGTCTTGCGACTAGGAAAAAATTATAAGCTCACGAATAGGGGAAAAACATGAAAAAATTTACATTATGATACTTATATTATTTTATAGTAACATATAAGATGTAATCACTATCACAATACATTAAGGAGGCCTTGCAAAAATGATTCGATTTAAAAAGCTCTTTTTATTCACACTGATTTTTACATATATTCTGTCTGTATCTTTTGAACAAACCCATATATTTGCCAAAACCAATAATGATTTTAGAGTAGTAGGATATTATTCGGAAATATTTGATGATCCTATAGAAAATGTTCAATTTGATAAGTTAACACACATCATATATGCTTTTCTAATCCCCGCTGAGGATGGTTCTTTAATAGGAATTGAAAAGCCTGAAAAACTAAGAGAATTAGTTGAAAAGAGTCATGAAAATAATGTTGAGGTGCTAGTTGCTATTGGTGGATGGTCATATCGAAATATTCCTCTTGACGCAACATTTGAAAAAATGGCAGCCTCACAAGAAACTCGGGAGAAATTTATAGATAATACCATTGAATTTTTAGATGTCTACAATCTTGATGGGGTTGAGATTGATTGGGAATATCCAGATTTAGGACAATCTTCTCAAAACTATGAACAGCTTATATTAGAGCTAAGTAGAGCCGTTAAAGCGAATGGAAAATACTTAACAGCAGCACTTAATGGCGCATGGTCGAAAGCAGAAGGTCCTGCCGTATCAAAAGCAGTATCCGATGCTACATTAGAAGAATTCGATTGGATAAATATTATGGCTTATGATGCCAATAATGAGCAACATAGCCCCGTATGGTTTGCCAATACTTCTATAAGCTATTGGATTAATAGGGGTGTACCAAAAGAAAAAATAGTAATAGGCGTTCCTTTTTATGCAAGGCCCAGTTGGAAACAATATCGACACTTGGTAGCAGAAAACAAAGAAAATGCGTATAGGGATTATGCTGAAGGAGAACCCCTTGATTCTTATTATAATGGAATCAATACCATAAAAGAGAAAACTAGAATTGCAATTAAAAATGCATCCGGAATTATGATTTTTGATATTAATGAAGACACAATGGATGACTTAAGCCTTATGAAGGCAATTGATGATACCATAGATGAAGTGAGTGCTATGTCACAAGATGAATTCAATAAAAAATTGTATTTCATTATTAACAATCATGAATTAACATTTAATAAAAATGAAAATATGGGAACACCTTTTATTGATGAAAACAATAGAACATTGGTCCCTATTAGAAAACCATTTGAAAGGATAGGTGCAGATGTTCATTTTAATGAAAACGAATATAGTGTAACGGTTCGAAAGGATGATGTAACCATTGAAATACCTATAAATAAGGACTACATAAAAATAAATAATGAAATACTTAAGATGGACACCAATACTTTTATAAAAGAGGGGAGAACTTATATTCCTTTAAGATATGTATTTGAAGGGTTTGATTACAATATTGAATGGCATGAAGCAAGTAGGACGATTATAATTAACAATTAGTCATTTTCACTATACCCTTTTAAATATCCTTTATATAGGTACATATTCTTATCCGCTACTTCTACGAGTCGGTCATAATCAGTGCTGTGATAAGGGAATTCCGCTATCCCATAGCTAAAACTACAAACGATGGGCGTGTCCTCGTGATGGATAGGATTGTCTTCAAAAAGCAACCTAAGGTTTTCTAAACGATCGATGATGCTATTATTATTCGAACCAAAAATAAGGGCAATGAACTCGTCGCCACCATATCTTGCTAAAATATCAGAATCTTTAATCCAATCTTTTAGTGTAGTAGCAAAATGCAAAATCAATGCATCCCCAGCTAAATGGCCGTAAGTATCATTCACATGTTTAAGCCCATTGAGATCAAATAATATGACCGAAAAAGTCTCATTATTCTTAAATGCATGGCAACTAATTGTATGATACAACTTTTCAAAGTGGCCTCTGTTATATAAACCTGTATTTGCATCATGCTCAGAGAGGTAAGTAATGTTTTCATAAAGTTTGAATTGATTAATTGCAAAGACCAATTGTCGCCTTAAATATTCCATCATAGCAAAATCTTCTTCATCAAATACATTATTTCTACTGCTATCGATGTTTAATATTCCATATAATTTTCCGTCTATTATAATGGGGGCACTCATAAAAGATTTAATTTTCAAACCGGTTTTGTTTTTTAAGAATTGGGTTTCTTTATGCTGGTCCAAATCATTTATGACAATGGTTTCATTTATATGACCATTGGTGATTCGCCACTGAATAGAATCTTCCAGCTTAAGGTTGAAATCTTTAGCTTCCGATTCTAAGTATCCTATAGAAGCCTCTATAGTAAATCTACGATCCTCACCCAGTAACAATATGCAACCCAAATCTACATGATCCATGGAAAACAGGACTTTTTTAAGAATAAAATCAAACAGCTCATTTAAATCATTTATATCCATGACAGAATTGTTAATTTCTAAAACAGCGTCTTTTAATTTAATAAGGCGCTGAATTTTTTGCTCCGATTCTACTTGCTCGGTTACATCATTAGCAACACCAACGATTCCTTCGAAGGTACCATCAGAATGAAGCAATGCAGCTTTATTGAAAATAACATGATGGGTTGTCCCGTCTATATTAGGCAGTTCCATCTGGTAAGAAAGAGCACTTTTGCAAGACATTAATTGAAGATCACCTTGATGGATCACATTAGCCAGCTCTTTGGCCCTTATTTCAAAAATAGTATGATTAATAATTTGCTCTTTTTTGAGACCCAGATATTTGCAAAAAGAATCATTGCAATATTTGTATATAAGATTGCTATCCTTGTAGAAAACAGGATTGGGAATGGTCTCCATTACCGTGTCAGCGAAATTTAATCTTTCATCAAGCAACAGTTCTTTGCTTTTCCATTCAGTAAGGTCAAATAGGATGCCTATTATATTATTTTTTGAAAAAGTGCGGCTCTTTACTCGAATATATTTTTTTATTTCACCAGGAAGTAATAAAGAGAATTCTATAGAATTGTTTGTTTGATTTTCTTTTAAATTTTTACAATATTGCTTAATTTGATTTATGTCATCCGGTGTGACATATGCGTCTATAAGACCATGAAGATCTTTTATAGCTATTTCTTTATTATCTTCTATGAAATCACAAGAGTCTGATGAAAAGATAATTTTCTGAGAGGTATTATCCCATTCCCAAAAACAAAAAGAAGCTATCTCATTAACCATGGCCAGCTTGGTTTGCAGTTCTTCCATGGGAATTAAGCCATGGTTAAACAAAGTGATATTTTTCATCCATTTATTAAATTTTGATAAAATATACTTGCCAAAGCCCATTATCATCAACCTTTAACGTTTATTATAATAATTATATTCTATTTTGTCGATATTTAAAAGTATTTGTTAAAAAAGACATAAGGCCTCAGGATCAAGTTTTTTCACATTTCTTTGAATGGAAATTGTATATTATTACACTTCTTTACCTTCAAAGAGATTACAATCAGTTTTTTTCAAAGTGTTCACCTCGTGTTAAAAATATCAGCAATTTACAATATGCATGCCTACAGGAGGCTGTTACACAGGAGGCCTTGGCATGGGAGTGTAACCCGTTTGTGGGGACCTTCATATACTGGATATAAACGGATTTTGGCTTCAGGTGACGTTTCATATGTCATTTAAAGCTTAGAAATCGTTATCCAAAGGCTGTTGAGTTCTTATCTTTACGCTACAAGAATGGAGGATTAGTATTCTAAGCCCTGGTATAAAAAAATAGAAGGTGTGATTGTATTGGTTATATACGTTGTAAAACCTGGTGACAGTGTATTTGCTATTGCCCAACAATATGGGGTGCCTATAGCGAATATAATTGATGCCAATGAGCTACAAAATCAGAATCAACTGGCGGTAGGACAGACACTGGTAATCCCAAATGGAACCCGTAGGCACATGGTTGCGCTGGGAGAGTCCCTTTATTCAATAGGAAATCAATATGGTGTAAGTGTGGATGCTTTGCTAAGAGCGAACCCTGAGATCCCTCAAAGTGGCATTATTTATCCAGGGCAAGTCATAAATATTCCTTCTCCGATTCAAAAAATCGGATCAATGGAAGTAAATGGATACACTTTTCCCAGTATTGATATGGAAGTACTAAGAAAAACACTTCCCTATCTAACCTATTTAAGCATATTCAGTTACGAAGTGCGGCCTGATGGAAGTTTGAGCACGCTTAATGCACAACCATTAATTGAGGCTGCCAGAGAGGCAAATGTAGCACCGCTTATGGTAATTACCAATATTGAAGAAGGAGGAAGCTTCAGTAGCGATCTTGCCCGTACCATACTTACAGACCAAGAGGTACAGGAAACTCTTTTAGATAATATCGTCCAAACATTGGAAAATGAAAATTATTACGGTCTGGATATAGATTTTGAATATATATATCCTGAGGACAGAGAAGCCTATAATGATTTTCTGAGAACAACAAGAGAAAGACTTGAACCTTTGGGATATGCCATCACCACAGCACTTGCTCCAAAAATTTCGGCAACGCAGCAGGGACTCCTTTACGAAGCCCATGACTACCCCGTACATGGAGCACTTGCAGATCATGTAATTCCTATGACATATGAATGGGGCTATACTTACGGTCCTCCTTTAGCCGTTGCTCCAATTAGTGAGGTTCGTAAGGTGCTTAACTACGCGGTATCCGCAATACCAAGTGAGAAAATACTTATGGGCATACCTAATTATGGATATGACTGGACATTACCTTATGTACCGGATACGGCAGCTCAAGCCATATCTAATGTTGAAGCAGTTAACAGAGCTGTTAGAAATGGAGCGGCCATACAGTATGATCAGACGGCACAGGCGCCATACTATAATTATTATGATGAGGCGGGGATAGAACATATCGTATGGTTTGAAGACGCAAGAAGCATTGAAGCAAAATTAAGACTTGTAAATGAATATGACCTGGGTGGTGTGAGCTACTGGACAATAGGAAGGTACTTCCCGCAAAATTGGCAAGTGCTAACTGCAATGTATGATGTGGAGAAAGTATTGTAAAGTTGGAAGTCGACAGGGGATAATTTCAATGAACAATGAACAATGAAATGAATAATGAATAATATGATGAAGAGATTTTACCTCTGGGTAAGATCTTTTCAGTTATATCATGTTTGTTATCTCTGCCTGGTTAACACATGAGTATTTATCATGTGAGAACCTGATGCTTCCCTTGAATTGACTTGACAGATACGGATTGAGGGAGTAAAATTTATTGTTGTGATCTATGGAGAAGTGTCAGAGTGGCCGAATGAGCCGGTCTCGAAAACCGGTGCGCCTCATGGGCGCCGAGGGTTCGAATCCCTCCTTCTCCGCCAAATACCAAGGCTTCAGAGTCTTGGATTTTTTGTTGTAAATTAAAATGGCAACATTCTGGTGACATTGTAAGGGGGGATGGTAGGAGAGTGACTTGTCTTACCGATTGGAAAGGAAATTTCCAAATTTCAAGTCTTCCCTTAAGATGTGGTTACTAATCCAAACAGATACCATATCAATTAAGTATACTAAATAATCTTTTTCCATATAATTATTTAGGTTTGCATACGCATTCTGGACTCTTTCAATGAAGATTTTATGCTCACCTTTATGGGTTTCTAAATAGGCATATCCATATGCCAACATATAATCTTCCTCATATTTAAAATGATACTCTGTATAATCCTTTAATTCTTGAAATATGGATCTCAATTCTTTTTCATTGAAGCTCTCTTCAGAAAAAACATGTTTTGATAATTTATTTCCAATCCCAAACATTTTTTTGTGTTGAGCATCAATACTATCAATATGAATACTATATTTGGCCATCCATTCAAACCCATAAATATAAGTATCATCTTCAGATTTCTTGTTCAATGTATACAATATTTCATTTCCAGGAACAGGTTTGCTAAATAAAAACCCTTGCATTCTATGACATTGATTCTGAATCAAATAATCCATTTGCTCTTGTGTTTCCACACCTTCCGCTAACACTGTCATTCCCATCTTGCGTCCCAGCATAATAATCATATCTGCAATACAAACATGTTTGTCATTATTCAATATGGAATCGATAAAAGTTTTGTCAACTTTTAATATGTCTATGGGAAGATACTGCAAGTCGCCTAAGGCGGAGTATTCTTTACCAAAATCATCAAGGGCGATTATTATACCTCGATCTCTTAAAAACATTAGTTTTTCAAATATAACATCATGGGACTCAATAAAGACAGATTCCGTAATCTCAAGTTCTAAGTATTTGGGCTCTAGATTAATAAGGTCAAGAATTCTAAATACAGAATCAACAAAATCATCCTGCATTAATTGGATGACAGAAACATTCACAGCTACGGTAAATTCGGTATGCCCTTTATTTTGAAGTTTCTTAATAAAATAACATGCATTCCGGAGCACCCATTCTCCAATGGGTATAATCAAATGATTAAATTCAGCTACCACGATGAAGACGGAGGGCGGTATAGAGCCTAAATCCTGATTATGCCATCTTAGTAATGCTTCAAAACCACAAATCTTTTTTGTGGTCAAATCCAGTTGTGGTTGATAATGGATTTCAAACTCATGATTTTCTAAAGCCGTATATAAATGTTTCTCTATAATCAATCTTTCCGTTATGATATGATGCATATCTTCAGTATAAAAAGCAAACATATTTTTTCCGATTTTTTTAGCATTATTCATGGATATATTTGCGTTCCTAATTAGTGCTTCCGTATTATTACCTTGACCAGGGTACATGGCAATTCCTATATTTACGGTTGTATGTAATTTGCAATCTTCTAAATCTAAAGGGGTTTGGAAACACTGAATCATCCTTTTTGCGCATGCCTTCACTTCATCTTTAGATGTGAAATTATATAGGATAAGAATAAATTCAGCTCCATGAAGTCGATATATTTCATGGTCATTATGAAATATAGAGGACAATCTGTCGCCAATCTTAACAACAAATTTCTCGCCAAAAGAATGCCCCAGGGTACTATTAATAAAATTAAAGTTATCAAAGTCAATATAAAATAGCACCATATTTGAATCAGGAGATTTTGCTAATCTCGCTTTGATATTTATTAAAAGAGAGCGTGAATTAGGTAATTCTGTTAGAGGATCATAGCTTGCTAGATATTGAAGTTTCTCTTGTGCTTTAGATAGTTCTTCATTTCTTTCTTGCAAATCTAATTCTTTTCTTTTTACCTGAGTGATGTCGTTAAAGATAGTGACGAAATAATTTCTTTTAGGAGAATAGGCATGTATGGAATACCATTTGCCAATATGTTTAGAAAAACTTTCAAAGGTAAGGGGTTCTCCTTTTGTTGCAACATTGCCATAGGCACCAATCCAATCAAATTCATCTTCTCTAATATCTGGAATAATTTCACTGACTTTTTTACCCAGAATTTCATCTTTTTTTAAACCAGTTAAAACCTCAAAAGCTGGATTGACATATAGGAATTTATAATTAACAGGCTTTTCTTCAATATCAAAAATAATTTTATGCAAGGCAAATCCATCCATCATTTGACTTAATATGGTTTTATAAAACTCTAATATGGTTTTATTTTCCTCAGAATAGATTTCATCATCCATTCCTAATGCCTTCATATAATCCATTGCTAATATACCCCCATATAAATTCGTAAGCACAAATGTCAGTTTTCTCGGGATTTTGATGTTAAAAAAAGTCGAATTTCCATATATAACTATATCATTGGAAAAGCATATATTCAATTTTTATAACCTGAAAAGATTAAATAAATAAGAGAAACTGTTTCATTCACAAGTTGTGGGGTAAAAAGTAAATAGATTTTGTAGATGATGGAGGTTATATAAAAATGTTTAAAAATATGAAAATCGCTCAGAAAATAATTTCAGGTTTTCTTGTTTCAATTCTCTTTATCGGATTTGTAGGATTTATTGGGATTTCAAATATCCGAGATTTGAATCAAAGCAATATGAATTTATACGACAAAAATACGGTTCCGTTAGGGCAATTGGGAGAAATGACAACCAATATTGCTACCCTACGCGCAACTACGAACAAGCTCGTCAATCTACAGGAAGATGAACAACAAAAATCTATATCTGAGATACAAAGCGTTAGAGAAGAATTACAGGATGATGGAGAAAGGCTAAAGCCTTCCTTTATTTCCGAAGAAGAAAAAGCTCTTTTCTTAGAGTATGAAATGGCAATTCAGGATTATTTCAATAAAATTAATGAAGGGATTTCTTATATTGAATCAGGAAATAATGAAGTTGCATTGGAGATTTTCAATAAAGACGCAGCAGCGTCAGCAGTCCAATTACAAAACTATGTTAATGGGATGCTTGAACTGAAAGTGTCTGAAGCAAAAATGGCATCGGATATAAATGCATCCAAGGCTCAAAGAATACTTATCTTCATGGGCATGGCTATTGGTTTGGCCGTTGTTATGGCTCTGGGGGTAGGTTTTTATATAAGCAGAATCATCAGCCGCCCCATCATGGATTTAAGAAATGCTGCGGACAAGCTGGCATTGGGGAATACAGATATTCATGTGGATTATGACTCCAAAGATGAAATGGGACAAGCCGCAAAATCTTTTGGGGTGGTGGTGTCCAATTTAAAAAAACTTGTCACAGAAGCACACATGTTAACAGATGCAACTATTGAAGGGCATTTAAATAAAAGAGGAAATGCAGATCGTTTTGAAGGGGATTTTAAAAAACTCATTCAGGGGATTAATACAGTGATGGATATTTTTATTAAGCATTTTGATAGCATTCCGATGCCCATTATGATGCTGAGTAAGGATTTGAATGTTAACTTTATGAATGCAGCGGGCATATCTTTAACGGATAAAAGCAAAGATGAAATAAATGGTTTAAGATGTTCGGATTTATTTAAATCAGGGGATTGTGGTACCGATAGATGTGCATGTGCTAAGTCAATGAAGGAAAATAAAGATGTCTCCGCCGAAACAGACGCCCATCCAAATGGTGCGAATTTAGAGATTTCTTATACAGGTATTCCTATGCGAGATATGCAAGGAAACATAGTAGGCGCAATGGAAGTTGTACAAGATTTATCTATTATAAAGCAAGCTCAAAGAGAATCTGAAAAACAGGCACAGGCCTTACAAACTCGAATGGAAACCGCTAAGAAGCAGGAAGCTTATCAGCAAAAAGAAGTAGAAAAATTGATTGCTAGTTTAGCGGAATTGGCTAAAGGGCATCTAGACATAGAAATAGAAGTGGCAGAAGCAGATGAAGATACAAAGGAAATTGCTGAGAGCTTTAATAAAATCAATAATAGCTTAAAAACCAGTACGGATGAAATAAAATCTTATATCCAAGAACTCACCGAAATTCTTGCAGAAATGGCCGAAAAAAACTTTACTAAGGGTATTGAAAGAGAGTATCTGGGAGACTTTGTAAAAATAAAGAGTTCTATCAACTATATATTAGAGCAGTTTAATTCTATTCTTTTAGAGATCAATACAGCTTCAGAGCAGGTAGAATTTGGGGCAGAACAGGTGGCAAGCACAAGTCAGAGTTTATCTCAAGGGGCGTCAGAACAGGCAAGCTCTGTAGAACAAATTAGTGCAACAATAGCTGAAATAGCAGATAAGATTAAAGGAAATGCTACAAATGCAAATAAAGCCAATGAGTTATCCATAATGGCAAGAGAGGATGCTCAAAAAGGAAATGAAAAAATGAGAATAATGCTTACTTCTATGGATGAGATAAAGATGTCTTCAAAAAATATTGGAAGTGTTATAAAAGTTATAGAGGACATCGCATTTCAAACCAATATACTGGCACTAAATGCGGCAGTAGAAGCAGCAAGAGCAGGGGAACATGGTAAAGGCTTTGCTGTTGTAGCAGAGGAGGTGCGAAATCTTGCAGCGCGTAGTGCAACTGCAGCAAAAGAAACAACTGAGTTAATCGATAGTTCTATTAATAAAGTAGATGAAGGATATGAAATCACAAATGATACGGCGGAAGCGCTGAAAAAGATTGTTGTAGGTGTTACGGATACCGAAGAAATTATAGGAATGATTGCCCAAGTTTCTAACGAACAAGCCGCGGCAATAACTGAGGTTGATACGGGGGTACAGCAGATATCTGAAGTAACCCAAACCAACACAGCAACATCAGAAGAAAGTGCATCTGCCAGTGAAGAAATGGCTGGGCAGGCACAAATATTAAAAGCATTAATTCAACAATTCCAATTAAAGGGAAATAATACGAAAGGGATATCAGGAACAAAAAAGGAACCAAATAATATAAAGGAAAAAAGAGAGGACATAAGCATTTTACTTGATGATGATAGTTTCGGTAAGTACTAATAATTTAGGCATGAAAAAGCATAAAAGATGGTTTCGGATCATTAATCCGAAACCATCGGTGTGTTAAAATAATTTATGATAAAGGGTGGAGCAGTAGTGATTTGAAAAAAGCCGTTATTTGTACTACCATTATTCAAACCTATTGTGAGTAAATACCCTTCGCTATTGTGATAGTGGCGATTTTCATAATTATCAAGGATAGTTTGTATTGCCTCTTTATCGGTAACGACCATTAAATCCGTTGTGGCAGTAGGGATCATCAGGTTGTTTGAGGCACTTCTTGTTTCTTGAGGATAGGTCGTTGAATTTTCACTGTTTCTCTTGATGGATATGTATTTGATATCCTCAGGGTAAACTGTAATATCATCTAAATAGTCTTTGACTTCAAGCCAATTCAGGGTATTTGCATAGGATTTTTTCAGGGCAGGTCCATAGTAATACTTCTCTTGTAATTCATTATTATCTTTCCAGAAAAACTCGATTCTTGCCAGGGGTGCTTTTCTGGACATCATGTCTTCAAAACTTTCATTTAAAAGATCTCTTTTTAAAACTTCACAAAACTCTTTTATTTCAAAAGAATTAATGATCTGTATGCTTTTATCAGGAAGCAGTGCTGAATCTAAGGATATAATTTTTAAATCCTTTTCTTGCACATGGAAAATTGGATTTGTTGCTTTGATATATTCGGCAGATTCATAAACTTTTTTAACATATGGATTATGTTTGAAAAATTCGTAGGGTAAAGTGTATTGTCTTGTAAAAACTTTTCCATCCTTCATGAGATAATTCAATGTAATATTGTAGGTTTCGCTACTGGGATCTCTTTCTAACCATTTTCTATTATCTACAATAGTTTGGTGAAATTCAAGCGAAGATTCGATGTTGTCTTCGCTCATAAGCGTATGAAATTCTCTATCATCTGAAGGGAAATTGCCATAATACACACTCTCTATTTTATCAAATACCGGAAGTCTTCTTTCATAGCCGGTTATATCTGTTTGAATAAGTGTAACAAAAAGTGCCGCGATGATAAGAAAAAACAAATAGCCTTTCAAGTGTTTAAAAACCCATATGGTTTTTTCCACAACCATTTCAGCGATGATATAAGCAATGAGAGAACCTACTATAAAACCTAAATACATGCCAAAAATTCTATTTTCACTTAATCCTATGAAATATATGCCCAAAACCGTCATGCCGCAAAACGAAACACTGTATTTAAACAGGGGTTTCAAAAAGTCAAAAGCAATTGAATCTGTTGACCGTTCCAATTTTCGAAACATATAAAGTATGTAAGATGCAGCCAGCAAAATAATGGTTAAGAGAATATACAAAATAATAAAACCTGAAGAAAACTGAGCATCATTATGGTCAAGAATCGAAGTAATTGGTGACAAATTGATAACAAGTTGGCTCATTTTCCAACCTGAATTAAATCCAAAGAAAAAATGATCAAAATAAAATAATAATAGAGTTCCTATTGCAGGAAGTAAAAAGAGAAAACCAGCTCCGAATATGGTTTGTAGCAAAGAGGTGCCGCTGATAATCCCTGCAAACACAGCTATTGAAAAGCCAGAAATAGCAATTAGCAGGCTTTGACCTACCCATTTTAATATGGCTGCTGTGGTGAATATATCCACAGGCACAAGTTCAGTACTATAGACAGGCTTTTTAATTAAAAGTAATAACAAACCGTTAATAATCACAGGTAGTGAAATTATAATGATGCCAGAGATACAATGGGTTACAAACAGCTCTTTTCTTGTAAAGGGAAAGGCATGGATTACAGCTGTGGAATTATTGTTCTGTAAATATCTGAAAATCAGCACAGCAGCGGCAAGGGGAGCTGTTGTAAGAAATAAAAAGGGAAGGAAATTCCCATTGTTTAGTATTCTATTAATCAGAAAATAACCATGTTCAGATAAAGTACTATAAGTCATTAGTATTGGGAAAACACTTGAAAACAACAAAACTATGGAGTATAAAGCAGATATTCCCCAAAAACGTCTCATATCTTCTATAAAGACGTTCTTGTTTAAATTAAAATAGGATGCCTTCGATTTCATGGCCATCACCTCCTAATTCGTAAATAAATATTTCTTCTAAGGTAAGAGGCAACACGTCTAATACCAAAGGATTAAGATTCTTAAGCATTTCTATAATGGCATTTCTGTTTCCTTTAACAATAAAAAGATCAACGCTTCCCCTTTTTTCATGGTGCAGTACATCTAATTTTTCAAAAAGCTCTTCTGGAAACTCCGTTTTGTAGGCGACTTGTATTTTGGATATATCAGATTTTAGTTCATCCAGTTCTCTTTCTATAACCATTCGACCCCCATTTAGGATGCCAATTGAATCACATATCCCTTCAAGTTCTTTAAGGTTATGGGAAGAAATCAAAACGCTTATTTCTCTTTCAGACACATCTTCTATAATCATTTTCCATACTTTTTTTCTAACTAAGGGATCAAGACCATCAATGGGTTCATCTAAAACAAGGACTTCAGGCATGCAGGACATGGTTAAAATCAGTGCGGCCTGTTTTTGCATTCCTTTAGAGAATTTGCTAATTCTCTTGTTTTCATCTAATCTGAATAGATTAAGCATGAATTGATACCGTTCTTGATTCCAACTGAAATAGACTTTTTTATAAAAGCGAGACATGTTTTTTAAACTATACATAGAAAAGAAAAACAAATCGTCCGATATGTAACCTACATTTGATTTCATAAGAGTATTTTCAAATATAGGGCAACCCTTTATTAATATATCCCCCTTATCTTGCTTGAAAACGCCAACAATGTGTTTGATGAGTGTGGTCTTACCAGCTCCATTGGCACCAACGAGACCATAGATTGATCCTTTTTGTACGGTTAAGTTTAAATCTGTAAGAACGGGATAACCGTTAAAGGATTTATATAAATTTTTTACTTCAATCATTTTGTCTTCCCCCTTTCCACGATGAAAGTATGTTTTTGATGTATTTTTCCATCTCGTCAGGTTCAAAGCCCATATACAACAATTCGCATATGTTATTATTTATTTGCTCTTTGAGATGATCAACTTTATTGGTGTCCAATATTTTGTCAGGAGATGAAGTGAAACTACCTAATCCTTGAACTGAGTAAACATAACCCTGATATTCTAATTCCCGATAGGCTTTTTGTATGGTATTGGGGTTTATGGTTAATTGCTTAGCCAGATCCCGTACAGAAGGAATTTTTTCATCCGGTTTTAAAACGCCGGTAATAATAAATTCTTTGAATTTATCCACGATTTGTTCATAAATAGGCTTTCCATTTTTAAGATCTAATTGAAACATAGCAACCTCCTTCCATAATAGCTGCACGCACACTACATGTACTATAACTATTAGTACAGTTATAACATATAATAGTTTGTTTTGCGTGTCAATAGATAAATAGATTCACTAATCTATAGATTGTCGATATAATAATAGTTATTAGAATGAAATATAAAACAGTAGGAGGGACCTGAGATGGAAATGAATTTTGAACTGGGGCCTATTAGACCCCCCAGCGAAGCAGGCAGTCTTTTATTAAGAGTTACAAGAAATTGTCCATGGAATAAATGTAAATTCTGCACCTTATATAAAGGAACAAAATTTTCTACAAGAACCGTTGAAGAGATAAAAAGTGAAATTGATGTCATGGATCACTATAAAAAAAGGATTCTATCTTTAGGGGAGAAACCTGAAATTGCAAAAGTGAGAGAACAAATGAGTTCTTTAAGTGAACCGGAGCAACAATGCTACTATATGATTTATAATTTCATGAATAGCGAATACCCTTCAGTTTTTTTACAAGATGCGAATTCCATTGTAATGAAACCCCAAAAAATGGCAGAAGTTTTAGAATATCTTAAGAGTAAGTTTCCTGAGATTAAAAGAATCACCACCTATGCAAGAGCAGATACACTTTCAAGGTTGTCTTTAGAAGATCTCATTTTACTCAAACAGGCTGGAATTGACAGGATTCATTCGGGATATGAATCGGGATCCGATGAAGTACTTAATCAAATCAATAAGGGCATTACTAAACTTCAGCAAATAGAAGCGGGTAAAAAAGTTAAAGCAGCAAAAATGGAGTTATCGATTTATTTCATGCCGGGTTTAGGAGGAAAAAAATTATCTAAAGAAAATGCAGAAGAAACGGCAGATGTTATAAATCAAGTGAATCCAGATTTTATTCGAATAAGAACTTTTGTAGTGAAAAGAGAATCTGAAATATGGTATAATATTGTAAATAATCAGTATTCAGAGTGTTCTGATATTGAAAAGTTAGAAGAAATTAAATTATTAATAACAAAGCTAGATGGAATAAACAGCATAATAAAAAGTGACCATATTGTGAATCTCATTGAAAGTATAGATGGGAAACTGCCACAAGATAAAGAAAAAATGCTGCAAATAATTAGGAAGTTTGAAATGCTCTCATTAAAAGAAAAAAAATTGTTTCAACTGGCGAGACGAATGGGCAAAATAAGAACTCAAGAAGATTTAATGGCACTTTCTATGCAAGATAAAGAACCCATGAATCAAATACTCCATGATCAAACAGAAGAAGAATTTGAAGATATGCTTGGTGAATTACTAAATCGGTATATCTGAAAAAATAAATTGCCAAAAGGAGAGGATAAAAATGGCTACCGTACATATAGGTGCTAATAAAGGAGATATTGCAGAAACGGTGTTGCTTCCAGGAGACCCGTTAAGAGCAAAGTTTATTGCAGAAAAATTTTTGGAGAACCCAGTATGTTATAACCAAGTACGAGGCATGTTAGGATATACCGGAACCTATAAAGGAAAAAAAGTATCTGTACAAGGCTCGGGAATGGGGATGCCGTCCATAGGAATCTATTCCCACGAGCTGATTTCTGAATTCGGAGTTAAAAACCTCATAAGAATCGGCTCTTGTGGTTCTCTTCAGGAAGATGTAAAAATCCGCGATGTTGTTTTAGGGGTAAGTGCTTCTACGAATTCAAGATATGTACATAATTTTGAACTTCCAGGAGATTTTGCAGCTACTGCCAGTTTTGAATTGCTGGTAAAGGCAAAAGAGATTGCTGATAAAAAGGGTATAGAAATAAAAGCAGGAAATATATTGTCCAGCGATGTTTTCTATGATGATAACTTGGACTCATG
The DNA here is from genome assembly GCA_016278615.1 of Clostridia bacterium. GTDB lineage: Bacteria > Bacillota > Clostridia > Peptostreptococcales > JAAYPU01 > Soudan-22. Next base: position 962 of record JADQBM010000010.1, on the reverse strand, counting down.
GAAAAAGTGGGCGAAGATGGGAGTCTTAGCTGTTGAAATGGAAGCGGCAGCGCTTTACATGAATGCGGCAAGATTGGGAGCTCATGCCTTGACATTATTAACTGTAAGCGATAGCCTTGTGACCCATGAGGTAACCACCTCTGAAGAACGCGAGAAAACATTCACGGATATGATGGAAATTGCTCTTGAATTAGCTTAACTTCGAGGTGTGGGAATGAAAAAACATATCATAATTGGAATTGCAGGCGGCACAGGATCAGGAAAAACGACTCTTATTAATCATATTAAAGGTGTTTTTGGTGATGAGATTATTACATTGAGTCATGATTATTACTATAAACCAAATGCTCATCTGCCCTTGGCTGAAAGAGCAAAGCTAAACTATGATCACCCCCACTCTTTTGATACGGACTTAATGATCGAGCATTTGAAGGCGTTAAAAGAGGGCAGATCCATTCAAAGACCTGAATATAATTTTGTTGAGCATACAAGAATGAAAGAGACCGTTACGGTTGAATCGGCAAAGGTCATTATTGTTGAAGGAATTTTGATTTTTGAGAACAAGGAACTTGCAGGGATGTTTGACATTAAAGTTTTTGTAGATACGGATGCAGATGTAAGGCTTATTAGAAGAATTTTGCGAGACGTACAAGAAAGAGGCAGAAGCATGGAATCTGTGATTAATCAATATTTAACCACGGTAAAGCTCATGCATGAAGAATTTGTGGAACCGAGCAAAAAGAATGCAGACATCATTATACCCGAAGGTGGCTTCAATATGGTTGCTCTTTCAATGCTACAAGATAAAATAAGTACATTATTAAAGGCATAAGGATTAAAGGCGGTAAGTTTAAGTGTAAGTGTAAGTTTAAGTATAAGTTTAAAGTTTAAAAATAAATTTGTAGGGGCTGGTCTCGCACCTGCCCGAAAGCTGTAGGGACAGCCCTTGCGGCTGTCCGAAA
>JADQBM010000123.1 GCA_016278615.1 Clostridia bacterium | reverse complement strand
GTTCTGCTTTTTTTATAATATCTGTATCAATTTTATCTTCTTTTTTGCATCATAAAGACTTACTTTTGCCCCAACAGACTAAAGGACTTCTATTACGGCAGTTCCGGACTTTCCCATTCCAGCCGCCAACACTTTTTTATTACTTAACAACATGTTCCCACCGCCTTTAATAAATGAGTATCATCCGTCCGATAATACATAATACCAAAGTAATTCCCCAAAAAACGCCTACTACTTTTGTCTCTTTCCATCCACTTAACTCAAAATGGTGGTGCAAAGGACTCATTTTAAATATTCTTTTTCCTCGTATCTTGTAACTAAGAACTTGTAACACCACTGATAGTGTTTCAATTAGATAGATGCCTCCCACTATTGGGATTATTAATGTCAAATTCATAAGAATGGCGGCGGCTGCAATTGCACCCCCAAGAGCCATAGATCCCGTATCTCCCATAAATACTTTTGCTGGATACGCATTGAAATTTAGAAATCCCAAACAAGCACCCGTTAAAGCGCCACAAAATACTGCTGTACTCATAAAGCCTAAACTTAAAGCCATCAAACTAAAGAACAATGCCACCAATAATGTCACACCTGATGCAAGGCCATCCAGTCCATCTGTAAGGTTTACACTGTTAACCATGCAAACAACAAAAAATGCAATAAACGGCACATAGTAAATACCAAAATCCCAATATTCGTTTAATATGGGAATATAAATATCAGTCCCAAAGGCAGATACCTTCGCCTGATAAACAGCAATGGTCACTGCAAAAACAATTTGAAAAAAGAGCTTCTGATAAACCCTCAACCCTAAATTTCTCCTCAATACTACTTTAATAAAATCATCCATAAATCCTAAAATTCCAAATGCAGAAAGAGAAAAAATTAAAATAATCAGGTCATTATTAATATTTCCTGCTGACAAACTGGTAATAATCGCTGCTGCAATGATCATAATACCACCCATGGTTGGTGTGCCAGCTTTGACTCTATGGCTTTGTGGTCCTTCAACGCGTATGCTTTGTCCTGCTTTTAATCTTATTAAGACAGGAATCGTAAGAGGGCCTAATATAAGGGTGATGATAAAAGAGATTACTATGGTAATAATAATCTGCATATGTTGTTCCATTTTTATCCCCTTTCCAAAATGTAATGAACAATTTCTTCCATTCTCATTCCTCTCGAGCCCTTTACCAGCACCACATCACCTGGCATTATTAATTCATCAAGATTTTTTAGCAATTCATTTTTATCACTAAAATGTAGAATGATCATGTTCTTTGCTGAAGCCTTAGCCCCTATAGCAATATATTCTGCTGTATCCCCAACTGCTATTAACATATCCAACTCTGCGTTGGCCGTATAATCTCCAACTTCTTTATGATATTTTTCTGCGAAAGCCCCCATTTCTAACATGTCGGAAAGAATTGCAATATGCCTTTGCCCTTTTATGGATGTTAATGTCTGAATCGCTGCTTTCATTGAATCCGGGCTTGCATTATAGGCATCATTGAGAATCTTAACCCCATTATGGGATTTCTCCACATTTAATCGCATATCGAACCCTTTGAATTGGGAAATTGCTTCAATAATATCATTCATATCTACCTGATATTGGATTCCAACGGCAATAGCCATTGCCGCGTTGTATACATTATGATTGCCCATAACCTTCATCTGAAAATTGTAAGAATGGTTCTCCTTATCCAGAGAAAATATAATTCCTTCATCTCCCCTATGATTTATCTGTGAAATAATCAAGTCAGAATTCTTATTGAAACCGATTTTAACCAATTTATAACCTTTTGATTCCTTAGCAAAGGTTTTTAATAAAACATCATCGTTATTAATTATTAAAATATTTTTATTGGTAAAGTAATTGGTAACCTCCAATTTAGCTTTCAAAATATTCTTCTGCGACTTTAACCTTTCAATATGTGATAGACCAATATTGGTAATAACTGCAACATCAGGCTTAATAATTGATGCAAGTAAATCAATTTCACCTAAATCACTCATTCCCATTTCAAACACAGCAATTTCATGTTTCTTTTCAATATTAAACACACTTAATGGAAGTCCTATATGATTATTATAATTGCCAATATTTTTAACAACCTGATACTTCTTTGAGAGCACTTCGAAAATAATTTCTTTTGTTGTGGTTTTACCCGTGCTTCCTGTCACTGCAATTTTGGGTATATCAAACATGGAAATATAATATTCTGCCATCTGATGAAGCGCTTTTAAAGTATCCTCCACTCTAATCACAGGTCTATCTATAGGACTTTTTATGTCCTTATGTACCACTACAGCGGAACAACCCTTTTCTACTGCCTGTGAAATAAAGTCATGTCCATCCATTCGTTCACCTGAAATGGCAATAAAAAGATCCCCTTCTGACACTTTCCGAGAATCTGTAGAGATCCCTTTAACGGTGACGTCTGAATTGTTGTTCAAAATAGTTCCTTTAATTTCGCGAGCCAGATCTAAAAGTTGCAGTTCCTTCACACAACGAATCCTCCTGTTACATAGATTCAATAATTTTCAAGACAGTTTCTCTATCATCGAAATGAATGCTTTGATTCCCTATTACTTGGTAAGTCTCATGGCCTTTCCCAGCAAGTAATATAATATCATTCTTACGATATATTTCAACTGCTCTTTTTATTGCTTCAAGCCTAACTTCAATAATTTCATAAGGACATCCTGTTGGAGCGACCCCCGCCTCAGTATCATTAAAAATTTGCTCAGGGCTTTCATTTCTAGGATTATCACTGGTAATGATGCAATAATCAGACAAACCACCTGCCGCTTTTCCCATAAGGGGACGCTTAGACCTATCTCTATCTCCTCCGCAACCAAACACACAGATCAAACGGCCTTTTTTAAAACCATTGGCAGTTTTCAGAACTTTCTCAAGGGCATCTGGCGTATGTGCATAATCTACTATTACTAGTATATCCCTTTTATTTTCAACGACTTCAAATCTCCCTGGAACCCCTTTAATGCTTTTCAAACTCGCTTTTATTTGATCAAAATGAATGCCCGCCAAAAGACACGTGCTAGCGGCTGCAAGTGCATTATAGACAGAAAACATTCCGGGTATAGGAAGTGTAATATTTCCTAAGACTTTGCCATCTTGAAGTAAATCAAAAGAGGAGAATCTTTGAGCTGTCTTGATATTTTCTGCCATGAAATCTGCTTTTTTATGAATTGCATATGTATAACATGGCTTATCTAATTCTTCTCTCAATTCTAATGACATTTTGTTTCCATAATCATCATCAATATTGATTAAATTTGCTTTTTCCGTTTTATAAAACAATTTCTTTTTAGCCTGGTAATAATGGTCGAAATTATTATGAAACTCCAAATGATCTGAAGTTAAGTTTGTAAAAATACCAAAGTCAAAATCAACATCCTCAACTCTTTTAAGGGCCAAAGAATGAGACGAGACTTCCATAACACATGTCTGTATATTTTCAGCATTCATTTCTTTGAACATCTTTTGAAGTTCAAAGGATTCTGGTGTCGTGTTAGGGGAATCATATTCCTTATTTCCAATTTGATAGGATATGGTGCCTAATAAGGCACACGAAACATGAGCCTCCTCTAAAATCTGTTTAATTAAATATGTAATGGTGGTCTTACCATTAGTTCCTGTGACGCCAAAAATATTGAGATTTTCTGTTGGGTTTTGGAAATAATTGGATGAGATTTTTGATAAAGCTTTTCTACTATCCTCAACTTCTATCACCATAGATGTGTCGTAAATATCTTCATGTATTTTATTCTCAACAATGAAAGCTAAAGCACCGTTTTTCATAGCATCATGAACAAATTTATGCCCATCGGTTTTATACCCGGAAATACAGACAAAAATATCTCCTTTTTTCACACGTCTCGAATCATAGGCAATCCCCTTTATGTCAGTTTCTAATGCATCATTTCTCAGATGATTGAGACCTGGATTCATCTGAACCATCTCAACTCCTTGAATCAAATCTTTCAATTTCAAAAGAACATCTCCTTTGTTTTGCTTTTGTGTTTTTCTAACTATCATTTTAAAATAATAAGCAACTTTTATCAAAAGATTTTTTCTTCGATATAAGCTGCTTCGTCAAGTACCTCAAAATTTGATTTCATTAATTTTTATATAGATAGATGGATACATTTTTTCTGACCAGTTCCCCAGGTTTTGGATACTGATCTTTCACAATAAAATTATCCACTTCTTCCTCAGGAATGACTTCATATCCTAATCCACTTTCTTCTAAAACTTTGATGGCTTCATCACGGTTTATATTTCTAATATCTGGAACATAGGTATATTCATCTTTCATCTTTGCAAGTTCTTCTACTGAATAGTGTTGTTTAACATTCAGATATCTTAATGAGTCTGCTAGTATTTCTCTTGCAGCAGGTGCTGCAGTAAGGCTTCCGAAATGGGTTCCTGTGGGTTCATCTACAACAACCAGCACGGCTATCTCAGGATCATCTATAGGGGCCATTGCAATGAAGGAAGAATACACTTTCCCTTCCGCATATCGGCCATCTATTACTTTATCTGCTGTTCCCGTTTTCCCGCCTATTCTATATCCAGACACCTGCGCATTTTTTCCTGATCCTTCTTGAACAACTTTTTCCATGATTAAACTCATTTCATCCGCGGTTTCTTCAGAAATCACTTGCCTTACAAATACAGGTTCATATCTATGAATAACATTTTTATCATCATCGACCAATTCCTTCACTACCCGCGGCTCCATAAGCTTTCCATCATTTCCGATTGCGCTAACAGCCGTAATTAATTGAAGAGGGGTTATGGAAATACCTTGCCCATAGGACATAGTGGCCAATTCAACAGGCCCTATTACCGACTTGCTCTGAATGATAGAACGACTTTCGCCAGGTAAGTCAATCTCCGTTTTGTCCATGAATCCAAAATGGTCCAAGTATTCATAATATTTATCTTCGCCTACTGCTAATCCCAATTGTATGAAAACTGGATTGCAGGAATTCTGAACTGCCTCAGTTAAAGTCTGCAACCCATGAGGCCTATAATACCTCCAACACTTCAATCTTGCATCTCCTACAGTAATATAGCCGGTACATGTATATTGTGTAGTGGGAGATGTCACATTTTCATCTAATGCAATAGAAGTTGTGATTAATTTGAAGGTAGACCCTGGCTCATAAGTGTCACTGATAATGGGATTGCGCCACATCTGATTCCAATAGTTTTGCTTTTCACTACTGTCAAGTGTATTGTAATAAGCTAAGTCTTCTTCTAATATAGGCTCTCGAGAGTTATTGGGATCATAATCTGGATAAGAAGACATGGCTAAAATATCCCCTGTTTTGGGATCCATTACAATGGCCATGACTTTCTTTGCCTGTGTTTTCTCCCATGCAGTCTCAATGGCTTTTTCTACAAAATGCTCTATGACTTCATCAATGGTTAAAACGACATTTAAACCATTTTCAGCTTCAAAGTACTTTTCCGTTCCATAAGAAAGCTCCCTACCAAGAGCATCTGTATTCTTAATCCATCTTCCAGGAAGCCCACTTAAATACTTATCATATTTCAGTTCTACTCCTGATAATCCTCTATTATCATCTGTGGTATGCCCAATGATATGTGCTGCAAAACTTCCAAAAGGATAGACACGTTTATTATCTTCTGCAATCCAGATACCATCCGGATTTGCTTCTCGTATTTTATCCGCTTTCTCTTTTTCTACCCATTTTGCTACACGAATCAGATTTACGTTTTCTTTTGTAATAATCTCCAAAATATCTTCTTGTTGTTCTCCAAGAATTTCAGACAAAATACGGGCCACTTCATTGACATTTTCATTTTCCTTTACCTCTGATGGCCTCGCCCATATGGTGCTGGTACTTGCACTAACAGCTAATTCTTTTCCTTTTCTATCAAAAATAATCCCTCGCTTAGCAGGGATTGGAATATCTCGTGTCTGTTGTTCCAGTGCAATTTGCTGATATTTCTCACTGCTGACTATCTGAATCCAGCCTAATCTAAAAACAAGCATTGAAAGCATAAGACATGTTATGAAAAAGAAAAATATTACACGCTTTTTATTCTTGTTGGTCGGGAGCGACAAAATAAGCACCTCTCTTTAGTAATTAATTATAAGCTTCCTTTCTTAAAACACTTGCGAAGTCAGATTCTTCCCGAACGCTATTTTCTAAAAAGACCATTTGTTCACCCGTGGGATATACCATCCCCAAATCTAAAGCTTTTTCTTCTATTGAAACAATCTCACTCTCTTGTTCGATTGCTACGATGAGATTCTCTATCTCACCTTCAACAATACTGATTTCTCTATTAATACTATTAATATTATATTTAATTTGAGATGTATACGCAGAAGACATAATCATGACAATACACATAGCCCCAAGCAAAAAAATAGTGATTAAAAGTTTCACTTTCTCGCCTGTGGTTATTGCAACCTTTCGCTTTTCGGAACAAGATTTTTCGAAATCATCATAATAATTGTCATCGTAAATATGATATTTTTTTTCTGCTGCTAACATCTTTATTCTCTCCTTCGTAATAATAGAACTTATACTTTTTCAACAACTCGAAGTTTAGCGCTTCTTGAACGAGGATTGGTTTCTACTTCGTTTTCAGAAGGATATAAAGGTTTTTTGTACACTTTTTTTACTTTAGCTTTTCCTTCGCATATGCATACAGGAATATTCGTTGGGCATGTACATTTCTTTGCCGATTCATTGAAGCAATTCTTTACGATTCGATCTTCAAGGGAATGGAAAGTGATAATACAGAGTCGTCCACCTGTATCCAATTCATCTATGAAATCGTATATCGCTTCCTCTAACAGACCCAGTTCATTGTTTACCTCTATCCTCAATGCCTGAAAAGTTCTCTTAGCAGGATGGGGGCCAGTTCTTCTGGCTGCAGCTGGAATTGCCGCTTTTATTATTTCCACTAATTTGCTTGTTGTATTAATAGGGTTTTGCTTTCTCTCTTTTACAATAAAGCTTGCAATTCGAGATGCCCATTTTTCTTCTCCATAATCTTTAATAACATTTTTTAAACATTCTTCGGAATAACCATTGATGATATCTTCTGCTGTAACTGAATCTTCAGCATTCATCCGCATATCTAAAGGTGCATCTTTCATATAGGAAAAACCTCTTTGTTCATTATCCAATTGAAAGGAAGAAACCCCTAAGTCCAGCAAAGCGCCATCTATTTTTTTTAAGTTTAGATCATTCAAACTATTTTTAATATTCGCGTAATTATCATGAACGTAAATTTTTTTGCAACTGTATTCTTTAAGTCGGTCCTGAGAGGCATGAATGGCATCCGTATCTCTGTCTATACCAACTAAAGTTCCCTTGTCATTCAGGCTCTTGCAGATACCCACAGAGTGACCGCCACCCCCTAAAGTGCCATCTACATAAATGCCATCTTCCTTAATTTTCAGATTGTCCAATACTTCCTGATACATCACGGGGGCATGTTTGAATTCCATAAAAATCACCTATATTCCAAGCTCCGCCATTTTTTCGGCAATTTGGTCGTAGCCTAAATCCGAATCTTCATTATATTTTCGCCATTCCTCTTTATCCCATATTTCCACTCTTGAAGATACGCCTATTGTAATGACTTCTTTATCTACTTTTGCATGGTCTCTGAGATTTTGAGGTATGTTAATTCTTCCTTGCTTGTCCACTTCACATTCAACCGCTCCTGAAAAGAAATGTCTAACAAACGCTCTTGCATCTTTGCTTGCAATTGGCAATTGTTTAAGCTTCTCCTCCAGATTGTCCCATTCGTCCATAGGATAAATAAAGAGACAGTTATCCAATCCTTTAGTAAGGATGAACTTAAAACCTAAAGTCTCCCTGAATTTTGAAGGAATTATAATTCTTCCCTTTGAATCAATTGAATGTTGATATTCACCTATGAACATACATTTCACCACACTAATAGAGTTAAACTATCTCCACTATACACCACTTCCCTCCACTTCGCAACTACTCGTCCCTAAAAACGATGACTCTCTCACCACATTTTTGTAAAAATACGAATAAAACAAGTCATTACCTTGTGAAAAAACAACATATTGTTATCTTTCCCAAGAGAGGCACTAAATACCGCCAGTAATATTTTTATATTTTTAAATAAAAAGTAGGATTGTGCATCTGCAAAATCCTACTTTGTAATTCATTATTCATTATTCATTTTGATTTTACTTTTCTTATCCAAAAATATTGTTTCTTGATCGCCTTCTATTGACTATAAGTATAATAAGACATATAGCAAAGACAACTGCACTGAAAAGTTGTGCTACTCTAAACTGTTGAAACATAAGACTATCCGTTCTTAGTCCTTCAATAAAAAATCTTGCAAAAGAATAGAGCATCCCATAGAGCAAAAATATTTGCCCGTCATATTTTTTTCTCTTTTCAAACAGAATCAAGAATAAAAACAAGCCAAAGTTCCATATGGATTCATACAAAAAAGTCGGATGAACAGATTGCCCTTCAACGACAATTGCCCAAGGAAGATTCGTGGGCGCACCAAAAGCTTCTTTATTCAAAAAGTTCCCCCATCTTCCAATGGCCTGAGCAAGTGCCACACCAGGCATTCCTAAATCCAAAACACTTAAAATCTTAATATTCCAAATGACACACAATAAAATTGCCACTAGTATGCCTGCAATTAAACCTCCGTGTATCGCAAGACCTCCAGCTCTAATATTAATTATTTTGAAAAAATCTCCTTTGTAATAATCCCAATTAAATAAAACATAGTACAATCTTGCTCCAATGACTCCTGCAGGAATTACAATTAAAATAAAATCTAATATTCGATCGGGATGAATTCCATAATTTTTTGACCTTTTCATTGTTATATATGTAGCCAATATCATGCCAAGAGAAATCAAAATTCCATACCACCGAATAGATAATCCAAATATGTTAAAAGCAACTGGATCCAACAATATCACATCCCTTCTTTTAGATTCATAATAGTATTATATAAAAATATCAGCATATAAGCAAATTTTCATTATCCAGTTATTATTGACAATGTACAGAGTTCATATATAATTAATGTGTGTTTTTCATATTCACTTTTGAAAGGATGTTTTTTAATGAAACTTGGCATAGTAGGTCTTCCTAACGTTGGCAAAAGCACACTGTTTAATGCCATTACCAAAGCAAAAGCAGAGTCAGCAAACTACCCTTTTTGCACAATTGAGCCCAATGTAGGAATCGTCGCCGTTCCTGATGAAAGACTCCAGGAACTTGATAAATTGTATCATTCGAATAAAATTGTTCCAACTGCAGTTGAATTCTATGATATAGCGGGACTTGTCCGAGGCGCCAGCAAAGGAGAAGGTCTGGGAAATAAATTTTTATCCCACATTCGAGAAGTTGTTGCTATCGTTCATGTGGTTAGATGCTTTGAAGATGATAACATTACTCATGTAGATGGTACTGTAGACCCTGAAAGAGATATTGAAACCATTAATACAGAATTGATTATTTCTGACTTAGAAATGATTGAAAGAAAGATTGAAAAAACAAGAAAATTATTGAAGAGCGATAAAACACTTCAAAATGAATATGATTTTCTTATAAAAGTACAAGATGTCCTAGATAAAGGACAACCTGCAAGGACTATCGAGACAAATGAGTCTGAAGAAAAATGGTTAAGAGATACGAACCTATTGTCTTCTAAACCCATTATTTACGTAGCAAATGTTTCTGAAGATGATCTTATGGCTTCAGAAAGTAATTCTTATGTTAAAATCGTTGAAGAAATCGCTAAGAAGGAACACGCTGAGGTTGTTTCCATTTGTGCAAAAATAGAATCTGAAATTGCAGAGTTGGATGATGAAGAAAAAAATCAATTTTTACAAGAGTTAGGTCTTTCTGAATCCGGATTGGACAAACTGATAAAAGTCAGTTATCATCTTTTGGGATTAATAAGCTTTCTCACTGCAGGCAAACCTGAAATTAGAGCTTGGACCATAAAACAAGGAACAAAAGCGGTTAAAGCAGCCGGGAAAATTCATTCAGATATCGAACGTGGTTTTATACGCGCCGAGATCATTCATTATGATGACCTAATGCGTTGCAAAAGCCTGCAAGTAGCCAAAGAACAAGGCCTTATTCGCTTAGAAGGTAAAGACTATGAAATGAAAGATGGCGATGTGGTTCATTTTAGGTTTAACGTGTAAGCGGAACGGGGACACACCTCTCGCTTTGGGGTCTATCTCTTTGAGGAATGTCCCCAACTATGTTGGGACACACCTCTCGCTTTCGGGTCTTTCTTGTTGAGGAATGTCCCCAATAATGTTGGGACACACCTCTTGCTTTGGGGTCTATCTCTTTGAGGAATGTCCCTAACAGTTGAGGAATGTCCCCATGAAAATGAATAATGAACAATGAACAATGAATAATTAAGGTAGGATTTTGCAAGCATGCAAAATCCTCATTTTAATTTAGATAATCGAGATTTTGGAACAAAATCAACCTTAACTATTATCTATTATCTGTTATCTATTATCTTTCTTTGCCCCTAATCTATCTTTTTCCCTAATCTATCTGTTATCTTTTATCTCTATTCATTATTCATTATTCACTCAACTTTCCCACCTCATAAAAGCACTTCTTAAATTGTAATTTCAATGTCAAAAGAGATGTTTAATGTATTTATTTTTGTTTTTCACTAGTTTTTATAGTAAATTTCAGTTAGACATATAAGTTAGTGATTTACTATGAAAACCGGCTCCTACATATCATTTTGCCAGGGTTTAGTGCACCACGTCTTTGCTGAAGCTTAATCCTACCTTAAGGGTTCGTTTGCAAAACAAAAATAAATACATTGAACGTCTCCTATAGTAACATGAACATTTGAATTAGCTTTCGCGGTGGGAAAGTTGAGTTATTCATTATCCTCTAACCTCTATTTAATTACAATATCACAATCTTTTAACAGCCCTACCACATCAGGAAAAGTGAATATGGCTTTTTTTATCTTATTATTGGCTGGACTGATCTGGTATTCTTTGGCATATGCAAAATTGGCCTTAGATAAATCACATCTTTCAAAAGTAGTCTCTTTTAATATGGAATAACTGAAGTCACTTTCTTTGAGGACTGTATCCCAAAAATCACATTCTAAAATTTCACATTTTCTAAACAATCCTTTAATGAACTTTAATTTTGTAAAGTTGCAAGATCTAATGAAACACGTATCAAAACCAAAGTCTAAAATAAAAGAATCACATTTGGAAAAATTAACACCTACTAATTTACACTCTTTGAATTGAACATTTCTCAGCTTCGAATCCTTAAATTTCACTAAAGACAAATTACACTCTTTAAAATAACAATCCTCAAAAAAAGAACTTGAAAAGTCTACCTCTGAAAAATCACTTTCATGAAATCGGCAATTGATGAACTTCTTACCTGTGTGATTCAAATCATCTATTTGTATTTTTCTAAAATCCATATCTTCATACTTCATATTCTGCATATTCATTTCTCCCTTACCCTCACCTGTCTTAAGGACAACCGCAAGGGTCGTCCCTATGTGTCTAACAAGGACAACCGCGAGGGTCGTCCCTACATATCTATAAGGAAAGGGGACACACCTCTCGCTCTCGGGTCTATCTTGTTGAGGAATGTCCCTATGATTAATGAACAATGAACAATGAAGTTGGGATTTTGCACATGCAAAATCCTTATTATAATCGAGATTTTGGAACAAAATCAACCTTAACTGTTATCTATTATCTTTTATCTATTATCTATTATCTGTTATCTGTTATCTGTTATCTGTTATCTTCTATCTCTCTTCATTATTCATTATTCATTGTTAATTGTTAACCCTTGCCCACAAATTGACTGTTGTATAAATCTGCATAAAAACCCTCTTTGGTCATTAATTCTTGGTGATTTCCTTTTTCAATTATTTTCCCTTCATTCATAACCAGTATGACATCGGCTTTTTTTATTGTAGAAAGCCGATGAGCAATAACAAAACTTGTTCTACTTTTCATTAACTTGGCCATGGCCATTTGGATGTCAATCTCAGTACGGGTATCCACATTACTTGTGGCTTCATCCAATATTAATATAGCGGGATTTGCCAGTATGGCACGGGCAATTGTAATGAGTTGCTTTTGACCTTGAGAAATATTGTTAACGTCTTCATTTAAAACCGTATGATACCCTTTTGGCAACATTTTTACAAAATGATCTACATGGGCCATTCTTGCAGCTTGTAATATTTCTTCCTCATTTGCACCATTACGTCCATAAGCAATATTCTCCCAGATGGTCCCTTTGAACAACCAGGCATCTTGCAGTACCATACCAAAAATACCTCTTAGATTTTCTCGCTTTATATCTCGGATATCTATGCCGTCAACCATGATTTTACCACTGTTTATTTCATAAAAGCGCATGAGCAGATTAACCAAAGTTGTCTTGCCAGCGCCAGTAGGTCCTACAATAGCAATGACTTGACCCTTTTTTACATTAAAACTCATATCCTCTATAAGAATCTCTTTCTCCTTATATCCAAAATTGACGTTTTGAAAGGTTACTTCTCCCTGGGGAGATTCAATAATTATTGTGTTTTGCCTCTCCGGGATTTCTTCTGTTTCATCTAAAACTTCGAAAACACGTTCCGCAGATGCGATGGTGGACTGAATGATATTGGCAATGTTGGCTGTTTGAACAATGGGGTGACTAAACTGCCTGGAGTATTGAATAAAGGCTTGAATATTACCTATTTCAATCATTTGTCTTGTTACAAAAATACCTCCTACAACACTGACGAAAACATACCCAATGTTATTTATGAAAATCATCAATGGCATAATCATGCCAGAAATGAACTGTGCTTTCCAGCCTACTTCAAACAATTCATTATTCATTTTTTCAAAATCTGAAATGGATTTCTTTTCATAGCCAAAGGCTTTTACGATTTTATGTCCGCTGTACATTTCTTCCACATGACCATTGACATCTCCAATAATCTGCTGTTGCAACTTAAAATATCGCTGAGACCTTTTGGCAATACTTTTAGTAATAATAATGCTTGTGGGCAAAGCCACTAAAGCAATCAATGTCATAACAGGGCTAATGGTCAACATCATCACAATAATCCCCACGATGGTTACTACAGAAGTAATAAGTTGGGTAATACTTTGTTGTAACGTATTGCTAATATTATCCATATCATTGGTTACCCGACTGAGTATTTCTCCATGGGTACGGGAATCATAGTATCCTAAAGGCAATTTGGGAAGCTTTTCTCTCAAATCATTTCTCATCTTAAAGACTGTTTTTTGTGCTACGCTGGCCATAACATATTGCATGGTATAGTTAAATAATGCACTTGTCGTATAAATGATACCGAGGAGTATTAGGATTTCATAAATATAAACAAAATCGATGGTTGCTTCTGGCACACCTTTCATCTTCATCATAAAACCCTCAAATAATCGAGTGGTCGCTTTGCCTAATATTTTAGGGCCTAAAATATTAAAAATTGTGCTAAATACAGCTGCAATACCTACAATGGCAAGCCTAATCTTCATGGGTTTTAGATACATAATCAACCTTAATAATGTATTTTTAAAATCTTTTGGCTTTTCAACGGGAATGCCCAAACCATACCCTGGCCCTTTACGCGTACCTCTTACTCTAAACTTACCACTCATCCCAGTTCCTCCTCTGAAAGCTGC
>JADQBM010000103.1 GCA_016278615.1 Clostridia bacterium | reverse complement strand
GGTTACAAATATTGCATCTCGTTTTACAAAGTTGCATTTCGCCTTACTATTAAGCATTTATTCATTGTTGAATTGATTTTAACACATATTTTATTGATTAACAATATATTATTATTGATTTTTATTATTTTTTTATTGTTAACTTACCACCAGCTTCGAGCCGGCAGCTTCCAACCGTATCAATACTGACGAAAGAAATCAATCAATAAAAAAACAGGCCAAGGGATTCTTCCCTCAACCTGATGATAACAATAAATTCTTAATTTATACGATGACTAAGAATTCTAAGACTCCATCATCACTCCCAAGCTCAATACCACTGACATTACCTAAAGCATAGCTATTATTTACTGTTATGGATGAAATAAGAATGACTGCTATAATAATACATATTGATTTTTTCATTTTCATAAGATTCTCCTCTTTATCCTGCTTGCCAGAAACAGCATTTATATAGTATTATAAATATAATATCGAGACCATAGTCAAATACTATAGTCAGTCAGTTTATACTTTTCACCTGATTGGTCAACTTGTATATATCCAACAAATGATGACAACTATGGGATACTTGAAACACATTAAGCCGTAACATGTATTCTTTTATTAATATTATTAAGGAGATAAATAATGCAAGAAGAAAAAAGAAATGATAGAACAATAAAAGCTCTTAAAACAAAAAACAAAATATACGAAGAAGCTACTAAATTGATCAGAAAACATGGCTTTGAGAATGTAAGCGTAGACTCTATAGTAGAAGCGGCCGGTGTATCCAAAGGTGCCTTCTATGTACATTTTGATTCAAAGGATGCTCTGGCTGTAGATATGATTAATGAATACACAGCCGAAGTAGATATGGACTATAAATCCTTTGTGGAATCTTTCGATGCCAACACAGCAGCATCCGAAATCCTCAATTCTCTGATCGGAAAAATCGCCGACATCCTTAACGACACCATTGGCTATGACAATATGAAGGCTTTGTATAAAGCGCAAATAACAAAAGCTATAAAGACAGATGCCGTAATAGGATATGCCAGAGATCTTTATAAAATATTCGACTATGTCATCAGTAAGGGCGTAGAGCAAGGCGAATTTAGGCGTGATATACCTGTTGATATAATTACGAAACACTGCCTTTTAGCCATAAGGGGGCTTACCTACGAATGGTGTATACGGTATCCAGACTTTGACCTGAAGGAACAAGCCCTAAAGCATTTTGAAATACTGCTGACAGGCATTAGAAAATAATAGACAGATGGAACGGCGAATTTACATGATGCCTTTTAAAAGAACCTCAGCATTTGATGTGCTGAGGTTCTTTTAACTCATTAGGTATCCCTTTGTTATCTGAATATAAATTAAATCAATTTCGAATTTTGAAGTAACCTTTTCACAATAACAGCCACCTCTGCACGAGTAATATTGTCCTTTGGTGCAATCAGTCTACCGATTCTTCCGGTTACGATTTCAGCCTTGATGCAACTGGATATTGAGCTTTTTGCCCAGTCTTCCGCTTCTTTTGAGTCTTTAAATGCTGCAAGTAATTCTTCTGCTTCATCATTGGTAAATTCTGCTTTCAACTTGGTAATGTCCATTGCCCTGGCCAGCATGGTCATAGCCTGCTCTCGGCTTATCTTATCATTTGGTCTGAATTTACCATCACCATAGCCGGATATTATCTTATATTCATAAGCTATAGATACAGCATCATAATACCAGGCATCTTTTGTAACATCATCAAAAGCATCTTTACCTGTTTCTGAACTCATAAGACCAAGAGCCCTTACAATAATAGTTGAAAACTCTGCTCTGGTAATGTCTCTTTCCGGTTCAAATAGTTCTGCACCTACACCACCGATAATCAGTCTTGATCCCATATCATTGACTGCTTCTTTTGCCCAATGGGTTTCAACATCCTTAAAAACTTTTGGACTATAGATAACGGAATAGACGCTGTTGGTCAGGCTGTTAATCTTGGCATAGTACTTTCCGTCAATAACAACGATGGTTGTTGGTACATGTGAGAAGCTACCGTCTTCATTTAGCACTATGCCCGTGGAAATTTTGCTTGGGTCCACGCCATCAGGTATAGCAATCATTCTTTCCACATAGCCATTAAACTTGCTTATAGCCACTGTTTTGCCCCCGCTTGTGCATGTAATGTTGAACTCTACTGGTTTTACAACTATCTGAAAACTATTTTTATTGGCAGTATCTTCAACAATTCTAACTGTATCCGCTGGAGGCTCGCTGACAGTAATGCTTACTTTTATGTCTTTCAGTTCTACTTCGGCGCCTAACTGTTTAGATACCGCATCGATATTAAGCTGTGATGCATGCAGTGTATAAGTAACATTCCCTGTTCTTATTTCTAAGACAGCCTCATTATCTTCCATATTTTTTACGGTCTGTCCGCTGAGTTCTCCTATAAAAACATCCGCATTATGGCTTCCTTGAAGCACGACAGTCGCATTGCCTTCTTGCTGCAGTTGCTCTACTATTTTGTCATCATCACGATCATTATCTCTACTACTTGAAGACCTACGCGGTGTAGCACTGATTTCATTAGAATAATCGCTTTCGCCTCCTGGATTCAGGGCCCTTACTCCAAAGTAATAGGTGGTACCGTTATTTAGCCCTGTAACCGTACAAGTAATGCCAGAAACCGTTCTTATAATTGAATAATTTCTGCTTTCCGTTCCTTGATAGACTTTATATCCTTCAGCATCTCCTACTGTGCTCCAATGAATTGTTACCTCTTTGTCTCCTGTATCATCTAATGCGAGTGTCGGTGCTCCCGGTGCTGGCACTTGTGGTGTGGCACTGACTTCATTGGAATAAGCACTTTCGCCTCCACTGTTTACAGCCTTTACCGAAAAGTAGTAGGTAGTTCCGTTATCCAGTTCTGTAATGGTATGATTCGTATCGTTGACGGTTATTGCAGAATAGGTTCTCGCATCTGTCCTCATATAGATATCATAGGCCTCTGCTCTATTTACACTATTCCATGTGATAGTCACTTGTTTATCGCCTGAGGAGACTGCTATGGTTGGGACTGAAGATACATCCAGTGGCAAAGTCACCTGTGAGCTGGTAACACTTGAAAGCCCTGTAGTCGTAAAGATAAGCTGAGCCTTATCCACTTGTGCTAAATTTTCAGTTCCTAAGTCTGTAAAGGTTACGATTCCGTTGGATGCGGATTTAGTAGTCTCACCTGTTAAATTCCAACTACCTGCATCATTTTTGGATACGTTTATTACTGTACTGTTATCTTGGGTACACACATTTCCAAACTGGTCTATCAAGGCAATTACCGGCTGTCTGTTAAAATCTTCTCCATTTGATAAAGGTGCCTGTATGTCCGTTGTCAATTCTATAGCAGCTGCTGTTCGTGGTGTCGGGGTTATGTTCAAGGTGTTGGACTGAGGAATAGCAAGTCCTCCAATGTCAAAAGTAATGCCTTGGGCATCTGCCTTGTTAAGTGTTAGGTTCTGGATTACAACTCCGTCAGAAAAATTTACAGTTGTCGTAGTAGTGCCGTCGGTTTCAAGATTCACCCCTGCAAAGCTTCCGTATGTGCCATCCGGTGCTGCTTCATAACCTGTAACGGTTATTGTGTTATCTCCATCAAAATTTGTATCCGTTACATGGGATGAGTTTTTAACTGTCAATGTGATGAGGTTTTCTGCGCCTGCTTGAGGTGTAAGGGTAGTTGAATCAGCATCTACTTTATATGCATTTACAGCATTTACAGTAATGGTTACAACAGCTGTATTAGAGGTTAATCCATCTGTCACACGCCATGTAAAGCTATCTGTTCCGTCGAAGCCGACTTGAGGTGTATAAGTAAAAGTACCATCATCTTTTAAGGTTAGGCTTCCGTGATTAACCCCTGTAGCCAAAGAATATGTGAGAATATCGCCAGTATCCACATCTGCTGCATAGGATGTGAGGTTACCATTTAACGGTGTATTGGCATCAATAATAAAAGTAGGGTCTGTTACCGTTGGTGCATCGTTGGTGGCTACTACATTTACGGTTACATTTACCGCCGTTGATGTCCCTCCCTCATTATCCGTTATAGTTAAAGCTACCCTTCGGGGTAGTGTGTTAGGGTTTTCAGTATTGCTGTTTTTGTATTGAAGTACCCTTATGAGCATCCTCGCCCTTGCTATTGTGGCATTTGCGTTAAAATGAACTATCAGGTCATTACCATAGCCAATTGAATTACCAAGTGTTCCCACAACCTTTCCATAAACTGACACATTGCTTCCTGCAGTAGTTTCTGATAAACTAACTCCCCCATTGGGATCAAAATTCAATGTATCCTCAGTACGCCTATTTACCGTTATGGATGCCGTTAAGTTACCTCCATTAAAGCTAACAGGGTTGTCTACATCAGATACTATCGCATCTGAGTCCTTGTCCAGAAGAACCCTAATGCCATCTTCGATAAATGTTACACTATCACCGTCCAGATTATCTATTACAGGCTCGTTTGCATTAGTTATTGTTATTGTAAATACATTTTCATAAGACGCAGAGCCGCTATCTGTCGTTTTTATCCTTATGCTGTAGCTGTTTTTTGTTTCATAGTCGGGTGTCACTGCCAGCTTCAGCTGATTTCCGTCTATTGTAAAGCTTGCGTTGTCTGTGTCCCCTGCTCCTGCTGTCAATTCGTATGAAAAGGTGTCTCCCGTATCAACATCTGTTGTGTTTAAGGTTCCCACTACAGTACCTATAGCTTTATTTTCTGCAACACTTGTAGCTGACAGTGCAATATCAGCAGGCACATCGTTTACAGATGTAATACCCATTACTGCAGTTGCTGTATTCGAACTAAATGAAGTCGTACCACCGTTGGATAAGGTATTTGCATTAGAAGATGCTGTTCCTGTAGTCTGATCCCATGCCCTAAATGTTACAGTTGCTGTTTCCCCATTTTGTCCGTCTGGCACATAACGAAATTGAGATGAGCCGGATAACAGTAGTGCTGAGCTTTCTGAGACAGTACCAACATCAGTCCATGGAGTCCATGTACCGCCATCTATATAATACTGCCATGTACCGTTTCCTGTCGTCCCTGTTACAGCTATACCCATTATATTTCCATCCACATCCGTCATTGCACTGCTGCTTATTATATTCGAAACATTGATACTATTACTCGTGGTATCTTCATCGGTATGTGTTAGAGTTATTATTGTACTATCAACTGTTGGGGCATCGTTTACCGCCAAAATATCAATATTTACAGTTCCAAGGGGTACATTGTCTCCGCCTCCGGTTCCTGTATTGCCACCGTCGTTAGCAGCCAAGGTCAAGATTGCAGCATTATTTCCGCATACATTAGCAGCGCCAGTATATCTTATATTTGAAGCAGTATTTAAATATGTATCAATGTTGGCTACGGTTCCGCTTAAAGTTAATGACGTCGTTCCGGAGTCACTGACAGTAACCCCTCCTCCTGATGAAGCTGAAAAAGCACCTTCACTAGCCAACAATGTTAAGGTAATGGAGCCTGAACCGGAATCTACATCTGATAGGGTTGTTGCTGATAGGTCCACATTGCTCTCTATATCCTCCATCATTGTTATATCTGTAGGAAGTCCGGAAATAGTAGGATTATCATTAACTGCCGTAATGTCAATATTTACTGTTTCCAACTGAGAATCGACTGTACCGTCATTGGCATGGATGCTAAAAGTAGCTGCAGGAGATCCGCTTAAATTCAATGGTCCTTTATATTGGATATTTGATGCAATATCTAAGTAAGTATTGATATTCGCAGCAGAACCCGCTAGTATCAAAATTCCTGTCCCATTTCCGCCTACAGCTACAGTATGTCCCCCACTGGGATTAACCGTAAAAGTCCCAGCTGAAGCGGTCAAAATAACAGTCAGATTATCACCATCAGCATCAGTAAAAGAAGCAGTTGATAGGTCAACATTACTGAGAATATCTTCTGTAACCACTATATCTGACGGCAGACCGATAACAGTTGGCTCAGAATTGATACCTTCCCCCTGAATATCAAAGTTATATGGGTTTTCATCACTGTCATCATTTGCAATTGACACAGAAGCCCTTCGCATACCATATTCGGAAGGATCAAAAGTGATTTGGAATGTTGCGCTTTCCCCTAAGTTAATAGAAGCAGAGGGAATGGAAGTAACACTAAAATCTGCTGCATGAGTGCCGTTTATTGCTATGTATGGAGAAGTGCCGGTCAAGGATAATGTACTTGTCCCTGTATTTTGAATAGTAAATGTACGTGTAATAGTTCCTGAAGCTGCCTCTACGGAGCCAAAGTCTGTATAATTCGAAGTTGTAGGTGTGGCATCTCCATCTTCAATGATAATGGAATTACCTTGAATACTGATTTCAGGTGTTACACTACCAAGAAAACCAAAATCATAAGTGCTATCGATAATTCCCTCAGTAACAGCATAAACTTCGGATGTATGGGTTCCAATATTTATTAATAATAATAAAAACAATAAGATGGTTCTCGTTTTAGTAAATTTTACCCTCATGTTTTCTCCTCCATATCTTAATTGGGGTTTTTAAAAGCCTTTAATGATAGCATATTAAGTTTGCATCAAGAAATCATTTATGTAATTTTTATATTCATTGGTATAATGTGTCGTCAATATCAAACGACTATAGTCATTATATAACTTTTTTCATATATTGGTCAATTATTAAATGCCACATAAAAACGACCCCCTGACATATCAATCAGAAGGCCTATTTGTTAGTTCCCAATAATAGATTAAATTCTTAAGCAACCTTTTCACAATAACAGCCACCTCCGCGGGTATAACAATACAGAAATACATGCCCTCTCATATAAATTGTGTTATATTTCTTTTAAATGCTCTTACGTTTTGTTACAATTAAAAAGACGAGCAAAAAGAGCCAATGTAATCACAAGATACTATCACCTAAAAGAGTGGTCCTCTGTGATAAATTTTTTTCAAATCTTTACATTTTCAATAAAAATGCAAATTCAAATGATATAGTTAATACATCTGTAGTAATGAAAGAAGATAATAATGAAAAATAGTTTTAATGATTTAGGCATAGAGCCTTCAATTTTAAAAGCCATAGAAGAAATGGGTTTCACGGAACCAACTGATGTGCAACGAAAGGCAATTCCTCATATTTTGAATCATGAGGATATGATTGTCATGTCTAAAACGGGCAGTGGAAAGACTGCTGTTTTTAGCGTGCCTATGCTTCAAATGACAAATCCGGCTGCACCCGGACCTCAAGGGCTTATCCTTACACCCACACGGGAACTGGCTGTCCAGATAGACCGTGACCTTAAACAATTATCCAAGCACCTTCAGCACAAAACCATGGCTGTTTATGGACAGCACAATATGGCTGCTGAAATCCAGGCACTTAAAAAGGGGGTTTCCATCGTCACAGGAACTCCGGGTCGGGTCTATGATCACATTCGTCATGGCAATCTAAAGGTCAAACATATCCACTTTTTAGTACTTGATGAAGCTGACAGGATGTTGGATATGGGTTTTTTCGATCAAGTTCTTAGAATTATAAAGACTCTGCCTAAAGACAGGAGCACACTGCTTTTTTCAGCAACTATGCCCGTTGAGATACGCAAAATTAGCAGAGAATATATGAAACAACCTATAACAATCGAGATCGAATCTCAGACCAAGACAGTGGATAGCATCCGCCAATCTTACTACCGTATGGAAAAAAATGAAAAACGCACTCAATTGAACCGCTTGCTTCTCACTGAACGGCCCGAGAGCTGCTTGATATTCTGCAACACTCGAATTGCCGTGGAACAGGTTCAGAGCTTTTTATCCCGAAAAGGATATGCTTGTCAGGCACTGCACGGAGATATTTCTCAAAATAAACGCCTGGAAACCATGCAGCAATTTAAGAAAGGAACCTTTCATTTATTGGTGGCAACAGATGTGGCAGCCAGAGGCATTCATATCGACGATCTATCCTTAGTAGTCAACTACGATGTTCCTCTAGAAAAAGACGGTTATGTACACCGAATCGGACGCACCGGGAGAGCTGGAAAAGTTGGTCGTGCTGTTACTTTCGTTACAGGTGAAGACATCATGAGCCTCTATGCAATAGAAGAGCATACTGGTGCTATGATTGCTGAAGAAGATTTGCCTTCGAAATCTGATTATTATGCTCATAAAGCAGAGGCAGATAAATGGATACAGGCTCAAATTCAAAAGAGCAAGCCCCATACAAAATCCACACGGCATCATGAAAAGCATAAAAATAAGCAGCCGCCGCATCCAGTTCAACCTTCTGCCAAATCCGTATCTCTACATCCTGCTGATACCGCCGATCCTCATATTAAGGGAAACGCTATGGATGTAAAAAAACAACCGTCTACTAAGAAATCAATATTGAAAAATCTATTACAACGCGTACTGCGCAAATAATAAGGCTTTCATTCAGCTAAATTTTGAATTTTTGTAAACATTAGGGACGGTTCTTTTTGTTTACTTTTAAACATTATAAACATTAGGTAAACATTAGGGACGGTTCTTTTTGTTTACTTTTAATGATTTAAAAAGAGTTTTATCTTTAAGAATGATTAACTTGTACTTTATTTTAATGAATAATAAAATAATGATATATATTAAGGAAGTGACAAAAATGATTACACAAAATGACAAACAGAAGATAGAAGAAGCTAAGGGCTATCCATTGAATGTACCTGAATATTCCTACATATTTATTAATAAAGAAGTTTACAAAGTAACTGAGTTCAATCGGATAGAAATTGGCGAAAGCATTATAAATGATGGTACTAACGATGTTTCTTTATATGCACTTCTCAGGAAGAAAGGAATCCTTCTGGAAAGTGTTAAAACACCAAGAACGCCCGTATTAGCCTATGGTGCTAATGCATCTGACATACAACTATCTGGTAAATACAAAAACTTTGATGATGTTGTTATTCCTGTTATTAGAGCTAGACTTGTTGACTTTGATATCGTATTCACGCCATATTTTTGTCATGATGGATCTATTCCAGCTACCATTCAATATTCTCCAGGAACTGAATGTGAGGTAGCTATTACTTATCTTACAGAAGAACAATTAATTCACATGCATAAAACAGAATCTGTAGGTACGGACTATAATTACATAAAGCTACTTAATATTAAAGTTGAGTTAGATGATTCAATCATTGATAAGGAAGTGTTTTGTTATAATAGCCTTCACGGCTCTTTTTACACTGGAGACAATCAAATAGCTATGAAATGTATAAAAGCTAAAAACAGAATATTTCAATCTATGAGTGAAGAAGAATTATTAAATATGGTAAAAAACAAATTAGGCATTAAAAAGACTCTGGATACGTTTATATTAGACAATATCAATAATGATTTACTTAGAAAGAAGCTTTCCAATGAAATTGCAGATATGTCAAAGGCATTTCAATATAATAATTGGGTGATTATAGGTGAATAAAATGAGTAAAACAAAGACAACAAACATGGATTATTACTTTAATATAAGAGGAACAGAAGATAGGACCGGGAGTAAGTACAATTATATCATTTGTGTAAATGAATCATTAAGGAAAAGGCTTGGTAAATTTGCCATAGTTGTACATCAAAATAAAAATTACTCAGTTCCATTGCGTGCATATGGAAGAGTATTAGTAAACAATTCATTAAAAGATGATGAAGTCATGCTTGACCAAACATTAAGGATTGCAATAGGAATCTCTTACAATAACGATAGCTTCCATGGTTTTGAAGAAAAAGTAAAGCTCTACCCTTTAAAAATAAGTCTTATCAATCAAATTAAAAACTTTGTAGCATCTATATTTGCCGTTAGATACATATATTGTAGGTATAATGTACCCAATATTATTGATGCCGAAAAGAATCTTATTAGAATACCTGCAGATGCCTTTGATTTACTAGGTTGTAAGAGTGGAGATACAGTCATTTGTGAATTTCCTAAAAAGATTAACGAAGAATATGTTTTAATAACCCATAGAGTTCAGGGATATACCTCAACTGATCGTATGATCGAAGAAAGAATAAAAATAGAAAATAATGAAAATGACCCGAATCATGCCAGGTATTTATCTTCTCTAAGATTATTGGGACTTCAACCTGATATTCCAAGAATATTTATAGACTACCATATAAGAGAAAAGCTAGGGGCGAAAGAATTGCAGCCCATCGCAGTTAGAAGAGATGTAAAAGACTTATTTCTAAAGCGAAGTATTGAATTTGGATTAATACTTATGATTACATTAATCACTATGGTAAGTGTTCTTCCAGGAGATGTTACTTGGAAAAAATTTGTAGTAACTTCTTTTGTCTCTATCTTTGTTTCAGTTACTTTAGTATTGTTAAATATTCGGTCTTCATTAAAATAAATAACAAAAAGAAACGCTAGGGACGGTTCTTTTTGTTTACTTTATTACATTCAATTGAATTTATTCTGCTACCCCTGAATAGTTCCCTAATCATTATTAGGAATTCTTTTGCCTTTCCTTTTATTTTATGGAAAGAGCATATTAAAAAAACAAACACCCTGCAAGTATTTCTACTTGTAGGGTGTATTTTTTTAGGATAATTGCACTAATGTTGCTTTCCTTAAGGAGCTACAACTGTGCTTGCATTCAAAGTGACTGCTGTTTGTGCTAACAGTCGACCATTCACCGATGAATTAGTTCCTAAAGTGATATTTGTCATACTTAGTACTATTCCCTCAAAATGTGAATCCGTTCCAATTGATACAGTTTCGGATGCCTGCCAAAAGATGTTCTTGGCTTGTGCGCCACCTGTTAATATGATTTCAGTACCATTGGCTTGAGTAATGCCACCGCTTATTTGGAAAATCCAAACATCATCCGGCCCACCATTAAGAGTAACATTTGAATTTATTAAAACACTGGTACCCCACTTATAAACGCCTGCTGTAAGTGTTTTGCCGCTAATATCTCCACTATACAGCTCGGTATAATCGGCAGCTCTTCCAGCAGCATCGGTGAATGCCGTTTCCATGTTGCTAATCGCTGTAGTGAGATTACTAGGCGTTGGAGAAGTATAGTCTGATGCATATGCCTTTCCAGTAATTTGATCTGAAACTGAAAATTCATTAGTAGCATCAGCTGTCAGGGAAAAGCCGGTAAGGGCTGTGGAATCAATTGGACTGACGCCTATATTTCCTGTAATTGCTGAATTAGGCACAGAAGAAATTCCTGTTTTTGCTAAGATTGCATAATTACTTGCCATACCAAGGTTCACTGTTTTTGTTGATACTTGAGATTCTAAAACTACCGTCACAACTGTGGTTACAGTTTTAGTTCTATCTGCAGCAGAGGTAGCTGTGATTGTTGCTGTTCCTTCTGCTATAGGTGTTACGATACCATCCTCTACAGTTGCTATATTTGTATCACTTGAAGTCCAATTTACATTGTGATTTGTCGCATTTTCAGGAGTTATCGTAGCAGTTATAATTCCGACTGTTCCACCTGCTGTCAAGGTCATTGTTGTTTCTTCAACTGTAATGTCACTTATGAGAGTCTCTTCTTCAGGGTCCTCTTCAATTGGATTCTCTCCCACTGGGATTTCGGTATCCGTGGTTACATGATCGAAGGCGTTAGTAATAGCCACTAATGCTTCAGCTCTTGTAATCTGAGCTTCCGGTTTGAAGCTACCATCCGGATAGCCAATCATACTATTTGCTTTAGCAACAGCGATGATGGCTTGCTTACTCCAACTTGCGATAGTAGACGCATCAGTAAAGGGGATGGTATTTGATGCTGACGTAAGAGATTTGAGATTGCTAATAAGAACAGCCACTTCCTGTCGGCTAATATTGCCTTCTGGATGAATGCTGCCATCCGGATAGCCATTGATATACCCTGCTGCTTTTGCTTTTGCAATAACAGTGTAATACCAAGCATCATTTGACACATCGGTGTATGTAGTATCCATGGAACTAGTGAATCCGAATACGTTGTTTGCCAATGAAAAAAACTCTGCCCTGGTAATTGCATTATCGGGCTTAAATGAACCATCAGGATATCCCTTTGCAATCCCAGAAGAAATCTCTGACTGAATCGTTTCCTTAGCCCAATGAGATGAATAGTCATCTGAAGACGTGACACCAAAGACAGGTGTAGTCACCGAGAAAACCATTAAGAAACATAGTACTAATGTTAGTGGTTTATTAAAATATTTTGCCATTTATTACTCCTTCTTTCAATCTTTAATTTTTAGAACATGTAAGCCGAAAGATTTTATCTTCAAGTTTATACATAATAATAACTTTATTCTAAATATGAAAATATATCAACAATTATTATAAATATATTTATATAAAAAATACTTAAAATAATTTAATATATAATTCTATAAATGATTCCAACTTTATATTGACAAATTATTATTTTCTATATATAATATGCTTATCTTAATGAAAATAAAGAGTGGTATAAAGAAATGAATATTTCCAACAAAGGCAATTGTTACAAATTCAGAAATGATAAAGAATTACAGATCTTGTAGGGACCCAGCAGTGCATACATACTCTATTGACTATTTAAGAAACGATATAAAGTAATTGTAAGAAGTTGAAAAACTGTAAATTAATAAAAAAAAGTGAAAGTAAATGGAGGCATATAAGATGGAAACATCCGAAATCAATGATATTAAGGAAATTAAGAAACAAAAAGGAGACATAAAGACCAAGAGAATTATCTATTATATTCTAGGTACTTTAGAAGTTTTACTTGGATTCAGGTTGATTTTTAAAGTTCTTGGAGCAAATACTGAAAGTACATTTGTAGATATTATATATTCTGTTACCAATGTTTTTATAGCTCCTTTTACTGGAATATTTAGGACCGCCGAAACAGCGGGCATAGAAACACAGTCGGTTTTAGAGCCAGCTCTAATTATTGCGATGCTTGTTTATGTTTTACTAGCTTGGGGTATTGTTAGATTAATTGATATTATAAAGAATCGAAATGAATCTGAAACTTTTTAAATGCGAAATTAAATAAGGCAGAAACACTAGGGACGGTTCTTAGAAACACTAGAAACACTAGGGACGGTTCTTTTTGTTTACTTTCAAGGATTTTTGAGGGTTTTATTTACTTTGTTTATTATTCTAAGATTTGCTCCTGTTAACTCCGCTATTTTTCTATAAGAAAGATCTGTTTCTTTTAAAAGTTTTTTCAGCAACCCTTCTTCCTTCTTTGCTTGTCCTTTATCTATTATTCCTTTCTCCTTAAAATAATCTTGAATTATTTTTTCCGCCCATATCTTTTTTTCCTTTTCAGCTTCTTCCTTTATTTCCAAGTGGTTTGTGTCATCTTCTATGTTGTGAAATTCTATAAAGTCTTTTTCTGATATAAAACCGCCCATTATTTCTTCTTTAGTTTCTATATCTATGATGATTTTTTCATCACTTAAGTACTCCCTTATACTGCTCCATCTGTATTCTTCAGCTTTAGAAACCATTCCTGCTTTTATTGGGTTGTTATGTATATATCGAATTGCCCCATACAAATAGCCTTCATCTGTGATGTTTTCGCTCTTGAATCTATCCTGAAACACCGGGCCTATTCTTTCATGTCTTTGATTATATGACATAGCATAAGATATATTGACCTTCTTCATGATTTTTACAAGTTCTGATTTCTCAGCAATAATAATCAGATGCATATGATTATCCATAACACAATAAGCGACTATTTTACATAACACCTCTTGCATCTTTTCTTTGATAATCATTACAATTCTTTCTTTTTCTCTTTCTGTTTTGAAAATTTTTTCTTTATTGACACCTCGGACCATTATGTGATAAAACCCTGTTTCACTTTCCGTTCTAGCTTGTCTTACCATTTCATCACCTCATAATAGCATTCTACATAATTTTTCAATAAATGTAAACGAAAAGAACCGTCCAGAACCACTGAAAAAGTAGCTTTTTAACAAACATATGGCTGT
>JADQBM010000127.1 GCA_016278615.1 Clostridia bacterium | reverse complement strand
TTCCGGTGGTGGGGTAATAAAAAATGCCAAAAACAAAGAAAATGCCATCAAGCTTCTTGAATTCCTAGTTAGCGAAAAGGTGCAAAAATCTTATGCAGAAATAAACTACGAATATCCTGTTATAGAAAGCGTAGATATTTCCAGCCTTTTGGAATCATGGGGTCCATTTAAAGAACAATCTGTAGACTTGTCAAAGCTTGGTGAATTCAATGAGAAAGCAGTGATGATTTTCAATGAAGTGGGTTGGAAATAATGAATCTTCTTCAAAAGAATAATAGGAAAAGGAAAGTTTGCATACTCACCTTGTTAACTTTTCTTTCAATAATTATCATTAACCTACCTATTATTTCAATTATTAGTAACGTTAATTTTTCATCCAACAGTAATTGGGAGCACTTTAAGCAATATCTTCTACTTGATGCAGTCAACAATACTTTTTCTCTTGTTATATTCACGTTACTACTTTCTGGTACTATAGGGGTGCTGCTTGCTGTTATCGTTGCGCTTTACGATTTTCCACTTAAGAGTTTCTTTCAGTGGGCTCTTTTTATCCCTATAACCATTCCCCCTTATATAGCTGCCTACGTTTATGCAGGAATGCTTAGCTATACAGGTATTGTTCAGCGCTTAGGTAGGAGTTGGGATATGCCCCTAAATTATCAATGGCTGGACATCATGAACATAAGAGGTGCCGTTTTTATATACTCTATCACACTATACCCTTATATTTATGGTGCGGTAAAATCCTTTCTAGAGAATCATTCAGGAAACCTTATTGATACTGCAAGGGTTCTTGGATACAAACCACTAAAACTATTTATAAGAATCATCCTTCCTCTGATCCGGATCCCTCTGATTGGAGGTCTTATGTTGGTTATGATGGAAGTTGTCAGCGATTATGGCGTTATTAAATACTTTAATATTCAAACTGTGAGCTCTACTATTTTTAAATCATGGTTCGGCATGGGAGAAACAGGCGTCGCCATCCGACTTTCTTTCTATGTCATGTTATGCATAATTGGGCTACAGGCAATAGAAGAAATAATGAGAGGCCGGAAAAAATACAATCTAAATAGCGGGAGTGGAAAATCAATAACTCCAATAAAATTGAAAGGTTTCAAAGGATATGCAGTAATTGTCCTAATCTTTCTAATTATTGGCCTTGCTTTCATAATACCTGTAGGTCAGATGATTGTTTGGGCAATACTTGCCTTCCATAAGGTAAATCTTCCAAACTTAAGCCAAATCCTATTTAACACCTTACTTTACGGTATTTTAGCTACTCTACTCATTCTCATACTTAATATATGGATTGCACATACTCGAAGATGGATGCGTGCAAAACCCAGTTTTATTATGAGTAAAATGACTCAACTGGGCTACTCCATGCCTGGTGCGGTCATAGCAGTTGGTACTATTACAGTTTTTGTCGCCCTAGACACCTTTTTGAATCCATTTTACCAATACTTCGACCCCAACACAAAAAAACTATTACTAAGCACCAGTATTGCTATGCTTGTCTTCGCCTTTATAGTCCGCTACATGGCTATCGGATTCAATAGCGTGAACTCTGCATTTGCTAAAGTCGGAGTCTTGTATAACGATGCTGCAAGAACTTTAGGTGTCGGAAGAACAAAAGCAATGCTGACGATTGAGCTTCCCATGCTGAAAAATTTTCTAATCGCTGGCTCAATACTTACGTTTATAGACATCCTAAAAGAACTTCCCCTCACGCTGCTTTTGCGTCCATTTAATTATAATACTCTTGCCAGTAGGGTTTACGAATATGCTAATGATGAGAGAATCCATGAAGCTTCTGTACCCGCGCTCATCATTATTTTCTTAAGTATCATGGCTATAGTATTACTTGTTAAGATAAATCCCAAGAGAAAAGGAGGTTTAATGAAAAGATGAAACTTTCGATTGAAAACTTAAACTTTAGTTATAATCCAAAGTCAAAAAAGATATTTGATGGATTTAATCTTTCTGTTGAAGAAGGTGAAATTTTAGCTGTTTTGGGAAACAGTGGTTGTGGAAAAAGCACACTGCTGCGCATTATATCCGGTTTGGAAGAGAATGCTCAAGGCATAATAAGAGTTGGTAATACTATCTTCCAGGACAGTTCATTCTTCGTGCCTGTAGAAAAAAGAAACATTGGCTTCGTGTTTCAAGACTATGCTCTTTTTCCATATATGACAGTGGAACAAAATATTAAGCTTGGTATGAAAAAGCCTTGCCCTGAACAGTTGCATCAATTGTTGGAGCTGACACGAATAGAAGAACTTAAAAAGAGGTATCCTCACGAGTTGAGCGGTGGACAACAGCAACGGACGGCATTAGCACGAACTCTTGCTTCAAAGCCAACTCTTCTTCTCATGGATGAGCCTTTTAGCAATCTTGATACCAACTTGGTTGACGAACTACGAAGGGATTTGAAACAGATTATTAAATCTCAGAAGATTACCACTATCCTAGTTACACACGATAGGGATGATGCTGATTTTCTTGCTGATAAAGTTCTCGAGTTATCTTCTTCCAATCTTCAATAATTTCATAAGTAACTGGACATATACTTACTGAGGCCTTTGTTAAACAAATTTGTTCTTAAAATCCAAGATAAAACATATAAAATGCAATCAAGAAAGACCTCTTGATATTCCTGTAACTCTTTCTAATTGGCCAATGGTCATGTCCGGGGGCCACGGGGTTTCATTCCCATTTCATCCATTCCCGTAAGGCACTGTTTTCTGGTGAATACTTGTATCCATTTTTATGTACTGAGTTATCATTATTTATTCTCTTAATTTTCACGATTTCTTTTTGTAATGCTTTTATCTTCATTTCTAATTCCTGAGTTTTGTTATCTTTCCTCCATATGATGAAAAATAACCCTCCTAAAAACATTGCTGAACAAATAACCGCAACAGATGTATTCAAATCAACACCTCCCATTCTGAACAAGTGTCATTATTTCAAAGAAATTAAAAGAACGGGGCATGTTTTTTTTGGAATATCTTATCAAGGCATAGTTCAAACTGCTTTGTCTCTTTTACTAAAGATAAAATCTCTATTTAATAATTAGTTTCTTCTTTACAGTGTATCAAACGAAATGTCCCCGCGGCTTCCCAGCGTATCAAACGAAACGTCCCCGCGGCTTCCTTGTGGCCCCAATCTTTTTTTCAAATAAAGTTCTGGCAATATAATTCTAATCTCATGATCAGAATCTTCTTTCTTCCAATAAACAATATTCTTAATCTTTCCCTCTTGCGGAAAATAGTTTTTCTGTTTCATCTTCTCGATTTTGTTTAAAAAGAGCTTTGAATATTTCAAGATAACCTTACCCTTTATATTGCGGCAGCAGTCATCAAAAGCCAAAATTTCGTCACCACTGACCAATTCAGATATTTGATCTTGGCAATAATAAAAGTGATCCAGCCAGACATCCTTATAAGTAAGTTGAATGGCATATTGATCCGGCAATTGATATTCATTTTTATCTTCAATAAGTTTTAACCCGTTTGTCTTAATATGATCAAGATAATTTCCGTTATAATGAATGGATAAATTGCATTTAGCCCTGGTCATAGCTACATAAAGTTGTCTGGTTGCTTCATTGGTATTTGGTTTAAACTGGTCAAGTTCTATAATAACATTATCAAACTCCCGGCCTTTAGTTTTATGGATCGTTGAAACATAAATGATTTTAATTTTTTTATCATAAAAGTCTTCTAATTTTGATTCTAGAATAAAAACCTCAAGGTCTGACTTGAATTTTATTCGAGTATTTGTCATTTCAAAGCTTTTTATTAGATTAACACAGATTTCTAAATTTGAGCTTTTCGAGAATTCAATTTTTACTTTTCTTTTAGCATCCGTCCATATTTCATCATCAATGGTATGCGTATCCTCGGATAAATTCAAAAGTGAGAGGAAAAACCGTACCTCCAATAGATTATACAAGCTGAATCCTTCATTGGATTGAATCAATTTTGCAGGTAGTCCCCTTTTAATGAGCATACCTGTTATCTGTAATGCCTCTTCATTTGTTTTTGTTATAACACAGGTACTGCCTTTGAGATTAGTCGAAAAAATATCGTTAACAACAGGCGTAATAAGATTACGCCTGTAATATTTTATAATATTTATGTTTCCTTTATCTTTTTGAACCGCTTGAATGGGATTTTCTTTTAGACGATAAGATATATTCAAAACAAATTGGTTTGAATAGTCTACTAAATTGCTTTTACTGCGATAATTTTCAAGAAGCTCATGAACTACAGCTCCTTTATCGTGAATAAGCTGCTCCATATATTTTACACTTGCCCCTCTAAACTCAAAGATATTCTGGTCATCATCTCCAACAGCTATTACACGCATTTCGTCATTCTTATCCATTAAAGCCTCAATCAGTGCATATTCATTTTCGTCCATATCCTGGGCCTCATCAATGACTATAACCGTCTTTGCTATCCTGCTCATATCCACTTCATCATTCAAAATCTTTTTTACCGCTTCTTGGATAATTTCCGCTGATTTTTCAATGGTTCCCATTCGTCCAAGTAAATCAAAACAATAAGAATGGAATGTCTTTATCTCTACATAATTTGCTGAAACTCCGACTAATTTTTGTAAACGTAATTTAAATTCAGTAGCAGCTGCTCTTGAAAAAGTCACCATAAGTAATTGCTCATGTTTCACATCTTCCATCAATAGTAAAGAAGCAAGTTTGTGAACCAGAATGCGTGTTTTCCCACTTCCAGGCCCGGCTGCCACCACAATATATTTTGAATCCTTATCATTGATAATTTTTAATTGAGCGGGTGAAAGATCTCCAAAAAGAGCCTTGAATTTTGCGGGTGTTATATTCCTATTAATATCCTTTTTTCGCTCTCCCTTAAAATATTTGCTTAAAAAAATATCAAGGTTCAACTGAAAATAGTCATCTACAAATTGAAGTGCCTGGTTATAGTTTCTGATCATTTTTTGCGCATATTCTCCCACAATATGTATCTGCTGAACTTTATTTTGATAATATTGAGAGAGTTTCTGATAATCTTCTAATTTATAACGTCTTTTATTATCCTTCTCTAGCCTTTCAATATCCAGGCCTTTATATGTAACCAGAAATCCCCCTTCAATCTTTACTGATCCTATCCTTGATAAGTAAAAAAGTGCATCTTCTATTTCTTTTTGAGAAGGTATTATCCCTAACATATACATACTGCTTTCACATACCATCTTCAGTTCAATTACCGAAAATTCAACCCTTGTTTCTTCATCATTTTCATCACTTTCACATGATAATTTATAGAGATATTCAACAATGCTGCGTGCTATTTCTTTTCTACGATGAAATTTCTCCTTAAACTCTTCTTTAGGCATAATACAGGTTATTAAAATATGGTTTTTTGAGTAGGTCGCCACTCGCTGCTTTATCCATTGTTTAATAGCCCAAAAGTTTAATATTATTTTGATAGCGTTGAGATTGACATCTTTACACTCGTTTTCCAAGGCTTTTTCATTCAGTTCCTTAATATTAATAACTTTTTGCCCATCTGGTAATTCAAAAATTAGAAATTCTTCTATCTGCCAGAAATTCTTTAGGACCTCAAGAGAAGGATTCTTATTTTCCTTCTTTTTCAAATATCCAGAAAGATCTTTCATGTCCGATAATATTTTTTCATCCCTTAACAAATATATTGTTTCTATTACATCTTCTTTAAGGATACCTAAACGATCTGAAATATAATCAACTCTTGCTTCTGTTTCCTCACCGTTTGCAGCTTTTCTACTTCTGTTTCCAATAAGTGACTTTATGATTCGAACGGCATCTTTTCTCTGTTTTTCATCAAATTTGTCAGAGGCATTAATTTTTGAGATAGCTTCCTCTGCATTTTTCGCAAGGATACTGTCAGCATAAATTCTGGGCATATTTTGCCCCCGCTTTAGATAACCAGCCTCCTCAAGGGCTGATATAGCTGTTATCACTCGTGTTTCGATTTCGTTAACTGTATCATCCCAGCCCGCTCGCCTTGCAATTTCAAGTGCCGACTGCGAGACTCTGGAACGGAGTCTGGTCATATGTTTGACAGCTTTCCAAATTTGCTGAATTTCAGATATGTTAAGTTTCGTCTGGTTAAGCATGGTAAAATGTTTTCCTAAGTCTATATCATTAAACAATACATAACATTCTGCTGAGATGTTTTCATCACGACCGGCACGCCCCGCTTCTTGAATATAGTTTTCAAGGGAATCAGAAATTTCATAGTGGATGACCATCCCTACATCTTTTTTATCCACTCCCATTCCAAAGGCAGAGGTAGCAACCATGGTCTGGACTTCTCCCCTAATGAAAGCATCCTGATTCTCTGACTTTTCTGGCTTATCCATTTTTCCATGATAGGTTTTAGCTTCAAATCCGTCCTGCGTCAATCTTCGTGCCAAATCAGTTGCCTTTTTTGTCCTAGATACATATACAATCGTTGGACACTTCTTTTCCGAAATTAGATTTCTTACTGTATAGTATTTATCTTCTTCAGTCTCTTTAGGAATAACCGTATAGTGCAAATTACTCCTTGCAGCACTTGCACTGAACACTTCAAGGTCAAGTCCAAGTTTTTCTTTGAAATATTCACAGATATCCGCAATGACTTTCTGTTTAGCTGTTGCAGTAAAACAAGATACCGGAATAGTATCATCGAGGTTTTTCTTTTCCTGAATCATCTTAATAAATTCACCAATATATAAATAATCCACCCGAAAATCCTGCCCCCATGAAGAAAAACAATGGGCTTCATCAATGACAAAACGAGCAATTTTTCTGCCCAAGACCAGTTTTTCTATTGTTTTGGACCGTAAAGACTCAGGAGATAAATACAGAATAGACGCGGACCCGTCTTCAACACGCTCATAGGATTTTGCTCTTTCAATTGGATCAAGCAAACCGTTAACGGTCACTGCTTCTGTAATGCTAATATTTTCAAGATTGTCTACCTGATCTTTCATTAGTGACTGTAAAGGAGAAATTATAATTGTCAATCCTTTTAAACTTGCTCCATTCATAAGGGCGGGTACTTGAAAGGTAATGGATTTTCCTCCTCCTGTAGGGAATACAGCTAACAGCGATTTGTTTTCGATTGCTGCTTTTACTGCTTTTTCTTGCAAAGGCTCTCCTTCATATGTACGGTAAGAATCAAACCCAAAGTATTGCTTCAATCCTTTATAGATATCCAGTGATTCGTTACAATACTTACATCCCTCTATACACGGGTTTCCCCGCAATAAATATATCAATCTTTCAATAGATGGGAAGTTTTTTAACACCCAGGGAGGGGTAATTGAATATCGGTTTTGAATATTAATAAGCGCCAAGCAATAAGACAATTCTATGGGGTGATTCGATATAAAATGCTGTAAGTCCGACCGTTCACATATTAATGAGTGAAATCTCTCTCTAACTATTTCTTCAATTCTCTTTTCATTCTTCTGATAGCTTATATACTTGAAAAAAGATTTGAATTCCCTTTTACTTTTAAGCAAATTATATAAAATGACTTTCATATCGTCATCCAGCTTATTAAATGCTGAAACTTCATCAAAGAAAAGATCTCTGGCTTTTATGGAGTCATTAAGAGGATTATTCAATTCGTCAGCCTGAAGTTTATCATCTTTAAGCAATGCATGGTAGGGTCTTGCAGGGAATAAAAGTGGGGAAAGATATAAAGTGTCGATATAATTTGAATGACTAATACCTCCAGATTGAATGGCATTTTTCAGATACTTTAAATCATGGTTTAAGATATTATGTCCGCAGATATAATCTGCACCATTCAGAAACTTGATGAAGTCATTAATTGAATTAGAATGAAAATGGATTCCATCTGTCCTAATGCCTCCAATATCCAATAATCTACCGCTCTTTGGTTCAATCTCAGAATCTATAAAAGTAATTGATTTCATCTTTTTCTCCCATATACACCTTTTAGAATTGTTGGTAAAAGCCGCATTATGGCAATCCGCAACATATAATGGAAAACCTGATAGTTAATGACTCCTAAAGGAGTGGAAGCTTTCCCGGTTATTTCTGATTCGCAATCTGTTCAGATGTAATGCTTGGATAGTGATATCTCCCATTTTTCTTTTCATAATGCTTAACAGAGATTGCCTGTTCAGGACAGAAATTAAAACAAGCATAGCAATAATAGCACTCTTCCTTGATCCATTGGGGATTCTTATCAACCTTGATTCGCTGTGCTAAACAAACCTTTTCACATAAACCACATCCTAAACAGCTATGATCCACCTTAAATTCCAGTTTAGGAGAGCCTTTAATTTTCCATAATAATTTGTTCATTAAAGATGGCTTTGCATTACCACGTATTCTTTCTTCTTTAAAATCTGTTGATTGATTATTAATTCTATAGGCTATTTCCTCTATTGCAACATCCGTACAACGAATCATATCCTCTACTTTTTCCTTGGTAATATCCTCTTCCCAATTCATACGCATTAAAAATTTGGGCGCTACTCCTTTTGGTGTATTGTTAATCATTTTTACACTATGATAATCATCAAGAGTTCTGTTTTTCTTCATTAATATGTCATTTAAGTAGTGCTCCGGCTTACCCGGAATACCGCAATGAGTTGAAACAGCATACAGATATGTTACTTTTGAAAAATCAGACTTTTCAATGAACGTCTCTACAGGTTTTGGTAGACTGTTCATATGGATAGGAAAAACCAAGCCTACATCGCCTTCCAATCTAAAATCTTTTTCCTTAAGCATCGGTTTTACTTCAGCTTTCGTACGCTTTGCTAACTCCAACGAAACATGCATGGAATTTCCTGTTCCTGAAAAATAATATAAGGTATGCATAAAATCCTCCCATATTCACCATCTGCATTTTTTAGAATTTTTATTTCTATAATTCTATGCTCTGCTATGTTCACTTCAACTTGACTGACAATATCCTTATTATAAGCCGCATTTGGGCAATCCGCAACATATAATGGAAAATCTGATAGTTAATGACTCCTTAAGGAGTGGAAGCATAATGGCAAACGAAACGTCATATCAAAGAAATTAAATGTAAAAAACCTTCCATTTGTACAAATGGAAGGTTTAAATCTTAATCTATTCTTCTTTCTCAAATTCCTCTTTACCCACAAAACAAATGGGACATACCCAATCCTCCGGGATATCCTCAAACGATGTACCTGGTGCAACCCCATTATCCGGATCGCCTATTTCAGGATCGTAAATATATCCACATGGAATACATACATACTTTTGCATAAAATTACCCTCCTTGTAAATAAATTTTCTCTTGCTCTACATTTATATTCATCTATTTATCAATTTAAAAAACTAGCATCTTGTCATTGCGAGTCCAGCGTGGCAATCTCACGAGTTATGGCATCCATGCTCATGTTCATGGCAGGAGTCGCCTGAGTCAATAAGTGAGCCATCCAACCATTTGAGAGCTACAGTTTTAACATCACCCGAGCATCCACGCACAACTTCTATACCTGAGTTGTTTAAGACACGCACAGCTCCGTCACCCATATTACCAGCAAGCATTACTTTTACACCCATTTCTGAAAGAGTTTGTGCAATATTTGATTTGCAACCACACCCCGCTGGAGAGGATATGGTATCTTGGTTAATAATTTTGTTATCGTCGATTGTAAAAACAGTAAAATATTCACAATGACCAAAGTGACTGTCTATAACATTCTGACGAGATGGTAATGCAATTTTCATACAATTATTCCTCCACTATTTATTTTTATTACATTTAAATATTATAATAAATTCATTAACCACAATATGTCAACATTAATTATTCAACCTTCTTTATTCCCATTTCATCCATTCCCTTAAGAAAATAAAAAATGATAACTCAGCACATAAAAATGGATACAAGTATTCACCGGATAACCAGTCAAACACCTCTTCCTTTCTGTCATTGCGAGCGCAGCGTGGCAATCTCACGAGCAGAGGCTAACCATTTTAATTTTCGTAGGGCCAATCAATTATTCCACCAAAATCATAGACATCGGTGTAACCCATCTTGATTAATGCTTTCGCACTAGATGCACTTCTATTGCCACTTCTACAGTATACTAGGATTTTTGCATTTTTATCTGGAAGTATTGTTTCAGCATTGTCATTAATCTCATAGTCAGGCAAAAGGATTGCATTTTCTATATATCCATCCTCATATTCTTCCTGTGTACGCACATCTAAAATAATGACATCTTCTTCCTGATCCATTATAGTCTTTGCCTCTTCAGCAGTAATCTTTTTGTATTCTGTTTTGGTGATCATATCCGGATCCTCATTCTGTAGTTGAATCTTAACCGCCGTCACTTGAACGGGGTAGCTTTCACGTATTTCAGGCATTATGGTAATTTCAACTATTTGCCCTGCCTCGGGTGTAAAGTCGAGCTTTAAGTTCTCTCCATAGCTAACGCTGGCCAAGTCAAAGCCGACATCATCGGACGTCGTAACTAGTATACTATTTTCGGATACACTATCAATCTCTGCGATAAATGTGACTGTATCGTCTTTACTGGAACAGCCAAATAATAGAGAACTTCCCACTAAACTTGCCACTAATATCAATCGTAATATTACTCTTCTCAACGGTAATCCTCTCCTTTATTATCTTGGTCCTATTTACAAGTTATATTACTCATATGAATAAATTCTACTCATTTTTCAGTATACTATGTAAGTATTTACCCAATCCTATTTCTCATAAACCATAAACTCTATTCGCACAATTATTTATTTTTCAGACACCTAAAAAGACCTCTGAAATCAATCAGAAGCCTTATTGTAATTAATTCATATTTGGGCAATAAGTAAATACTGCTCTTATTTTTGCTCTAATAATTATATCTCCTGCTTCTATTGGAGTGGTAATCGGTGCAGCAAAGAAACGTTCATCTCCAGGAATATTTTCATAACGCTCTTCAATGATCTTTACCGGTATTCTATTGACAGAAATGTTTATTGTTCTCTCAAAATCAATAGCTTTTTCTACTGCATCTTTGATAGCATTGGAGAGTGCTTTGTCGTAATATACAGAAGGTTGTGATAAGGAAAACCGAATGTTTGTCACTATATTGGCGCCACTTTCAACTGCATCATCAATAATCTGTCCTGTATTGCCAATTTGTCTTATGGTCACTTGGAACTGATTGATCACCTTGTATGATCTGAATATTCGCTTTCCATCAACAAAATCATATTGAGGCTCTATCTGATAAGTTACCGTTTGAATATCTTGTTCTGAAACTCCTGCTTCTTTTAAAGAATCAATTACATTAGCGGAAATCACTGCATTCTCTTTTTGTGCTGTGGTTAAATCTCTTTCTTCTGTCTCAACGCCTAATGTAACAATCGCTATATCAGGTATTGCATTGACTCTGCCATTTCCTTCTATCTCCATTCGGAAATCATTTTTATTTTTACCATAATAACAAGTATTACGAAGTATTGGGCCTAAAGGAGACCCTCCTTTGAAATCATAATACATACTTTCCCATCTCCTACCTATTCATTAAGCGATAATATATACTTCATCATATGAAAAGACCCTTCCGAAAGTACAAAAAAAGTTAAGCTTATACTTAACTTTCTTGCTTTTGCGAGCGGCGGGGTCTATTTTTTATTCATTCTTAGCGATTTATTATCTATCCCTTTTTGAACGGCTAAAATACCATCCAAATGATCGTATTCATGTTGTATTAGTTCAGATAAATCTCCTTCAAATTCTAAAACACAATCCTCCCAATTCAAATCTTTATAATGCACTCTGCACTTCCTATATCTTATCAGTTTTACTTCTAATCCAGGAAAACTCATACAATCATCCCACATTTCAAAAGTTTCATCATTCATAAACTCAAGTTTAGGATTAATAAAAGCAATTGAAGTATCGTCAAAATTCATATATATCACTCTATAAAGCTCGTTAATTTGTGGTGCTGCAATTGC
The DNA here is from genome assembly GCA_016278615.1 of Clostridia bacterium. GTDB lineage: Bacteria > Bacillota > Clostridia > Peptostreptococcales > JAAYPU01 > Soudan-22. Next base: position 2,180 of record JADQBM010000127.1, on the reverse strand, counting down.
ACGCCCATAACCATGTTTTTCTCTGAAGTTGATTATTGTGTCATGTAAATCCTCTACTATTTGTTTCGCCTTATTGATCTCGCTCTTTGAAATCTCTTTACATGTTTTATATAAACTCTCATGTCCTAACAATAATATTTCTCTTGCAGCCATATTCTTTTCCCCTTCTTTATTCCCACTTCATCCATTCCCGTAAGGCACTGTTATCCGGTGAATACTTATATCCATTTTTATGTACGGAATTATCATTATTTTTTTTCTTGATTTTCATGTTTTCTTTTTCTAATGCTTCTATCTTCATTTTTAATTCCTGAATTTTCTTATCTTTCCTCCATAATATGAAGAAAAATAACCCTCCTAAAAAAATTGCTACAAAAATAACTGCTACAGATGTATTCAAACCAGCACCTCCCATTCTGAATAAAATTCGCCCCAAATCACCGTGCCCGACCACTCAGAGTAATAAATCTACATCGGATATTCTTTAACACATTCAATTTAAACTTCAAACGAAACGTCCCCGCAGCTTTTCCTATGTCATATATTTGTGATCATTTGGGCTCCATGTGCCAAAAAATTCATCTTCACTAATCGCTGCAGTATAAGGCTGAAAAGTAAAGTGAATAATTATCTCAATTACTTTTCCTAGATCAAGTTCGAAATGTAAGATTTTTTTGCAAAAAGCAGCCCATCGTTTTAAAATCGTATCATCCTTTGCTAATCGTGATATCTCTGATATAGAATCTTTTTCATACGGTGTCCCCCGATTAGACAGTGTTTCATAAATCGCTTGCTGCAGTTTTCTACCTTCAAAATCAAAGGTAGTTGCTAAATAATAAATATCGTAAAAATCCTTCATTCGGCTTGTGGCTTCCATTAACAAGATAATGGCATCCAATTTTTCTGCTACTGTTGACTCCAACGAATAAGTTAAAACATTTGGCTTTTCAAAATTCGGGAGAATAACCGGTAGAATTCTATTTACTGCTGATGGAACAATAATATCTCCAACTCCAAAATCAATACTAAAGGGTGTTTTCGTAACTCCTATTAAACCAATTAGATTTACCCGTATACCATGATAATCTTTTGTCTCAGCAATTGTCTCCAAATCTCTGATTTCAAATCTAATGAAATCATTCTCGGTAGCACTACTGATAACACTTTTAATAAGTAGTTCAATTGAATTTAGATCATTAGAATAATTCTTCAAAAGATAATCCGCATCAACGGTCGGTCTGGTTGTGAATCCACTAATTGTATATAGAAGGAACCCCCCTTTTAGTATTAAATTTTCCCTATAGCTCGAATGTGACAGTCTCCTTATGAATTCTTCTTGACAAAAAAGATTCAATAACTGTTGAAATTGAATCCCTTGCTCTCTAGATTTTTTCTTTAGTCTATCTAAGGTAGATGCAACAATGTCAGTCATTATAGCCACACTCCTATATAGTTCTGAACTTTGCTTTTGATGTTAAACTCTATAGCATATTCAAATAGTTTCCTTATATTCTTCTTCTGGTCTTTAACATAGCGTTTAATTGCATTATTAAAAACCTCTTTTTCAATTTTGTTTTCATACCGAAGAACATCGCATATGGTTCGATCGCGATCATATATTTTCATAGTGACACCATTAACCTTAAACGAATCAATCCCTATCCTCAAGTATTTTGGCTCTATATAAAAAGACTCTATATGAGGATATTCAATTTTATACTGACTTTTTTCACTGTCTTTATCGACAGCTATTTGCCATGCTGATGGTATTCGGTCAGTATAACCATAATGCATAAGTGCACTTTCAAGATAAATAACTGCATTAGGAAATAGTCGTGCAATAATGACTTCGTCGCTAGCGATGCCGTCAGATAGCTCATAAAATCCGTGCTTAATCTTCATAAGCACTCCCTCCTCAAGAAGTTTCTTTATTTGGCGACTTGAAAGTCCAAGAACATTAAGTTCCGATGTTTTGAGAACACCTCCATGCTTATTAAATTCATTTTTAATTTTATTCATATCAATCATTTCGCACCTCAATATACGCTTCCGATTTACAAAGCGGGTAATTTAATGCAATTTTATCATAATATATATATTATATCAAGTTGTTTGGTCTTGTAATTGTTGTTATCTTGCGATAATGTCAGTATGTAAACTATCGAGCGAAAATGTCACCC
>JADQBM010000014.1 GCA_016278615.1 Clostridia bacterium | reverse complement strand
AGCCATTTCAAGGCTTATAGCTATTTTTTTCTTATTCAACTGTCAAACTTCCGAGCTGAAACAGCTATTATCATGAAAAGATTGTTACTAAAGATGAATCTTTTATAAACACAATAATTCATAAAGAATTGTTAAAATGGTTTAATAAAGCTTTTATTTGGAGAATATATGGTATAATTGTAATGAATATTAATTGATTAAGCTAAAAGGAGTGTGTTCAATTGCAAGAAACTATTTTAAATGCAGAAGAAAGAAACGCTAAATCGGGAAAATTTAAAGAAGCAGGGTATGTACCTGGCGTACTTTATGGTGATGGTATCGATGAACCTACATCCGTTAAATTTAATGAATCAAGTCTTCGAAAAATTCTTTCAAAGTATGGATCTCATGCGAAGTTATGGATTCAATATAATGACAATAAAAAATTCGGATTTATTAAAGATATACAAAAACATCCCGTTTCCCAACAAATCTTACATATGGATGTACAGATTGTTTCAAAGGATCATAGTATTAAAATGCAACTTCCCATTATTTTTAATGGCGAGAATGCTCTAAAACAAAACTTATTACATCTCCAGATTCAGAAATCCAATATTGAATTAATAGGAAAAATTGCCTTTATGCCTGACTCCGTACAGGTAGATGTATCCGACAAAGAACATGGATATATGATTACTGCTAAAGATTTTGATTTAAATGAGGAAATTAAAATTGTCAATCCTGATGAAATCTATGGTAGCATTGGACACCTGAGAGTTTCACCTCTTGAAGAAGAAACTTCAGAGGATGAAACTGAAACTGATGAAGGATCCGATGAAGCTAACGGTAAAGAGGACGCAGAATAGAACAGAAATTATATCAACATAAATAAGGACAACCAAGAGGTTGTCCTTATTTTATTTTATGTTTGAAATTCTAATGTTCTTGAAAAACGAGAGAAATAATAAGCATGCATAAATCGAGGAACATAACTTACTTAGAGACAAGTGAGTATATGCGAATCAGATTTTCCTATTGGGTACTTTATAGTTGATTAGAGCTGCGGAAAGTATAAAAATAGCACCGATTAAGGAAAGTAAGGTTGGCATTTCATTCCAAAATATTACACCTATAATACCGGAAAACACGATGCTGGCATAACTGTATATCGCAATTTCTCCTGCCGGAGCATATTGGAAAGCTGTAGTCATGCAAATTTGATATACTGTTGCTGATCCACCTAACATGAGTAACTTTATTAAGTTCTCCCCTTCTGGAATTACAAAATGACCCATAAATATAAAAGGCAAAAAAACCACTGCCGTTATTAAAGAAAAATAGGACATAATAACTAAAGAATCATCTGTTTTTTGAAGGTGTTTAACAGTTGTGTAAGCAGCACCAGTAAAAATAGCTGAAACGAATGCAAAAATATAAAATACGTTAATCGTATTAAATTGAGGCCTTATAATCAAAACAGCACCTATGATACTCAATAGAAATGTAACTATATGCACTTTTTGGATTTCTTCTTTTATGAAAAAATAAGAAAAAATAATAACAAAAAAAGGATAAACATTTCCAAGGGTAACTGTTTCTGCCAGAGGTGCATGGGATAATGCATAGTAATACGTGGCTATGGCGATTAATCCAAATATACCACGCAAAATAAGAAATGGCTTATTACTTCCTAATAAATATTCTTTTATAGGTACCTTTTTTCTAAAGGATACAAATATTATTGGCAGTAAACCAATAACATTTCTAAAAAAAACTTTTTCAACTACAGGAATATCTGAAAGGCTTTTTACAATAGCTGCTGTAATCGCGTAAAAGAAAGCTGCAGCTAACATAAAGATAGCGCCTTTAGTGCGTAATTTCATAATATCCTTCCTTTTGCATGACTTTTCGTATTGCCCTAACATTTCATACGCTAGCGCAGTTGGCGTTCATAGTGCCCTGATAACCATTCATGCTGTGATTCAACCTCAGACAATGCTTTGAAAACTTGTTTAATAACAGGATCTTGAACAACCATTAAATTCTTTTTATAAAATTTAATAGCGTGGCTTTCTCTTTTATTAGCTTCTGCAAATAGCAGACCTGTTGTCTTATGCTTCGAATAATCTGGCTTATGAAGCTTTGGAATATGACTGAAACCACCGAGTCTTTTATGCACCTGTGCATGCATAAACTCTATTCGACTCAAATTAAAAAAAATATTTTTCGCTTCTTCTACATTCGCCAATCTACCCGCTTCTTCATAAAACTCACTATTGAAAACTTCTAGTTTCATGGCATGATCCAAAACTTTTAAACTTTCCTTATCCAATTTATTATGATCCACATTCAGTACTTTGCCAAAATAAATGGCACCGCAAAAAGGACAGTACATAATTTGATCTCTTTGATTTTTTTTCAAAAAAGAAGTGGCATTTATATTGTAATTATTTGCATCGATATGCATCCCACATATAGCACACTGTAAAGGAATCATTTAAACACGCTCCATTTCAATCATTTTAGAAAGCCCAATCTTCGGTACCTATAACTCCACTTCTAAAGGATCATCATTTGAGTCCAATACTTGCCATTCCAAATCATTCATACCGGTCTCCGAAATTTTATCTATGGGCATTTTTAAATATTTACCATAAGCGCTTACAGCAACATCCCCATTACTAAGCAATATCTCTCCTGTTCCTTCAAAAACTCTTTTTCTATCTAAGGTAATCCGACCAACTACTCTCAGCTCTTCATCAAGAGGAATGGGCTTAAGATATTTTAAGCTCAATTCCACAGTAACGCCCCACGTATTTTCATCCATCATAAGCATGGCTCTTCCTATTGTCTCATCCAGTATTGCACTTGCGATTCCACCGTGCAGCCTTCCAGGATAGCTCTGGTGCTCTTCTTTTGGTGTGAAAACTGCTATAATTTCATTGTTTTCCAATTCATAAAAATTACTTTTCAATCCTAAATCATTTTTCAACCCACAAACAATACACAACTTACTATTCTCCTGTTTTCTAACAACCCTATATTTCATTTTAGCTCCCTCTATTTATCTCTTTTGGTGTTTAACTTTGTATCTATTCTAACATTTTGGTGATAAAAAGTAAAAATTGAAATTTTCGACATTTAATATTGTTATTTTTTTTGCTTATTTTAAATATTTTTAATAGATTTTGATTATTGTGATATACTATATAATATATAAAATACAGCTGTATTAAATAAAAATAATGCAAATTGGTATTTTTCTTAGGAGGATATGATTAGTGAAAACTGGAACAGTAAAATGGTTTAATTCTGAAAAAGGGTTTGGATTTATCGAAGTAGAAGGTGAAAAAGATGTTTTTGTTCATTCAACTGCTATAGAAGGCAGTGCTGGAAGACAAAGTCTTGATGAAGGGGAACAAGTACAATTCGAAGTTGAAAAAGGCCCCAAAGGACTTCAGGCAACGAATGTTGTTAAATTATAAGAAATGTTAAAAAGAAAACCATTTTATTGGTTTTCTTTTTTTATTAATTCGCCACAAGAATTATGGTTTTTGGAATGTGTTTTATCATTTTAACAACAATGATTTCTTTTCTTTGTATTCTTCTTCGTTTATTTCTCCTCTAGCAAATCTTTCATTAAGAATCTTCATAGCACTGTCCGATTCATTAACATTTTTCGAATTGTTATTCATAATCAATTTAACAATAATAAATAAAAAAACAATTACAATAGCAGCTGGAATAAGCATCATTCCAAGCCATGTCATCATTCCATAGCCCCATCCTATCATATTCATAGTCCTTTCTCCTTTCACAACTTTCTTGAAAATAGGTTTCTCTATCCTAATTTTTCTCCCTTTTCAACTCTTTTTTCAGGTTGTATCAATACCACACCTTGATCTGAATATACACCTAAAACCAGCACCTCTGACATAAAATCTGCAATTTGTCTTGGAGGAAAATTTATAACTCCTAAAATTTGTTTTCCAACAAGTTCTTCTATCCCATAACACTCAGTAATTTGAGCACTGGATTTTTTCACCCCAATATTTTTTCCAAAATCGACCCATAGCTTATAAGCAGGTTTTTTGGCTTTCTTAAATTCTTCAGCTTTAATGATCTCTCCAACTCTAATATCTAATTTTAAAAAATCATCCAACTCAACCATCTCTTCATCTCCCTCAACACTAATTTATTCCATAATAAGCTCTTCAGATCTATGGGTAGGGTAATGCTGAATCCATGTTTTTCCTGGATTCAGTAAGATTTCTTTGCCATATTCATTATAATACTTTGTCATGGAATACGCATCGGGTTTTTCCCATGTTATGTTAACATATTTACCATTGGTAATATACAGCCCTTTTCCTTCTCCCATCATATTTATATCAAGCCTTCCCTCAGTGTCTCCTTTTATCCCTTTCGTTTCAGTAAATTGTACAATGACATTTTTAGCAGCAATGGGAACATCGCCTTCTTCATCTAAATGAGGGTCCCCATTGATATACCTATCATACATTTTTTCATCTTCATTATAGTAATAGGCTGAATAATATTTATTTCCATTATAAGGGAACTTAATATGATTTAAGCTTTCACCTTGTATATCACGATCGATATAGGTAAATAGCAAATTCTCAAAATTCCCTTCAGCTCTATAACTTCTTCTTTGGGCACCTGTAATAATGGCATCATAATCTGTATACATATTGTGAGGCGCAAATTTATGATTTTTTCTCCAAAAGATATCACCACTTTGTTTCATGGCATCAACAGAAGCAACTTTTAAGTTAGGTATTGCTTGGTAAGCCTGTGGGCTTCCTCCAACATGGACATAAAGGGCATCATATTCCAATGCTAAGTCAATGAAGTAATCTCTTGCACTTCGAACAGGCCCTATATTACCAGGTTGCTCAGACCCTATAATTGCCATATATCGAGTGATATTTCCTTCTGCCAATATCTCATATACAATATCACACTTGCTAAGCCCTGCTTGGGGCCTAGCACTATACTGATTGTCCAACATAACTGCAATAACTCTTTAGTTAAGCTTTTCTTCATCTATTTTTAACCCGGTCAAGGGAGACTTTACAATAGGAATCGGATCACTTTCTACTATGGCTTCTCCTGTAATAGCTTCTGGTGTGCTTTTTGTTTCATTGGGGCTAATGGTTTCTTTTTCTTCTTGTGTGCATCCAAAAAAAATAAGCATACTAAACATTAGCATCACTGTGGTCCATAATTTTACCCCTTGTTTTTTTCTCATCATGTTCGTCTCCTACCCCCTGTCATCTGTACTGTCCTAGTATGAATCGTGAAGCTTGAGTTTAAGTGGACTCCTTCGGAGTAGTTTAAGTTAAATGATAAATATTGGATTTCTATTTATACTTATTCTTATTCTTGCCTTTCACAGGCAGGTGCGAGACCAGCCCCTACAATTTTTACTTATACTTAAACTTATACTTCAACCTATCCTTGCCTTTCACGGGCAGGCACAGGACCAGCCCCTACAATTTTTAACTTAAACTTACACTTAAACTTTTACTTTTACTTCTACTTCTACTTCTACTTACACTTACACTTACACTTACACGTAAACTTCCACTTCCACTTTTCGAGTTATCGCCTGTCACCTACTATTTTAACACAAAACTTGTTGCTTTTTCTTTTATGACTTTTCTCATATCAATATCAATTTTTGCCAAAAGTCAAAGGGAATCAGCAAGGATCTTGATTTTTTACATTATACCACTAATTCCCCTTGTTGAATATCAATAAATCTGGACTTGGGTTCCAATAGAAACAAGGTTATACAACTCTTCTGCGTCATGATTGTTCATTCGAATACATCCATTACTCACTGCTTTTCCTATGGACCATGGTTTATTGGTTCCATGAATCCCAAATGTCCCCCAGGGAACACTGAGCTGCATAAAATGTCCTCCAAATTGTTCTCCCCACAGGGCTTTTTTTGTAATGGTCCAAGTTCCCGCTGGAGTAGGTGTAGAAGGTTTACCGATAGCAACAGGATATTGCTTAACTAAATCATTATCAGCGTTAAGCAACTTTAAAATACGTTTTTGGGTATCGATGGTAATATGATACATATTTATATACGCCTCCCTATATATTTTATCCTCTAATAAGCAGAAGTGTTCAGTAATGTTTTATTGAAAATAGGTAAAGATAATATATGAATATATTATTTATCATATCCATGGTGTTTTTATTAGAATGTATAGGAAGTGAAAAAATGTATCTTGATTTTAAAAAAAACCTAAGTACAGAAGAAAGATTTATTCGCTCTACTATTGGTTTGTTGCTATTAAAACTTTCATATAATAAAACAATCCCCAAACAGCAATCCAATTTCTTAAAAGTATTTTCTTTATCTTTATTTATTGATTCTTTATTCACATATTGTTTGTTAAATGACATAATGGGATGGTCAACAAAGGGGCGTAAACATGAAAAAAAGAACGTCAAGTATTGATTCAAATGTCTGGCATACTCCAATAAGAAACAATAAAATGAATTTTAAAAAAGAGAGTGAACCAAAAATAAAAGGTACCTACAGAAAAACAAGACCAACACTTTAAAGGTTATCCTTGTTATTATGGATCCAATAAAAAAGATGACTACGCAAATAGCCATCCCAATAATAAAATGTACATTAACTTAAGATTTTTTTATTATAATCATTTAATCAACAAAATTTTCATGTGCATTCTGCAGTTCTGAAGGAGATAGTGTGTCCACATAGTAATCAGCAACGTCAATACATTTGTCTTGATTTCTGTCATAGAACCAATCCTTAACTTTTGATTTTATTTCCCCATCTTCTCCCCAGACTTTATAAGGATATACTGCAACCAATTCATTGGTGTCTTTGTTTCTAACGCCAGCACGACCGGCAGCTTCTATAATACCTGATAATTTGCTTCCCATATCGTTCTCCTTCCATTTGAAAAAATGATTTCTATTAGTTTAAGAGTATATCTTTTTTTTATACTTAAAATTTGTCCGAATCAAACAAATTGTGAAGCATGTTTTTTTATTGTGAAACCTACTTAATTTCATAAAAAGACTGCTCACTCAAATGGCATTACCACTCTTATGAACAGTATTTCATGATTAAAGAAAAAATCTATTAAAAGGCATCCAACCGTTTACTTAATGTATCCTAAAGTGCCTTTTTTATATTCACTGGGTGTTACTCCATATTTCCTCTTAAAGACTTTGCTGAAATGCGCAGAATCATTAAATCCCCATTTAAAAGCTATATCCGTAATGCTATTTTTAATGGGCCTTTTAAAGACCTCTTTGAAGAAAAGAAATGTAAAAAGATTCTCATCAGCCTTTCCTGGGAAGCAGATACGGTTATTGCATTTGCAATCCTTGTTTGATATTAATAAAAAAAGTGGCTAACGCCACTCCGCTACGGAACCCCATGGTTCCCTTCGGCGACTGCTATCACAGTCTGAGCACCCTCCTTTACCAGCAAAGGAGATTCCCCTCTGCACTCCCCCCTTTTTTATACAATAGAAAATCGATATTTCCTATTATATAAAAAATCCCGCTAGTTAAAATTCAGCGGGATTGTTATTTATAGCATTAACTCATATATTTCTTCTATTAAGGCTTTTCCCCATGACTCATTCTTAGACTCAGATACTTTCTTAAAACCTTCTTTAAGATACATTCTTATAGCCGTCTGTTGATCTTGTGTGGTTGCAAGAAATACTTTTTTATAGTGCTTTTCTCGACAATAATTCAATGCTTCTTTGTATAATATTTTACCTATCCCCTTGCCTCTATAATCCGGGTGCAAAATAAACCATCTTAATTGAGCCTCTACGGGAGAATGCCCTATTATAGCAATAGCCCCGATGATTTCTCCATCTGCCTCAGCAAACCAAATCCTATCCTTATTTGGGTCATAATGATCAAAAAATTCAGAGAAAGTCTTACATACGTATCCTTCAAATGTATGATTGTATCCACACTCTTGACTATAAATCCATCCATGTAAATGTATTAAATATCCGACGTCTCCTGATCTCAGAGCGTGTCTAATACTTATTTCATGAGTATCCTTGGCGAAATCATTCATAGGGTTTCCTTCTTTCATATTTAACCTGATTTTATCATTGAAATTAATAAACTGTCAATTTTTTGAAACTTTATGGAAATTAATTTTATGCTTAAAGTGCAGAAATTCATTTTTCTATATACTTTTAAATCAATTTCTGGTTAAAATACTACTATACAGATTTCTAAAATAAAACCAGAAAGAGAAACCTATGGATGATTTGAAAAAAATATATATGGATTTTGAAAAACACTTAATGACAGATAAACAACCTTCCCATTATTTTAATCAGATATTTGATGAAGAACCCTCTTATTTTAGCAAATATCCTTTTGATATACTTACTAATCTCAAAGAAATTAACCAATCATTAAAATATCATCCAGAGGGAAATGTATGGAACCATACCATGCTTGTCATTGATCATGCAGCAATAAGAAAAAATCAAAGTAATAATCCCAAAGCGCTTATGTGGGCTGCTCTACTACATGATATTGGGAAAGTAACCGCTACCAAAATCAGAAAAGGAAGAATAACGGCTTATAATCATGATAAATTTGGAGAAAACTTATCTGTGGAATTTTTGACTGCTTTGGAAGCTGAAAAGGATTTAATCCATTTGGTCTCTAAAATGGTTCGATGGCACATGCAGATTCTTTTTGTTGTGAAAAAACTTCCTTTTGCTGACATAAAGGCCATGTTATCTGAAGTAAACTTAGAGGATATCGCCCTTTTATCATTATGTGATAGACTGGGAAGAGGCAACATGAGCGATAGCATTCTAAAAGATGAAATGAATAATGTTGAAACTTTTATTTCAGAATGCAAAAATGTTTTACCTTAAAAGGACAACTGTCTATTTAACAATTGTCCTTTAAAACTTTATTCCTTTTCCTTTTCCTTATTCTTTTCCTTTTCCTTTTCTTTAAGTTTTTTAATTACGCTTTCAATATTATCAAGAGTCAATTTACTTTTTACTCCGATTAAATTGATTCTTTTGGAATGAACCACGTCCTTTAACTCTCCAATACTTTGTTCTAATTTAATCTTCATATCTTCATCTGTTTCCATAACTTTAGTCTTTACAGCATCCCATGTTTCCTCAATACTTGTAAAATCTTCAGATACAATATCCCAGCTTTCCAACTTTGCAGCTACATCTAAATGACGTATCAAGTATTGTAATTTATATAAATCGGGAGGCGTTTCACTTGTATATAAAGACATAAATTCAGGAATATGCTTTGTCACTTCAACGGATGCATTTATAATGATCAAATCTTCCTTAGCAACAGATATAATGGGATTTATTTCATCAAGAACTTTTTTAGGATCTTTTTTCTCTTCTGAGCTCTGGTCTTGTTCTTGCCCGCCTTCTTGTCCACCTTGCTCTTGTCCGCCTTGCTCTTGTCCACCTTGCTCTTGTCCGCCTTGTTCTTGTCCACCTTGTTCTTGTCCACCTTGTTCTGATTCAGAACCCTGTGAAGGCTCCTGTTTTTGTCCTTCTTCCTGACTTTTTTGTCCTTTTGAAGCAGCCTCTGGAGGGAGTTTTAGAGTTTTGGAAATTAGGTAATCCGTTAAAATATTTAAATCTGAAACAAAAGCGTCTACTTCAGATTTCTTTATGCCTTTTTTTTGTATATCTGGGTAGAGTTCATTCCACGTAGATTGAAGTTCTTTAACTTTGCCCAAACTTCCAGGCCAATCCGAACCTAAAGTTGAAGTAACAATCTCATCTGACAGTTGTTGCAACTGTTCTAAAGAATTGGGTGCTTTCTGATCCTCATTTTCTGATTTCTTATCTTCTTCTTTCTTGTCATTATTACAACCCATAGCCAAACACAAAAAAATTATTAACATTATGCCTATATATCTATTTTTTTTCATTTTCATATTAACACCTCTCTTCTTCTTAGTATTTATAGTATTTGAAAAAGTTATTCCATGGGTTTATATAAATTTACAAAAAAAACAATTATTCAAAAAAAACCCCGCAAACATTAAATCTTAATGCTTACGAGGCCTGATAAATTTTCATTTTAATAATGTGCAACATCTTCTCCATGAATATTCTTTTTTCCCCTGGAAAGTGCAATAACACCACTTCTAATAGTCTCCACAATTCCAAAGGGTCTTATTGCTTCATAAAATAAATCAATTTTTTCTTTTGTATTGCAGATTTGAAAAATAAGCACTTCAGAATCCGCATCGATAATAACGGCATCATATTCTTCATACCATTCTTTAATTTTTTTTGTGGATTCCGGTGTCAACATAATTTTTGCCATAGCAAATTCTTTTATAATAGACTCTTCTTTTTTAAGTTCAACAGATTTTTTAACATCATATAGTTTCAAAACTTGTTGTCGAATATGTTCGAAACCATCTTCTGTTGCCTTTACAGAAACGGTAATACGTGATATTTCCGGTGATGAAGTCTCTTCTCCTGTGAAACTTGTGATATTATATCCCCTTCTAAGAAACAAACCTGAAATGCGCGCTGTTACACCCGGGTGATTCTTCACAAGAATCGAAAGTATTTTTGCATCCATATTCTTTCCCCTCTACAATGTATACTAAGAAAATGTATTTCAAAAGTTTTAAACTTCTCCTTTAAGTCCAATCTCTCCTGCCACTTTCTGCATGGCTTTTATGGTTTCATCAATAACTTCTTCCATCTCCATTCCTAACATCTTTGCCCCGTCCTCAATAACATCTCTATCAACACCCGCAGCAAAGCTTCTTTGCTTCCACTTCTTTTTAACCGACTTCACTCCCAAATCTAATATGCTTTTGCTTGGACGCATTAGAGCCGTCGCTGCAATCAAGCCTGTTAATTCATCTATAGTGAATAATACCTTTTCCATCTTTTCAACGGGCTCAACATCCGTACAAATCTTCCACCCATGACACTCAACTGCTCTTATGTAATCTTCCGGCCATCCTTCTTTTTCTAATATTTCTCTTGCTTTTTTGCAATGTTCTTCCGGAAACATTTCGTAATCCAAATCATGAATCAATCCAATATTCGCCCATTTTTCCTTATCGTCTTCATTGAATATCTCTGAAAAATGATTCATCACTGCTTCAACCGTAAGAGCATGTTTAATGAGACTTTCACTTTTATTATATTCCTTTAAAAGTGCAAGAGCTTGTTCTCTATTTGGTTTGTTTTCCATATATCCTTGCCTTCTTTCATATAATTTTGTCCGATGGCTAAGAATTCTAATACTCCCTCCTCTACAGCGTGGGTATAAGAATTCAACAGCCCCTGGATAACGAATTCCAACCTTCAGATGGGTCACCGAAGGGTGAAAACTCCACCTGAAGCTAAGAATTCTGTTTGTCCTACTGCTTTTCTCTTTATTTAATCCTAATAATCCTTGCCTAGTGTGTCAAGTAAAATAAAGAATAAGCCTAAGTTTAAGGGTAAGTAAAACATTAAGTATCAAATAATAAGTCAAGAGTATAGACTCACATTTAAATGGCATATTATTTAACTTACACTGCTCCGAAGGAGCTACTTAAACTTAATTTACTTTTTTATATATCATTTAAGAGTTCCTCCAACATATAGAGCCGGACAACTATATATAATTGCACATAGAAAGAATCGTCGTTTTCAAAACCCATGAGTTTTTTAACTCTTTCTAATTTATATCGTACAGTGTTGGTATGCTGAAATGTTTTTTTTGAGGTCTGAGTAATTTCTCCCTTACTCTCAACATAATGAACCATGGTATCCATCAGGTTTGAACTATGAGTTTTATCGTATGTCAGTACCCGATTCATATATTTCGTATAGTATGTCTTCATCCAATAATTATTGATTAAAGGAAGGAGCACTTGGTCAATCCCTATATCATTAAAGTTAAGAGTTGAACTCCTCTCATTTTTGCAGCTTATATACGCACACATGCTTTCCTTAATACAAAAATCCAGTTCACAAAGATCAAAATGAATATTGCTAACACCAATCCTGTAGCTATCTTCGGATATCCCCGCTTGTCTTAAATATTCATGAAGGCGCTCATAGGAGACTGGTATATGATGATCCATTGTATATAAAACTAATAACCCTTTCTTATATGACAGGATCGTTGCATGGGGATAATTCCTTGAAGAATAGTCCCATGGTTTTGTTTCAAATTCATTTAAATATTGCCATGTAGCTGTTGTTTGCTCCTTCTTTATACAGTAAGCACTCACTAAATTATTTAAGAATGATCCGTTTATTTCAAAAGCTGTTTCCCGAACCCTATCTCTACTTGAATCACATGAAATGATGCTTTCAATTTTCTTTTCAAAGTATTCTGTTGCATTAAAATGAGCGATGGCATTTTTTAGTGTGACAATGATGTCATCAAAAAAAATATCTTCAAAAATGAAAATTGGGCAAGAATGAATCTCTGCGTATTTCTTTAAATCCTCTGAAAAGTCGTTAAAATAAATATTTTTAACAGCAATAGCACTGACTTCCTGATCTATTAGACTCTTTAAACACTTTTCCGCATAATCCAAGTTGTCCTTTGCTAAAAAAAGAGTTGTTACAATAAAATCACCCTTTTTGAATGTCTCAGCGATTTTTTTATTAGACTCATATTCTAAAATGCCTGTATCCTTGACAACATTTCTTAAGCCATTTTCTGAGGTAATGAGTTTAAAGTCGGATATAGGTTTTAAAAATGTTAGGTTTTGAACGGTAACCATAGGTTCCGATCTCCTTTTTAAAGTGTCTCAACATTTTGCATTTAATGCAATGAGGCTCTTATATTAATTGTTTATATTAAATAATATCATACAATGGTCTTGAATTTCAATTCTTTAAGAACTTAATCCTATCATCTGATTCCAAATTTTTGCTTAATATAACACTCTACTTGGACCTTAATTGTATATGTCTATAAAAACAACGGTTAATTTTTGTAATATATATAATTGAAGCAAATAATGATACATGATATCATGTTTTTAAGAAATAAAGGAGGGTCCGTATGAAATTAAATTTTGATAATGATGCTGTTAGAGCACAATTCCCAGCAGTTGACCGAAAAATAAATGGAAATCCCTGTATCTATCTGGATGGACCAGGGGGAACCCAAGTACCACAGAGAGTTGTTGATAAAATTTCTGAATATTTATTACATCACAATGCAAATGCTCATGGATGCTATGTCACATCCCTTGAAACAGAAGCAATTATGGAAAACGGCCGTGAAGTCCTTGCGGACTTTTTGGGTTGTGAAAAAGATGAAGTCGCATTTGGAGAAAGCACTACTGGCAACAATATTAAACTTGCTTTTGCCTTAGCTCGAGATCTGAAGCCCGGAGATGAAGTTATTATTACAGATATTGATCATGAAGGGAACCGTTCTCCCTGGAAACTTCTTGCTGACTTTGGTGCTATTATCAAAAGTGTTAAGGTTGACAAAGAAACTTTTACATTATCTTTTGATGATTATAAAGAAAAGCTTTCATCTAAAACAAAAGTGGTTGCCATCAATTGGGCATCCAATGCCACAGGAACCATAACAGATGTAAAAAAATACATTGATCTTGCCCATGAAGTCGGTGCTATTACCATCGTCGATGCTGTACATTATGCACCACATAAACCCATGGATGTTAAAGCCATTGGAACAGATTTTCTTGTATGCTCCGCCTATAAATTCTTTGGGCCTCATCTTGGTGTTATTTACACAAAGAAAGAAACCATTAGCGGAATTAGAACCGTTCGTGTTGATGCCTATGATAATGCAGAACCTCCTGAAAAATTCGAAACTGGAACACCAAATTTTGAATTAATTTCCGGAACTTCAGAAGCCGTCGAGTTTATTGCGGATATCGGTAAAAAATATGTGGATCACTATAAAGAAGAATTAAAGGGTTTAAAAGGACGAAGAAAAAATATCGTTTCAGGCATGTTGGCCTTTGATGAATATGAAGAAGAAATGTCTTTAGTATTGAAAAATGGTTTGCTTGAAATACCCGGAGTCACTGTCTATTGTCCACCCTCTAACGAACCTAAAACTTCCACAGTTTCTTTTACTGTTAAAGACAAGAATGCTCATGACGTTGCCATATATTTAGCTAATAAAGGCATCTTTATGTGGGACGGCGATTTTTATGCTATAGAAATTATTAACAATGTTCTTAAATTAGAAGAGCAGGGAGGATTCGTCCGTTTAGGATTGGCACCCTATAATACTATGGAAGAAATAATTAGGACCATCGAAGCTGTAAAAGAGTATTGTAAACTATGAAAATACAAGAATCGAGTAGGAGGTCATTCATTAATTGAATGACCGACCTCTCACACCACCAAGC
>JADQBM010000006.1 GCA_016278615.1 Clostridia bacterium | reverse complement strand
AACAAGCATTGATGGCGTTATATACACTGCATTTGCTAAGTGTAAAATTATATTTGAATAGCCTGTATATTTTGGGAATAGTGGAAAAGCTGCACAACCAACGAACATTGCAATATAAGTTATAATAATTGTCCAGGATAGTTTCCTGTTTTTATTTACCAGCTTACTTAAATAGTTTATCTGTTCCATCTTATAAAGCCTCCTATTGACAATAACATTTTAATATGTTTTTCATATGAAAATTTTTCTTCCTTCATGGTCACTTACCTTTCACATCAACTGTACCCTTACTTCGCATTATTGCTATAATGCATTTATTGCTGTACTTCGACATTATCGGAAGTTAACATTTGCACGATTAAATATTCGTCTTCCTGATAATTCATGTTTTGTCGGTGCAACTAGCGTATTTATTTGACGCATGGTTGTCCATTGTTGCCACGTTTTCTTTAATGTCGAATTATTATTCTGTACACTACATTTTTATTACACTTAGCGACCTATCAACTGATATTTGTCTAAACTGATCATTACACCACTCTTCTACCAGTGTCGTTGATTGGAAGAAACACCAAGCAAATTCAAACAAGGACTTAAACGGAACATTATAAGTTTTATAAAGGTGAATTCTTCGAGAAGCCTTAATCTTCTCTCGTTTATCAAGTCTTACATTACATCTTTCTTTAAATATATTAGCATCGTAATAATTTACAACTAAATCTATATGATTTAATGTTGTATTATCAAAATTAGTACCTACAATATTATCCGTATCTAAATGAATATATCGACCAATTCCATTTTTTGTTAGCTCTTCAGCTGATATTCTCAAATTTCCGTTATGATCTCTATGCGTGGTTATCTCTAACTTTAGAACACCCCTTTGCTCTTTTTCCCATTTAGAAAAATCATCATTTAGCTCATTTGGTTGAAGTATATAACATGCCCCCTCTGACTTTCCATTATATATTTCTAGTTATCAAGCCATGTAGGATTCATCGGGCGTATAGGTGCTTCCCCCCTTATCATAAAAGGGATCTTGTCATAAATCCTATAGGGATGTAAGCGTATTAAAAAATGAGAGTCAGCATGCTTATCTAGAATATAATTTACTGTGTTATAATTCAAAAAACTATCAATTTCAAAAACTCTTTCATTCATGGAGACATAAGGCCATTTGATAGAATATTTTTTGTCACTTATGTTTATTAAATCATCCGTAACGTTTTCATATAAGTCTATTGATTCAAATATTGGCTGATGAATGGAATATTTATCAAAATTAGACATTGGCATTATCTTGCATCCTTAAAAACTTTCGATAGAGTCCCAGTCAAAGAAAAGGCGACTAATTCCCAAGATTGTTTAATGCTATCGAAAGAAACCTTTCAATTAATTACTATACTTGTGTATTTGCTCAATTAGATACTGTGCGGAATCGGGTGAAAGCCTGATTTTGTCTGCACTCCTATTGAGGCTTCAGAGGCTTTGCGAACCCCTTATAAGCAATTGCTGTGGCTGGGTAGAGCGAAATGAATCGCTCCCTCAAAGGGTCTTCCAGTCACGCCCCCCCGAAAACAGAATGCGACAGGACGTCGTACCCTTATCGTTTTACAAATAATTATTCATATATTTAATACCATTACCTGTTAAGGTGTTCCATTTGAGAAGAATATTTTTACGAGTTCTGTGATTAAAGGTGCTATAGTAACTGTACCTGTTGCTATGGCTTTTAATGCCGTTAATAAGCTCTTTTTGGGTTTCTTCTGGTTTTTGATATCTTCTTTTATTTCATTAAGTAACTCAATAAAATCTTCTTTGTCCCCTTTATCTATATCATCTAAACAACTCTCAATTTTTTTTATGCCTTTTAGTGCTTTTTGTTGTTCTACGTCAGTAATAGTAACTACATTGCTAACATCTCCAGAAACTTGACTACCAAACAATACAGTAGAGTTTGTTGCTGTTATTGTACTGCCAACTGATGAGGAGGGATTATTCCTCCCCTCTTCTTTCTTTGCTTGATTATAGCATTTAGTCAGATACTTATTTATGTAATCGACAAATGGATCAATTATATGCTCAGAAAAATCCTTCAAATGATCATTGTAGCTTCCTTTAGTGGAAATATAACCAATTAAGCCATATAACTTTGTAAAATCGCCCTCAAAATTTAGATATGAGTACTTTAATAGTTGGTATTCAAACGATATTTCTTCATTTTCAATAGGACTTATTTCAAATGGATTCCAATTTCCCCTTGTTTTTATGATAGTTTTTATATCGTATTCTTTTGTATTCTTTTCTTTTATAAATTCACTAATTAATTCATTGCTATCAATAAAATTCATAAATCTAATTAAATTTGAATCACATTGGCTATAATCTGTTCTAAGAAACCTCTTGGCTAAATCTCTAAAATCTAAAGAAATTTCTTGTATCTCTTCACTTGTATATTTTCTCACTTTACAATCCTCCCACAATATGGACAATAATAGCTGGAAATTATATCAATAGGTAGTATTGAAAGGTCCTTATTGCAACATGCCTGATGTACAATTTCCATATTAATATTCTTATCTTTAAAGTCTATTGTTTTATCAACTGCTGTTACCTTAGGAGTATTTACCTTTAGATACTTAGAGTTCATTTTATTAAATGCTTTATAAATCATTTCTTCTGCGTGTGCCTTTGTAATCTCCATCGCTGCGTGAGTAACTTCTTCAGGGTAAAAATAGCTTAAATCTGATGATATACCACATATAGGACAAAAAATATCTCCTCTTAAATCATCCAAATAATCGCCTTCAAGTTTAAACCTTGATTTACATTTATTACATTGTAAAGAAATCATACCATTTTGGTCTGTATGTAAAATGGCTTTCCCAATATTCTCAAAACCTTCACTCATATATTTTTTTCCTTTCTTTTGGCCTGTTTACTTAAGATAGCACCTCAAATTAGATACTTAATATCGAACGCCGCAGAACTCGATGACCTTGCCTCATTTTTCCAACATTCTTTATTTGAGGTATTCTTAAATCCAATGAACCATTTACCTTCTTTAATAAACAGATTATATTTAGAGACCTAAATTACAATATATTTCAACTTCCCATTATGAACATAATCTCTTATATATATAAATTAATAATTCTCCATAAAATTACAAAATCCTTCCAAATATCAATAAAATTTCTTGTAATATCTCTTTTAATTAGATACGGCTGGAAAATACGGGAGAACAATGTTCTCGCACTACAAAAAAGAACGACGAGGGCGTCGTTCACTACAAATTTATTTATTTTAGATCGCCACGTCACTCTGTTCCTCGCGATGACATGAATAGAAGTTGTTCCTTACTCCTACTGATTGACAAATAAGCTTTTCATATCTACCACTAAGTCTGCAAAAATGTATGATTTAGCTTTCTCACCAAGCCTAAATGTTATATTATCTTGTATTTCTTTATTAGAAAATTCAAAGCATGTTATTTCTTTGCTAAACGGGTTTACAATCCAATATTCTTTGATTCCACAATCTAAGTACAAGTCTAATTTTTTTATATAATCCATCTTCCTTGATGATTCCGAGATAATTTCGACAACAAGTGTAGGTGTTCCAACATAGTAATCCTGTTCATTTATGTTCTCATCCATATCACACAAAACCATTAAGTCAGGCTGAACAATATTGATATTGTCTTCATTTCTTTTAAGGGTTACGTCAAATGGCGATACAGCCGGTCTACATGATTTTCCTCTAAAATAATTATAAAATATACCCATCAATTCCATTAATACATTTTGATGGGTCACTTTCGGAGAAGCTAGCAGATAAATCTCTCCATCAATGTACTCAAATCTTTGGTCAGAATTACCAGCTATTTCTAAAAATTCCTCATAAGAAATCCTGGTTCCTTTAGTGCTATATGCATACTCTGGTTCTTTAATACACTCTTGTCCTATATCATTTTCATCAAATCCTATAAGTTTAGCAATATCCTTACCATTTTTACTGATAATTATATCTTCCTTCACAGATAACCTTAAAAATTTTCCAAAGTTATTTTGAATTTCAGTCGATTTTATTCTCACAACAACCACCTCATAGCTATTATACCTAATTTAGCTATTTTCTTCAATCCTAACCACAACAATAATTCAGCTACAAATATCAAGTTGAGGTCGCCACGTCACTATGTTCCTCGCGATGACATGATTAGAATTAGTTAAATTTAATCACCATGTTTTTGTGTCACTCTGCAATTTTTACAGATGCCATATACTTTTACAATATGATTTCTAATGTCAAATTCATAATGGGTTTCAATTTGTTTTTCAAGCTCTTCCATTAAATCAAGTTTAACTTCAATTATTTTTCCGCATTTTTGACAAATCAAGTGATGATGATTATGAATGCTATCATTGGTATTTAATTCATACCGGCTTTTCCCATCATCAAAATCATGTTTCATTGCTAATCCAGAATCTACAAATAGTTGGAGGGTTCTATAAATGGTTGCGATTCCCAAACTGGGATTCTCTTTTTCTATCTCCCTTTGAATTTCTTCTGCGGACATGTGTTTTTCTTTATTCTTAATTAGAAAATTATAAATGTCTTTTCTTTGGCTTGTAATTTTTAAGCCTTCTTCTTTTAATTTATAATTTAATAAATGACTCATCTTATCTTATCCTCCTGTTATATGGTTATAACCTATTTCAATGAATCTAAATAACTTTGCAATATGATCATCGCAGCCATTTTATCAATCACTTGCTTCCTTTTCTGTCGAGACAGGTCCGCCTGTATCAGCACATTTTCAGCAATTACCGTTGAAAATCTTTCATCCCAAAAAACCAACTCTATGTCCTTTTTTCCAGTACTTCTAAGCTTGTTTTCTAATTTCTCTTTAAATTGATAGACTTTATCCGTTTGAATACTATTGGTTCCATTTAAATTCTTGGGCATACCAATAACAATTCTATTAACTTGGTTCTCATCCATAATGCTAATGAGTTCCCCTGTATCCTTTCTGATGTTTGTCCTTTGTAACGTTTTGAGGCCTTGGGCTGTAATAAGAAGTGGATCACTTAGAGCAATACCTATAGTTTTATCACCGACGTCTAATCCCATGTATTTCATTTATATTGTACTCCTTCTCTATATGTTTTTATACAATCTTGATACAAAACTGAGGACACCACGACCCACAGTAGCCACACAAGACACATTTGGATTTATCTATAACAACCTTCCCTTCTGTGATTTGAAGGGCTTTATGAGAGCAATGTTCGATGCATTCTCCACATAACTCGCACCAAAAATCAATAAGCAATTTTCTTTTTGTGTCAGATACACGATGCTTCAATACTTCTGGGATAGGGTGTCTTTGAAATTTTAAAGTGTTTACTTTTATTTCATCTATGGTCCTCATCCCTACTGCAGCTGAGTGAAAGTATTTGAAATTAAGAATATAATCAAAACATTCATCAGATCTGTTGATGAGATTGCCACCCCCCAGAATTTTCATAGCATAAATGCCTTTACCAGCTTCATAAGCCGTTTTTAGTGCTGCTTCCATCTCTAAAAGGGTGCCGTCTTGGATACCAAGTCCTTTAAAGTTTATAATGGGATGAATCACATCGATTAAAGAGGATTGAGCACCGGCTAAAACAGCTGCAACATGATGCGTGGAAAGACCAATTGCCTTTATAATACCCTTTTCTTTCATTTTATAAAAGTATTCTAATGCTTTAATATGGCCTCGCAAAGTTTCCCGACCCTCTTGTTCATGAAGTGAAAATATATCAATATAATCTGTCTGCATTTCAGTTAAAGCTTTATCTAAACTTCTCTTTGCTGTTTCTTCATCATAGGCATAAGATTTAGTAGAAATGATCAATGGCGTTCTTCCAGAAAGCGTAATAGCTGATTTGAGGTATGGGTAGGTTTGATATAATTCAGCAGTATCAAAAAAATTAATTCCATAATCCAGCGCTGTACAGATTAATCTGGTTCCATCTTCAATGTTTAGTTTGCCTTGAAGGGGTCCCATAGACAAAGTGCCCAAACAAAGTTTCGATACTTTTAGGTTTGTATTTCCTAAATTATTAAACTCCATATTATTCTCCAATAAAATATTGGCGGACTCATGTCCGCCGATATTATTGTTTCTATTTATAATTCTTTGGTTTCAATAAATACTCTCATAAGCTCTTCTAAAAGCTCATCCCGCTCAACATCTCGAATTGAATTTCTTGAATTATTATGACTTGTAATGTATGATGGGTCGCCTGACAAAATATATCCAACCAATTGATTTACTGGATTATACCCTTTTTCTTCTAATGCTTTATACACAGATACTAATATTTCTTCGGATTTTTGTCTCTTTTCTTTTTCGACATTAAACATCATGGTCTTGTTACCATCGAATTTAGTCATAGAAACACCTCGTTCCCAAAGGTTTGTTTTAACCATTATATCAGAAGTTGAATCATAATAACAAGGTAAAATAGCAACTTGAAATTAAATTGTAATATTCTTCAATAATTCTTCTGATAAAGCCAATGCTTCTTCTACTTTCGAAGGATCTTTACCACCTGCTTGTGCCATGTCAGCTTTTCCTCCACCGCCACCACCAGTAGCTGCAGCGATTTCTTTTATTAACTTTCCGGCATGAACCGTGTCAAGGAGATCATCCGTTACGGCTACTAAGAAAATGACTTTTCCATCATTGACGGATGCAAAAACAATGACAGTTTTGTTGGATTTTGATTTAATATTATCTGTGATATTTCTCAAATCTTTTATTTCAGTGTTGTAAAACTTATGTTTTATTAAGTTGATTCCATTAATATTCGTTGGATCACTTATGATATCATCTAAAGAATCAATCATATCTTTCTTTTTCAATTCTTCAAGTTCCTTTTTGCAATTCTTGTACTCATCATTAAGGTTTTCCAGCTTGTTAATCACATTATTGGCATTGGACTTCAACACAAGGTTGATATTGTTTATTAAGTCATCTGTTTGTAGTAGATAACGGTATACATTCTGGCCAGTTATTGCCTCGATGCGTCTTACACCGGCAGCCACGCCATTTTCACTTAGTATTTTAAAGACGCCAATTTGCCCAGAATCCTTTACATGAGTACCCCCACAAAGTTCCATACTAAAGGAATCAATTTCTACAATTCTAACTTTACTCCCATATTTTTCTCCAAACAATGCTGTAACACCTTTTTCCATGGCCTTTTTTAGATCAGTTTCTTCCACTATTACATTGTAACTTTCCGAAATAATAGCATTAACTTTTTCTTCAATGTTTCTAAGGTCGTCTTTAGAAATGTTCTCAAAGTGCGTAAAGTCGAATCTCATGCGTTCATCCGTTACCAAGGACCCTGCTTGCTCAACATGTTGACCTAAAACATTTTTTAATACTTTGTGTAGGATATGGGTTGCAGTATGGTTTCTAGATGTAGCGTTTCTCAATATTTTATCGACTTCTGCACTAACCTTATGGTCCTTTTTAAGGCTTCCTTTTTTGATGATGCAATTATGGAAATAAATATCTTTGGATTTATCGCAGGAGTAAACTTCAACCTCACACTGGTCATTAGATAAGCTTCCTTTATCGCCAATTTGTCCACCGCTTTCAGCATAAAAGGGTGTTTTGTCTAAGACAATCTTTACTCTCTGCCCTTCTTTTGCTGTATCAATCTCACAATTATCTTCTATAATGAGAAGAATCTGAGCTTCGTCTGTTAACTGCTGATATCCAGTAAATATTGTTTTGTTTAGATTATCAAAGTCAATGTTGATACCTTCTTCCCATCCGTCCCCTGTTTCGGATTTTCTTGCAGATCTTGACATATTCTTTTGGTTTTCCATATAAAGATTAAAATCTTCAATATTTACCGTATAATTATTTTCTTTTAAAATCTCTTCAGTTAATTCAAGAGGAAATCCAAAGGTATCATAAAGTTTAAATGCTTTTTCACCAGAAAGAATTTTTTTTGAGGATTTATTGAGTTCTTCCATGTATTCATTTAATATAGTGTTTCCTTGCTCTAAGGTTTCTTGAAATCTTTCCTCTTCAATTGAAATGATTTTTTCAATATAGTCTTTTCTATTCTCTAATTCAGGATAAGCATCTTTTGAAGCTTCAATTACATTTTTAGACAATTCAGCTAAAAAAGAACCCTTGATGCCTATTAACTTACCGTGTCTTGCAGCCCTTCTAAGAAGTCTTCTAAGTACATAGCCACGCCCTTCATTACTTGGAAGAATTCCATCGCAAACAAGAAAAGTGACAGAACGAATATGATCCGTTATGACTCTTATGGATACATCTTGAGACGAATTACTGGAAGTATATGTAACATTAGCTTCTGAAGCAATTCGATTCAATATGTAAGAAATGGTATCCACTTCAAAAATGGACTCAACCTCTTGAAGAATACATGCCATTCTTTCCAGGCCCATTCCAGTATCAATATTAGGACTGGGAAGTGGTGTGTATTCACCTGCTTCATTTTTATTATATTGAGTAAAAACGTGATTCCAAAATTCTACATATCGGTCACAATCACAGCCAGGTTTACATTCATTGTTGTTGCAGCCATATTTTTCTCCTCTGTCAAAATATATTTCAGAGCATGGGCCACAAGGGCCAACGCCAATTTCCCAAAAGTTATCGGCTTTTCCTAAACGAACAATTCTATTTTCTGCTATGCCAATATGATCTTTCCAAATATCGTAAGCTTCTTCGTCTTCCTCATATATTGTGATCCATAATTTATCCACTGGCATATTGAGGTGCTCTGTTACAAATTCCCATCCCCAGCTAATAGATTCTTTTTTAAAATAATCACCAAAAGAAAAATTCCCTAACATTTCAAAAAAAGTACCATGTCGTGCAGTGTGCCCTACATTATCTATGTCACCTGTTCGGATACATTTTTGGCAAGTCGTCATTCTTTTGTTAGGAGGCGTTTCAATACCCATGAAATAGGGTTTTAATGGCGCCATGCCAGCATTAATTAATAGTAAACTCTTATCTTTCTCAGGAATCAATGAGTAACTATGACGAACATAATGATCTTTACTTGCAAAAAAATCAAGAAATTTTTGTCTTATTTCATTTAAACCAAGTTTATTCAAAACATACACCTCCAAATTTTTATATAAAAAAACCCGCCTCTAAAGGAATATAGGGACGAGTGTATCGCGGTACCACCCTACTTACCATCAAAAATGATGATCACTTAATCCAATAACGGCGGAAACCGTTTTTCCCTAATATTAGCTCGCCCAGTTCATGATAATGAATTGATGGCGAACTTATGCAATGAAATCATAATGACCTAACAACAATCTTTGATTGTGTCGTAGGTCAGATGTCGCGTAGTCTAAATCTTTGATTTAGATTACTTAGCCGACCAAATCTTGTATTTGTAGATTTCTACTGCTTTTTCAGGAAAAAGACTCAAAAGCTGCTTCTAATATACCTGAGCAAAAGACTTTCACCATACATCTTTCTCTCTTGAGAACAAGTTATATTATACTTTTCTTTTTCATTGTCTTATTATATGTATAGACTAAAGAAATTATAATAAATAGGTGTAGATATGTCAATAGCTATGAGGATTATTGCATTGTTTTGCTTTTAATACTGAGAAATAAAAAATCACTTGGATATATTTATTTTATAAGTGAGGGGAGCTCGTCTTTACAATTCTATATCCAAGTGTTTTTTTCAATTAGGTATAACAAAGTCTTTTATTGTTAGTTGTATTAATTCCTACTTTAATTCTTTCACAAGCTCCAATAATTTATTCGCTGAAAGGTTAAACTCTTCTTGTAATTCATTAAGTTTACCTGAATGAATAAACTGTTTCTCTTGCTTAGTGTCTAATGCATTGACTGAAATTATTTTAGATTTTGAAGATACGCCATTTTTAAGAAGCACTTCTCCACATTTCTTATAGATATATCCATTATTTTGTTCTGTAATAATGACTGGTTTTTTTGAATCACAAAGTGATAGCATCATCTCTTCATCGAAAGATGGCATATCTATAACGCCAACGCGAATACCCATTTCTTCAAGCTTATTGGAGGCTTCAAGGCAATTGTGTATTTGTCTGCCAGAAGCTACAAAATACATATCAGGGTTTTCGAGTTCTTTTATTTGATAGGCTTTACCATATTCAAACTTGTAATCGCTGGTGTAAATTACAGGGGCAGCAGCCCTCATGATACGAAGGTAAACAAGTCCCTTTTCACCTTCCATTATCCACTTCATAATACTTATTAATTGATTAGGGCATGAAGTATCAATTATTTTAAGATGGGCTATTTCTGAGAAAACCATAATATCATCATTACCCATATGCGTTGCGCCATTGACTTGTGTATCAAAATTAGCCGCTGAAGCAAGGTAAGTAATATCTAGATTATGGCCTTTGGATAACCAAAGCCCCGATTCAATAGATTCTTTCCTCTCTTGGTAGCCTACGGCAGTTCTTCGTAATACTTTCCAGTCAAAAAATGGGCAGAATGTAGAGTTCCATGCATTATATCCTAACGATGCAAAAGCTTCAGCCATGGACATCATATTGGCTTCAGCGATACCTACATTAAGGGCGCGGCTTTTATCCACACTTCCAATACCATTTTGCAATCCACTGGCTGATGATAAATCACAATCAATAGACACGACTCTTTCATCAGCAGCAAAAACTTTCATGCATTGAGCGATGACTTCATGTGCGGCATAATCTTTTCCCATTTGCAACTGTGGTAATTGAGTTGCGTCATATTTTATACTTTTATCGAGTATGGGTGCTATTTTTGTTTTTACAAAAGGCTTAATATATTCTATTGTACCGTCTTTTGAAATCTTGAAATTCATATTTGTAGCTATTTTGTTTAATTCAATTTTTTCATTTTCATTTATAGTCCTATAAGCTGCTGCAAAAGAGGCTTCTCTAGACTTCAATCTACTGGTTTGTAGCGTTTTTTCAGTAGTGTACAAGCTTTCATCCATTGTTGCTTTATGCTTATTCATTTTATTTGAAAAGCCACCGTACCCTTTTGTAGTATGGCAAATGATAACTGTCGGCCTTCCAGAGCGATCACCATTCTTAAATTCACTAATTGCATTAACAACATTTGCATACTCTTTACCATCAACATCTATTCCATTCCAGCCAAAAGATTCAAAACGTTGTTTTAGAGGACCTGATGGGAATATTAGTTGTTCCACATTGTCAAGTTGTCCATTATTTGCATCAATAATTAAGCATAGATTATCTAAATTCTCAGCACCTGCATACATAATAGGTTCCCAAAAAATGCCTTCTTGAAGTTCTCCATCACCAGCTAGGCAATATACATCAAAAGCTACAGAACCTTTTCCTGCTACGGCATAACCTGTAGCTGCAGATACACCTTGTCCCAATGGCCCTGTAGATACATGGAATCCTGGTAAAATTGGACCTGGATGACCATTTACAATACTTTTAAGAGCACGGGAACCTACAAGATGATCGGTACTGAAATAGCCTAGATCTGCAAATATTGATGCCATTAAAGCAATATTATGACCTTTACTTAATACGAATCTATCTTGTTCAATTTGTGTAGGGTATTCAACGTTATAATCTATAAAACCACCGTAATAAAGTGCGTTCATTGGCACTACTGACGACATACATCCACCCATATGAATACCTTTGTCAATTGCTGTATAGGCTTGATCTATAAGTGACAACCTAATACAGGAATCTTTAACCTCTAATAGCTTGTGTAATGAATTTGAATAGTTATTATTATTTTTCATAGTGTCCTCTCTTTCTTTTAGCTTTATTAGCCAAATTATTTGTTATAATGTTATAACAATAATTATTACTCTTAATAGCATACAATTTAAAGACTTATTTACTGTTTTATATGTTACTCCGCAGGTGTCAAAACGATCTTAAGTCCTTCTTTATTTTCGAACATTTTAAATGCCTTTTCCCATTCTGTGATAGGAAAACTATGTGATACGATGAGCTCGTTGTTTACTTTGCCTATTTTCATTAATTTCAGTGCTCTATGCCAAGAAGTCCATGTGGAGCCAAGTGAACCAGTAACCATGAGCTCTTTGTAACATATTATTTCAAAATCTAAAGTAATAGGTTTCCCAAATAGACCGATTTGAGTATACTTTCCTTGCTTTTTGATTACCTTCAGTGCACTATTTGCAGCAGCCTCAACTCCTGTACATTCTAAGACAACATCTACACCTAACCCATTGGTAATGGATTTAATAAATGTGTCTAAATCTATCTCTTGTACATTTACAACATAGTCAGCCCCTAGTTCTTTTGCTTTTTCAAGACGCTCTTGGTCTACTGTTGTTCCGGTTACGATTACGATTGCACCTTGTGCCTTGGCTACTTGAAGGGCGATTAATCCAATTCCTCCAGGACCATTTACTAAAACAACATCCCCGGCAGTGATTACAGTTAGTTCTAATACCGGATGCACCACGCTTGCTGTTGGTTCTGTTACAGCGCCAGCATTAAAACTCACGTTATCAGGAAGCAGATGCACTCTTGCATCCGGTACTATGGTGTATTTGGCAAATGCACCATTATACCAAAAACCAAGTGTCTTACGTTCATCACACAAATTATATCTACCTGTATTACAATTCACACACTTACCACAAAAACTGACTGCCGTTTGAGAAGTAACACGGTCGCCCTTTTTCCAACCTATAACACCTTCCCCAATTTCTGCGATAACACCACAAAATTCATGTCCAAGAACAAAGGGCGGATTTTGTGGTATCCCAATGGCATCATGAAATATATGCAAATCCGAACCACATATCGCTGCTGCTTTCACTTCTATTTTTATTTGACCTGGACCCGGAATGGGTTCTGGAATTTCTCGAATTTCCATATTGCCTGGTCCTGTTGCGTATTTTACTAATGCTTTCATTTTATTTTTCTACATAATATATATGCAGGTTCCTTCCTTCCCTTTTTAGCTTATATTCCCAAATATGCTTTTTTAATATCTTTATTTGCGAACAATTCATCACTGGAGCCAGACATTACTATTTGCCCTGTCTCAAGTACATACCCTCTATCTGAAGCGGATAATGCTTGTAACAGATTTTGCTCTATTAAAAGTATGGATACACCCTCTTCTTTACTAACGCGTTTTATGATATTAAAGACTTCATCTACAATAATCGGTGCTAGCCCTAATGAAGGTTCATCTAATATAAGCAGTTTAGGATTCATCATTAATGCTCTTGCTATTGCTAGCATTTGCTGCTGTCCACCACTTAAAGTGCCAGCCAATAGATTTATTCTTTTCCTAAGTATTGGGAATAACCCTAGTACATATTCCATTCTTTCTTCGCGCATCGCTCTAGCACTTTTAATATAACCTCCCAATAATAGATTATCTCTAATAGACAAAGTTGACAAAATGCCTCTGCCTTGGGGGATATGTGCGATACCTAATTCAGGTATTTTATAAGCAGGCATTTTTGTCATGCTTTTATCGTACCAAGTGATTTCGCCTGAAGTTACAGGAATTAATCCGGAAATAGCTCTTAATAGTGTTGTTTTACCAGCACCATTTGAGCCTACTAAACTTACGACTTCACCATCTTGTAAGTCTATGGAAACATCAAAAAGCACTTTCAAATCTCCATAACCCGCGTGTACATTGCTAACGTTAAGCATCTTTGTAACCTCCCCCCAGATATGCTTTAATTACAGCCTCTTCTTTCATTACTTCTTTTGCATTTCCTTGGCTCAAGACCGTACCCTCATTTAATACAATGACGCGATTACATAGTTTAATAACTGCGGTCATAACATGTTCAATGAATACAACTGTGATGCCTTGTTTATTAACTTTCTTTACCAGTTTTATGCTCTCTTCCATTTCAGAAGGATTTAATCCAGCCATAACTTCATCCATCATAATAACTTGTGGATTAATCGCTAAAATTCTGGCAAGGTCTAACCATTTTCTTTTTTCAATGGGAAGTTTCCCACTTTTGATTTCAGCAACATTATTTAATTCCGTAAGCTCTAATATTTCGTTCGCTTTCACTTTTGCCTTTGCCATACTATTATGCAATAAAGCAATGGTAAGCACACTTTCAAAAACAGTTAAATTGGAGAAAGGCTTTGGAGATTGAAATGTTCTACCTATCCCTATGTTTGCCCTATCTGGAACTGTCATGCCTACGATATCTTTTTCATTATAGAGAATTTCTCCAGAATCAGGCTTATATACACCACTAATAAGGTTAACGCATGTGGATTTTCCTGATCCATTTGGTCCAATTAATCCTAATATTTCGCCTTTATTTACTGCAAAGCTAACATTATTTACAGCATGTATCCCTCCAAATGATTTGTCCAAATTTTTAATGTCTAATATTTTCTCCACTATGGTCACCTCACTTTCAGTTTTTTATCTTTTTTTCTTCCCTTAAACTTATCAAATAGGCTGATCAACCCTTCGGGTTTAAAGATGATAACAAGTATAAGTATTAAACCATAAATCGCAGTGCTTGCACCACCACGTGTGCTTCCCAATAAAGCGTTTGTTATTTCTGATAAAGGGATAATGATTATTGCTCCAAGAAGTGGTCCCCATAAAGTAGCGACACCCCCTATTATTGCAATCGTTCCAATTTTAATGGATAAATCAAGATGACCGATACCTATGGGGTCAATGTATGAGATGTTGAATGCATATATGGGCCCAACAATTGATATCATAACAGCACTTAATGCAAATGCAGTTAATTTTACCTTATAAGCTTTTATTCCCAGTGATTCTGCTGCATCTTCATCCTCTTTGATTGCTTTTAAAAAGTAACCTAATTTGGATTTTTCAAATTTCCACGTAACAAATATCAATAAAGCCAGCACTACAAAACTAATATAATAGTAGGGTATTTCAGTTTTAAACTGAAGACTCATGAGACTAGCCCCTTTATAGGGTAACATCAACCCATTAGCACCACCTGTAAAATCGGTAAAATATAACAATAGAGTTTTCACAATTTCTGCAAATGCAATGGTTGCTAATGAGAAATAAACACCTCTAAGCCTAAAAGAAGGATATCCAACAATCATAGCAAGTATAAATGACATAATCATGGCGGCAAATATACTAATTATTGGAGATATATTAAATCTTAGGAAAAGCAGAAAACTTGTGTAAGCGCCTATTGCAAAAAAAGTTGCATGACACCAAGATACCTGTGCGCCATACCCACCTATTACATTCCAAGCAGTTGCCATGGCAGCAAATAAAAAGATTAATACCATAACATGTGTAATATAATCTGACGGTGAAATCAATGGAAAAAGCAAAAAAAGAATTACTATAAATACTGAATATTTTTGTTTTTTAATTAATTCTTTAAAATCTGTCATGTCTTGCGCACACCTCCTCCAAAAATTCCTTCAGGCTTAAGTAGTAAAACTAACAGAAATACAACGAAAGTACCAACAGGAGCTAAATCAAGGGCTACATAGCTTGCTGTAAATGCTTCAACGAGTCCGATAATTAGGCCGCCAAATAACGCACCTGTTATATTCCCAAGCCCGCCTAACACAACTACAACAAATGCAGTTAATCCAAAAAGTTGTCCGACTCTTGGATATACATAGAACATTGGCGTTAATAAAACACCAGCCATTCCAGCCATAACAACTCCAATAGCAAATGCAATAGCAAATGATCTTGAAGGATTAATCCCAAGCAAAGAAGCCACTTGACTATTTTCAGCTGTCGCGCGCATGGCTTTTCCAATATCTGTTTTCTTTAAGAATAAGTGCAAGCCGCCTACCAAGATGATTGCGCCTATAAAAGCAATTAACCTGGGCAGTTGTATTGAAACATCTCCCATTTGAATCGCTTCTGTTTTAATGGTTGTTTCAATTGAAAAATAATTTGCGCCCCAAATGAGTTGAACCACATTTTGCAAAAATATTGATAAGCCTACAGTCAGTAAGATATAAGCAGTGTCTCCTTTTCCTACTACCGGTTTAACAACGATTTTATACAATAACAATCCAAAAATAAACATGATGACTATAACTGGCGGAATTAAAAGGTATGGACTGCCGCCAATTGCTTTATAGAGTAGCCAAGTAACATACATGCCCACCATTAAAAACTCGCCTTGAGCAAAATTTACTATTTTCATTACGCCAAAAATAATAGTTAAGCCTACTGCGATAAGCGCATATACCCCGCCTATCATTAGACCATTAATGATCGTTTGTCCTAATAACATTTTTTCACCTCTAGTCAAATAATATAATAGCTGTTTTATGAACATGGGCGATAAAATATCGCCCATGTTTCATCTATGTGTAAATCATATTTTAGGTCAAGTTAATCTACAATAATATCACTTGAAGCATCGGAAACTGGATATATTGTACGTGGTTTTCCATCTTGCCATTGAATCATTACAGGATGTGTTTTCACATTCCAACCATCATCACCAAATTGGGTAATCCCTGGTTGCATAAGTGCAGCTGGTGTGTTTTCAAATGTCATTTCAGCTAAAGCATCTCTTATAACAACTGAATCTGTAGAACCTGTTTTTTCAATAGCTTCTTTAAACATCCATACAAAACTATATGTTGGGCCAGCATGTTCGGTCATAAACTCACCAAATTCTGCTTCATAATCTTCAGGAATTTTAGCCAATTCTGGGTTGCTGCTTATATTTTTACTGTCCCAGTTCCAAGATGCAACTGAAAGCAATCCATTAATGTTGTCGCCCAGTTCTTCACCCATTGCAGGCCATAAGAAACCAGCGCCACCACCAATAATAAGCGGATTGTAATCCATACTCTTCATTGTATTAATAATAAGTTTGGCATCTGTTGTATAAGCAACAGGAAAGATTGCTTGTGCGCCAGATTGTTTAACAGTCGTAACAAGTGAAGAAGCATCTGTGAATCCTTGAGGATAAGATTGATTAACAACAACTTCTAATCCAGCAGACTCAGCTCTCGCTTTTGTCCCTTCTGCTGTAGAAACACCGTAAGCAGAGTTTTCATAAACAATAGCAACTTTTTTAATACCTAAATTAAATTCTTCATTTAAAGCTTTTAAGAAATCAACTTGAGTTTCTCCAAACATATTTCCTTTTGGAACGGGTTCAAAAACATATCTGTAACCTTGACTTGTAATATCATTACTAATGGAATTTGTAATCATAGCCACTTCGTTTTTTTCAGCAATAGGTAAGATTGGTAAAGTTAAACCACTAATTCCTGTTCCAACAATTCCGACGATGTCTTCATCAGAAAGAACTCGTTGTGCAACGGATTGAGCCTGAGTAGGATCACTTGTAGTATCCGTTACGACTAACTCGATAAGAGCACCATTTAATGCTGCTATACCGCCTGATTCATTGATATGCTTAACTGCAAGTTCTGCAGCATTTAAGTCTTGTTGTCCTGCATCAGCATTATTCCCTGACAAGGGATTCATGAATGCAATCTTAACCACAGTAACTTCTTCTGCCTCTTCTCCGGTTTGTTCGCTTCCACAACCAACAAATAGTGAAGACAACATGATAAGTACGATTAGTAAGCTTAATAATTTTTTCATTTTTCTCTCCTCCTGTGTTTTAGTAATAATTTTACTACTGTACAGACATTTTAAATGTGTATTGTTTATCATCACTCCTTCCAAAATCTTATTTAACGTTCTATAGTGAAGTCATTTTTCGAGTTAATATTGGAAAAATATAAACAACCTAGTCCGCTTTTGAAAATCCAACATTTTCGTAATATTTATAGGTAGAAGTGTCTGCTGGTGGCGCATAAAAACAAATCATTTCTACTTCCTCTTCTCCATTATTTTGAACCATATGAATAGAATTCTGAGGGAAAAGTATGGCAGATCCAGCTATAAAACTACTTATCTCGCCATCAATCCATACTCTACCTTCGCCTTTGATAATATATACTAATTCCTCGCCATCAGGATGGGCATGGGCGGGGTTAACAGTTTGTCCCACTGGTATCCGACCTATACAGGATGTTAAGTATTGTGCCCCTAGTAATGTTTCATTACAAATCCATTTTAAATTCCGTCCAGGCAATTTTTTGAATTCAATTTCATTTGTATTTATTACTGCCATTTTAATCACCTATTTCCATTTATTTTCTTAATCGTTTATTGGGATGTTATTCACGCAATTTTTTTAACTTGCAGTCCATCCTCCATCTACATATAAAATATGTCCATTTATAAATTCTGCTGCTTTTGAACAGAGGAAAACAGTGGCTCCTGCCATATATTTAAGTTCTCCTAAGGATCCTGTAGGAATTCTACTAATCACCCAGTTATAAGTTTCATCATCCTTTAACATATTTTTGTTTAGATCTGTTAACGTAAATGCTGGTGCTATTGCATTTACGTTAATATTATATTTTGCCCATTCTGTTGCTAATGATTTAGTCAACATGTTTATAGCACCTTTGCTAGGTGCATATGCTAAATACTTTGCACGTCCTTGAAGTCCCCTAACGGATGAAAAGTTGACAATCTTACCTTTTTGCTGCTTGATCATATGTTTTCCAAATGCTTGACAAGTAAGCATTGTACCTTTTACATTTACATCCATAACCCAGTCCCATTTTTTTTCATCAAAATCAACTGCGTCTTCCAGATAACAAACGCCAGCACAATTTATTAAAATATCCACTTTATTATATTTCTCAATTATTTGATTTACAGTTGCAACAACACTGTCTTTTTTTGTGATATCTGTTTCATAACTATCAACAGTTAGTCCAAGTTTCATAAATTCATTAACAGTAATATTTAAATTATCATTACTAATGTCAATTAGTATAACTTTTGCTCCAAGAGACGCCATGGACAGCGCAACTTCTTTTCCGATGCCATTGGCACTACCTGTGATAACTGTAACTTCGTCTTTTACTCCAAACATTTCACTTAAATTGTAATTCATATAGCTCCCCTACCTTTATTGTTATAACATTAAACTCGAATTGTTATAATGTTATAATTTTTAATGTTATAACAATAATATATGAGTTTTTAGAAAATTACAACAATTGTTAAAATTTTAATTATTGATAATTCGAGGTTTAAAGGTTTTAATGCTGAAATTTCAATAAATATGATAAAAATTACCAAAAAAAAATCAAAGATCACAACCGGATCCTTGAGTAACTCATTGTACAAGAAAGGGAAGGTATGGTAAATATAATAAAATTAGATATTAAAGAAATAAAAAGGTAATGGAAATTATAAGAGAGAAATGTTAATAATCAAAATTATTTACCATTCAAACTAAACTCCACAGTATATTTATAAGCTGTAGAAGGATAATAGGAATAAGTAAATTCAACTATATCATTATTTTGATCATAAGAAGTTCTTGTCTTTTTTAAAACGACATCAATTTCAACTCCTAAAAAATCATTGATTCTTTTATTTGATTTAATAGCTTCAATGGTTTCTTTTGCACTGGAGACAATGATTCCCTTTTTTTCCTTTAAATATTTATAAAGAGAAACTGAGTAATCTTTAGGATTTAAACTAATATCAAGCTTAGGGTTTAAATAATTGTGGATACCTGCTAAAACAACACCATCCTCTTTTACGACTTGTATTCGCCTTATTTCATAAACCCATTGGTTTTCATCGATTACAAATTCACGACATACTCTTATAGGTGGTACTATTTTTTTTATTTCAATATTTGTATTAAAAGTATCTACACCCAGTTCCTTCATTCTTTCCTCAAGGCCGATGGCTTTATTATAATTATCTATGATTCTACTTTTTACAATTGTTCCTTTCCCTCTTTTTCTAGTCAAAAATCCTTCTCGAACAAGTTCATTAATAGCATGTCGAACTGTAATTCTACTTACCTTGTAATATTCACAAAATTCTTCTTCTGTAGGAAACTTACTACCTTCAATCCACTTACTTTGATTGATGCCTTCTAACATTTCATCTATAATTTGTTGATAAAGCGGACGAGCGCCTCTAGTATGGTCTAAAATAGTATAGTCCTCCTTTCGAATATTCGCTTTTTCAACCAAATTATAATATATTTTTGTGATATTGTCATTACATTATTACGAATTAATTGAATATTCCTAATTTATATATGTATTTTCTTTATGAAAACTTGAATCAAAAATTAAAATAGGAGTAGATATTTAAGCTACTCCTAAGATACTAAGACAAGTTAAGTTCCTTTTTTAAAAGAATTTATTGTTGATCAAATGGTTGCATGTTTTGAAGTGTGTCAAGAACATCTGTCATCTGATCAATGACTGTATTTATACTTTTGTCAACCGATTTTTTAGTACTTGGAGACATTCTTCTGTATACATTCATACCTGTAACGGCTCCAATCATACTTCCAGCAACAACTCCAGCGAAAAACCCATTTCTTTGCATCATTTATTCATCCTTTCTTTTTATATTCTCTTACATGCTTTTATTTTGCCTAAATATAAAAGAAATCATGCAACGTCATGAATATTTGATGAAGGTTATAATTACCATAAAATAATTAAGAATTAAAAATTAAGAATTAAGAATTATGGTAGATTTTATTTTATAAAATCAATTATTTTTTCATAAAAATCAAAGAGATTTTTATGAAAATCTCTACCTTAATTCTTCATTCTTAATTCTTAATTTTAAATTAAATGATGGTTCCGCCTCCTAAAAGCGTATCCCCAGAATAAAAAACGATGGATTGCCCTGGAGTAATGGCTCTTTGTGGTTTTAAGAAAGTTGTTTTAATGATATTGTCATCTTCAAAAGTAAGAATTGCTTCAGTTGGATTGGCAGAATATCTAACTTTAGCTTCTACTTTCATAGGTTGATTAAATTCAATATGAATGAAATTGTTTTTATTGGAATAAACAACATCTTGGTACAATTCATCATTATTCCCTAATACAACTGTATTTTTATGAGCATCAATATGGGTTACATAGACAGGTTTACCCAGTGTAATACCTAATCCTTTTCTTTGACCAATGGTGTAATTTACAACACCACGATGTCTCCCCAAAATATTACCAGATATATCCACATAATCACCTTCCATAGGCGAGTAATCATAATTGCGGCATATATAATCAACGTAATCATTATTTTGTATAAAACAAATTTCTTGACTGTCTTTTGTATTAGCATTTGGAAGGCCTACATGATGAACAATTTCTCTCACATAGTCTTTAGATTCCATATTACCCAAGGGGAAAAGTGTGTGCCTAAGGATTTCCTGATTAAGGTTATAGAGCATATAGGTCTGATCTTTATTTAAAGCAGTAGATTTTTTTATGACATAATAATCGCCTATATCATCATAGAGTATCCTTGCGTAGTGACCAGTAGAAATATAGTAAGCATTAATCTTTTTTGCTTCTTGTAGCATGAAATTGAACTTTATATATTTGTTGCATTGTACGCATGGATTCGGTGTTCTTCCCTGTTTATATTCTTCGTAGAAATAATCTTTAACCCTCTTTTTAAATTCCTTAGAAATGTCTAAAGTGATAAGGGGCATAGAGAGTTTTCTGGCAACTTCAGTGGCTTTATTCTGAGTATCTGACTCACTTCCAAATACATTAAAAAAAATACCATGAACTTCATAACCTTTTTCTCTAAGAAGTAAAGACGAAGCGGTACTATCCACTCCGCCACTAAAACCTATTAATACTTTTTTTTTATCCAAAGACATACAAATCACGCTTTCGTATTTATTCGTCGTGGTGTTCATGGGGATCATAATCGGGATTAAAACCTTTTAAACCTTCAAATTCTAAATTATGTTTTTTTGCATAATTATAAATAGCTGTTTTAATGGCTTGTTCAGAAAGTACAGAACAATGTACTTTTTGACTGGGTAGCCCACCAAGTTCATCAACAACATCTTTGTTGGTGATTTTAAGAGCATCCTCTATGGATTTCCCTTTTATCATATCCGTTGCAACACTTGATGATGCAATAGCAGAACCACAACCGAAAGTTTTAAATTTAACATCTTTAATAATATTATCTTCAATCTTTAAAAAGATTTGCATAATATCACCGCATACTGGGCTTCCTATTGTTCCTTCAGCATCGGGATTTTCCATATCTCCTGCATTGTGAGGATTCATAAAATGGTCGATTACTTTATCATTAAACATAATAACTCATCCTTTCTTTTCTTTATAAAATGGAGAAATCTTTCTATATTTATTAACAATGGTTACAATAGTATCAATGACATAATCCAAGTCTTCTTTGGTAGTAAAATCCCCTATAGTGAATCTGACAGAACTCAAGGCATTTTCTAAGGGTATACCAATGGCTTTCAGAACATGAGATGCCTGAAAAGAACTGGAAGAACAAGCAGATCCACTAGAAGCACTTATTCCCTGAACATCTAAATATAACAACATAGTCTCGCCTTCCACATAAGAAAAAGTCATATTGATATTTCCTGGATGCCTTTTTTGAGGATGTCCATTAAGAGTTACTTCTTCAATTTTTTCAAGAATTGTATCAACAAAATAGTTTCTTAAGTGAGTCAACTTTTCTATATGTTCAGCAAGGTTTTCTTTAGCTAATTCTGCTGCTTTTCCGAAACCAACAATTCCTGGAACATTTTCCGTCCCTGCACGTTTTTGATACTCTTGAGCACCCCCGTGAATAAAATTGGGGATTTTGATTTTCTTATTGATATACAATGCGCCTATCCCCTTGGGTCCATAAATTTTGTGAGATGAGATGGAGAGTAAATCAATATTCATATCATCTACATTTATTTCGATATTCCCAAGAGCTTGAACGGCATCAGTATGAAACAATATGCCGTGGTTTCTAGTGATTTTACCTATTTCCTTTATGGGTTGAATGGTTCCTATTTCATTATTTACAAGCATAATACTTACTAAAATAGTATTTTCTTTAATGGCATTTTTCAAATCTTCTAAATTGATCATTCCATATTGATCTACATCCAAATATGTGATTTCAAACCCATTATCTGCTAAAAATTCACATGTATGGAGGAGTGCATGATGCTCTATTTTCGTTGTAATAATATGATTTCCTTTATGAGAGTTGCCATAAGCAGCACCTTTTACAGCCCAGTTATCTGCTTCTGTACCACTGGAAGTGAAAATGATTTCACGTTCTGAAGCACCTATGAGGTCTGCAATTTTTTTCCGGGCATCAGAGATGGCAGCTTTTGCTTCTCTTCCTTTTTTATATAGACTCGATGGATTTCCGTATGAGTTTATGAAGAACGGAAGCATCGCATCCAAAACTTCCTTTTTTACTGGAGTTGTAGCAGAATAATCTAAATATACTTCTTTCATTAAAATCATCTCCTTTATAGCATTTGATCCATTAAATCCTTTAGAGTCATATGATCGACGACTTCGGTTATACTGTCATTTATTTTTTTATAAACATAATGTGTCACACAAGAGGTTCGCAGATTACACAAGTCATTTTCCTCTACACATTCTGTTGGGGCATATGAGCCTTCTAAAGCTCGAATAATATCTCCAACATAAATCTTTTCGGGAGGTTTTGCTAAGGAATAACCACCATGTGGACCTCTGGTGCTCCTAATGAGTCCATCTTTCTTTAAAAGTGCTATGATCTGTTCCAAATAGCTCAAAGAAATTTCATGTTTGGAAGCAATGGTGTTTAAAGCAATGGGGCTTTTTTCATGCATTCCAATTTCATAAATGGCTTTTAAACCGTAGCGGGTTTTAGTAGATAACCACATTTTACGTCCTCCTAATTCCCAGTAGTGTACTCGGATTTAATCTAAGTATAGTATACCCGTTTTTTATTGTCAAGAAACATTTTTAATAAAAAACGCCTCAATAATGAGGCGTTTTGTTATTTAAGTGTTATTATTTGAGCTCATAATTTATTGGATAATAATCGCACAAGATATAGGTGTTGCCATCTTTAAGCATTTCAAAAGCATAGGTGGATAATTCAGAATAAGTACCATTAGGTCCTTCCATAGTCCAGAGAATGGTGGCCCAAAGGGTGACTGTATCATCTAGTGTTTGAACTTTTTCAATCTTTCCGATTTCTATATCCCGAACTAAATCCAGCTCTGTTGGATTCTGATCTATAGCTTTTAAAAATTCTATATCTGATTGTAAAAGTGGATTATCAATGATTTCACTTAAAAGATCCTCAGCATGCATATAGGAGTGCTCTCCATATGCTGTATTTTCAATAATTTCAATGCGTTCTGACATGATGTCATCTAATACAGTGCTGATTCTTTCTGTTCTGAAATAATTTAAGCTAAAAATCATTAAAAGAAATAACAAAATGAAAAAGAGTTTTTGCATATATCTATTCAAAGAAAAAAGTCCTTTCTATAAGAGATAGATATATCATAAACTCTATAAGCAAAAAAAAATGTTAAAAGCTGTTGTCAAAATTTATTTTTATTATTTATCATCCACAAATTCAATGTTTTCTAATTGTTTTCTAAAATTGCTTTTAAATTTTAATAAATACTCATTTCTTAATTCAGCTTGTTCTTCTTTCTCTTTATCTGATAATTGTGTGGTTTTTGATTTTCGTGCTAAAAAATTTAAACGATTTAACTTTTCTTTAGATAACATATTAATCACTCCATTTATTATGATATCTATATTATAACTTTTTATAAAATAAAAAAAAGGGCTAACACCCTTTTTTTATTTTTAAACAGCTTTTCTTTCCAGTCTCAATTTATCCGCTATAATGGCTATGAACTCACTGTTAGTTGGTTTGCCTTTATCGTTATGAACCGTATAACCAAATAAAGAATTAATGGTATCAATTTTTCCTCTATTCCACGCCACTTCTATTGCATGACGGATAGCTCGTTCGACCCTACTTGGGGTGGTATTATATTTTTTAGCAATAGATGGATATAATTCCTTAGTAACAGCACTTAATAATTCAATATTTCCAACAACAAGGGTAATCGCTTCTCTTAAGTATTGGTAACCTTTTATATGTGCTGGGACCCCTACTTCATGAATGACACTTGTAATGTCTGTTTCAAGATCTGGTAAATCATTGCCAAGTGACTTAAATAATGACTTTGATATATTCTTTTTATTAATCTGGCTGAGCCCATCTGCCTTTCCCGCTAATTGATAAATTCGTTTGGTAAGAGTGTTAAAATCAAAGGGTTTAACAATGTAATAATCAGCACCCATATTGATTGCTTTGTGGGTTATGTATTCTTGTCCTACTGCAGATAGAACAATTACCTTTAAATCTTGTTCTATATTCATCGTTGCTATTTTCTCCAGAACACCAAGTCCATCCAAATGTGGCATGATAATATCCAGAATTAATACATCTGGTACATTTTCAGATATCATATCCACCGCATTTAACCCATCTTTTGCAGTCCAAATTACTTCAATTTCCTGCTGACGATCCAAGAATTCTGTTAAAATATCACAGAAATCATTATTATCGTCAGCAATCCCTATTCTAATATGTTCCATAAATATACGCCCCCCTTTTGTTTTTTGTTGATTTAATTATATATTCGACAACTGGATAAAAAATCCTTCTCAATAACTGATAATTATTATAAAAAATATTATTTGTAACAATAAAATACAGTTAGTTTGCCATATTCAAGTTATTCACAAGCTGATCCTCGTTTATATTGAGCTCAGACGCTTTTAACATCCATTCAATAAATATGCCATATCCTTTGCTGGGATCATTAACAAAAACATGGGTAACAGCTCCAATAAGTTTATTATTTTGTATAATTGGACTTCCGCTCATGCCTTGTACTATCCCGCCGCTTTTATTAAGCAAGCGATCGTCTGTTACTCTGATAATCATACTTTTTGTATCGGGTTTCGTTTGATAATTAATCTTTTCTATATAGACTTCAAATTTTTCTATTTTGTTTCCTTCAAGCGTAGTATAGATATGGGCTTTACCTTTCTTAATATCATTTTGATACCCTATAGGTATAGACGAATGAATCATAGGGTTTTCAATACTATTGTAGATTTCACCAAAAATTCCGAATTCAGTATTTGAGCGCAAAGCGCCAATTGGTTTGTCTGCTTCATAAAAGATACCTTTAATTTCGCCGGGATGTCCTGATTTGCCTTGTTGTACAGATAATACTTTTGAGTTTAATATTTCACCATCCTGAACATTAAAAAGAATCCCAGTGTCCACATCCGTAATGGCATGTCCTAAAGCTCCAAAGGCCTTATTTGCTTCATTAAAAAAAGTTAAAGTGCCAACTCCAGCCGTTTTATCACGAACCCAGAGCCCAATTCTATAGGAATTATCTAATTTTGAAAAAACTGGATGCACAGTGAAATTATAAATTTCATCCTTTCGTTTCACTCTTACATTTACCTCTTTGGAAGAATCATTTATTAAATCTTGGACATGGGAAGAATTTGTTACATCTGTACCGTTAATGGATAAGAGGACATCGCCAATTTGAAGGCCTGCCTCTAAACTGGGATTTATAAAACTACCTTCATTATTTTCAATTTCTTCCATTCCAACAACTAAAACACCTTTTATGTTCATTTTCACACCTATGGAATGCCCTCCTGGAATTACCTGACAATCGGGAATAACATTAACTGCAATATCCTTTACTGGGATTTTCCCAAACAAAGTGAGTTTTAAATTAGAATTCCCTAATTGAAGAGGAGAAATGTTATATGAATGTCTCACAGTGTGATTAAGATACGAGTGTTCCAGTATATCTTCCGAATCATTAAAACTTAGAGAAAAAGGAAAGTTGAGATGAAATGACCTGGTTTCATTCTCAAAAATATCAATATTATCTGGAATGCTATAAATATAGTAAGAAAAACTTAAAGAAAAAAACAACATGAAAACCAAACATATATAAAAAAGGCTTGATCTTGATACCTTATACAAAAAAATCACTCTCCTCATATAATCTGTTAAAATTAATGTTGCCTTATTTATAAATGTTTATGCTTTGCAGATTTTGCTAATGGTTACATAATATTAATTCAGTAAACATTAACTTTCGAAATCTTGCATGATTTCTGTGACTTCTTCCATATCATATTTGACGATTCCATCTTTAAAAAGTGCTTGATCTGATTCACTTAATAAATTGAAAACGATATTAGTTTCCTGTACCATTTTTTGTTCCCCTTTTTCATTAAATTCATATATGTAAATTTTCCCTTCTGTTTCTTTAATAAGATAATAGGGTTCAACAAAGACATCTTGTTGTGATGTTTTAAATACCTCAATATAATCCTGATTAATATCATTTACAATCCAATTTGAGTAATTCTCAGCAATGTAAACTTTTGCATCATCAATAGATAAATTGATTAAATCTTTAGGAATGTCCAATTCTTGAGTAGAAATTTCATTATTATCGTTATTATAAGTTTTGAATATAAGTTTTGTATCAGATGAAAGTGTTTTTAGATTATTTGAAGGTTGATTAACTGGATTTATGGTATTTGGATCTTCATCTTTAGCTGAATCTGCATTTTGACTTTCATTATTTGGGTCATTCATTTCATTAGAATCCGGCTCATTTTTGGAATATAAATTTTTAAAATAATCCATATTTTCTTCATCTAAAATATAACCATATACAAAAAGTGCAATAATGGTTATAACAAATAATTTA
This sequence comes from Clostridia bacterium, assembly GCA_016278615.1. Classification (GTDB taxonomy): domain Bacteria; phylum Bacillota; class Clostridia; order Peptostreptococcales; family JAAYPU01; genus Soudan-22. The sequence continues at coordinate 79,198 of JADQBM010000006.1, read as the reverse complement.
CTGAACAATTTTCCTTTTCTTTTACTATTAAACATGTTTAACACCTCTTTAAAACAGACAATTTCTTTTTATAAAATATTTTGATAAAAAATTGCATTACCATAGAATTCGTCTCGAAAGTATTATTTGCAATTATTTCTAATTTTATACATCTTGGGATTTTTAGGCCAATAAAAAAAGAATTTTGCCATATGATACAAAACTCTTTAGTAATTTTTAGTTATTTATTTGATGGCTTTTTTAATAAATACAAACATCTTCTTTGATATTATTAAATTTCCCTTGACCTATGCCGGGGACTTTCATGATGTCTTCACTTTTTTTAAAGAAACCATTTTCATCTCTGTATTTTACAATCTCGCTTGCCAGCACTTCCCCAATACCACTTAATTGTTGTAATTCAAGTTGACTGGCTGTATTTATATTGACTTGATTAAGTGTCTTGTTATCTTCTCCTTTTTTTGGTATGTAAAGATTCATTCCATCAATAAGCCTTTCTGCGAGATTGACTCGATTCATATCGGCTTTTATTGTGGGTCCCCCTGCAGCATCGAGGGCATCAATAACTCGGCACTCTGAACTTGCAATAACCACACAAGGCGTATCAATTGCCCCGATGATACTGACATATACGGGTTCACCTCTATCATCAAAAATATCTTTTACAGGGATGAGTCCTTTTATTTGATTTGCTTCTTCTTGGCTTGGTATAAATACCTTTTCACCATCTGTAAGCGTCTGAACCACATTGATGACTCTAATATTAGCTTTTTCTGAAAGACCTCCTGCAACATTAATAGCTTCAAAAACCTTAGAGTTGAATGGAAGTTCGATAAATCCCGGCTCCAAGACCTCCCCTGAGATATCTACAAATATTTCAGGAGGTTGCATTTCTTCTTCTTGAAAACCTTCACTATCAATTGCAATCTCAGAATCATGATTGTTGATATCTTGAAAATAATAAACACAACAAGAGATAACAATCATGAAGAATCCGAAAGCTAATTTATAGAGCTGCTTATTAGACAATTCTATCCCCCCTTATGAATTATTTATATTCTCCTAAAAAATTCAAATTCCTTTATTTTTTTACATAATATAGAATTTAATTTTTCTTGAATATTTATATGGAATATGCTATTATTGTTAAGTGACTTGCCGAAGTGGTGGAATTGGCAGACGCGCTGGACTCAAAATCCAGTGTTGGTAACAACGTGCGGGTTCAAGTCCCGCCTTCGGCACCAATTAAAAAATCATAGGGTTATCCTATGATTTTTTAATTGTCTGAAAGGTGGGTGCGAAGAACCCGCGTAAAGAAGCGGACACTTTCAAATGCTATATAGAAATCAAATAAACAACATCATCAATACAAACATGACACAAAAGATCGGCAGACGGCCGCCCGTCTTCAAGTCCCGCCTTCGGCACCAAGAAAAAGATTATAGGTTCATCCTATAATCTTTTTGTTTAAATTTAACTTTTGCACCCTGTTTCTAATACATTCTAAGTTCCAATACGTAAGAGATGTTTAATCTATTTATTCGCAGGTTTGCATCTGTTTTGCAGTAAATTTCCTTTAAAGAACTTAAATATCATTTACTGCAAAACCGGTCCCTACATCATATGTTGAAAGGATTTAGCGCACCGCGTCTATGCTGAAGCTTAACCCTACCTTAAGGGTTCGTTTGCAAAACAAGAAGAAATAGATTGAACGTCTCCCCCTTGAACTATTACATCCAACTCACTATTTTGTGTGCAAAAGTTGATTTAGAATGCCTGGGGGCTACCTCTCTTAAGTATTCTTGCTTTTCATTTTGCACCCTGTTCTCATACATTTTAAGTTTCAATACGTAAGAGATGTTCAATGTATTTATTAGCAGGTTTGCGCTTGTTTTGCAGTAAATATAAAGGTAAAGGGACACACCTTTCCCTTAGAGGTCTATCTTTCTAAGGAATGTCCCTAGGGTATCTTATTTACTACAGAACCGGTCCCTACATCACAATTTGCAAGGACTTAGCGCACCGCGTCTATGCTGAAGCTTAACCTTATCTTAAGGGTTCGTTTGCAAAACAAGAAGAGATTTAAGGTACAGGGACACACCTTTCGCTTAAGGGTCTATCTTTCCAAGGAATGTCCCTGGGCGATCCTTAAGATAAAAAAATGAGATAGATTTTTAACCCACCTCAAGAAAAGCAACGTTTCTTATTTTGTTTTACAAAACACTATCTTTTTTTAGGAGTAATGCTTAATTGCAAATCTAAACCATCTAAAATTTTTGTTAAATTAGATAAAGTCGGCATATGTTTTCTATTCTCGAATCTGGAAATTTCTTGTTGTTTAACACCGATTGCTTTTGCTAAGGCTTCTTGGGTTAATCCTTTTGCTTTTCTAGCTTTTACCACATAACTAATTAATTTATATTCTTCCATCATTTCATTGTAAGCTTCTCTGAACTCTTCATTCTTTCCACATTCCTGGGAAATGGATTCTTTAATATTAATACGCTCAAAAGGCATTTGTTTTTCTCCTTTCCTTACATGTTTACTCATGGACTTATTCTGCAGAAACAGTAGGTGAAATCTCCTTCGCTCTTTGAACGGCTATATTTATATTTTTCTTTTCTGCTTTGTTTTTTTGCTTCTTACAAGCATGTAGTAAAAAAATATTTTCTTCATCTATTAAAATATACATTATTCTATTATGTCTATAGAATTTAATTTCCCAAATCTTACCTTGAAGTTGCCGTGTATTCAAAATGTTAAGTAATTCCATACCTTTTTCTTCTAACATTGAAATAATTGTATAGCCTTCAGCTTTTTCCTTATTTGGTAGACTATTTAAGTAACCGAATATTTCATTCTTACCACCTTTAGTAGTATAAGCATGTATTTTCATCTTACCTCTCTTTTATACATATTATCACAACAAATTTGTTGTGACAATAAAGATTATTTAATATTATAATAGCATAAAATTAACAATTAATGTAAAATAATGTAACGATATATATCTTTTCGCTTTAAACCAAGTATCTCCCCCACTTTTGCACCCTGTTCCTCATACATTCTAAGTTCCAACACGTAAGAGATGTTTAATGTATTTATTAGCAGGTTTGCGCCCGTTTTGCAGTAAATTTCAATTAAAGGACTCAAATTAAAGGTAAAGGGACACACCTTTCGCTTAAGGGTCTATCTTTTTAAGGAATGTCCCTGGAGTATCTTTAAGATAAAAAAACGAGATAGATTTTACTCTACCTCACTGAACTTATAAATCAATGAAGATTTTGCTAGCAGTTGTTGCAAAATCAACCTTAACTATTATCTGTTATCTCTTATCTATCTTTTTCTCTTATCTATCTTCTTATCTTTTATCTATCTTTTTAATCTTTTATCTATCTTTTTAATCTTTCTTCTTTACGCTTCTCCCAAAACCTGCAAAACCTCATTAATATCCGGAAGTTGTCCCGGTGGGTAAACTTTCACCCATTTTACCTTGCCATTTTCGTCTATAATGATATTGGCACGCTCAGATACCCCTATCTTGTCGTTAAATATGCCATATTCCTGTGCAACTTTACCATGAGGCCAAAAGTCAGCCGGAAGACTAACATAATGAATTTGTAGTGCTGTAGCCCATGCTGCTTTGCAAGGCTGAGAGTCTACACTAAAACCTAGGGGTACTGTGTTTAGATTAAGAAATTCTTGAAAATTGGTTTCTAATCCTCGCATTTGATCGGTACAAACTGGAGTCCAGGCCAAAGGATGCCAAGATAAGAGAACCTTTTTTCCTCTTAAATCTGATAAGCTTATATTATTGTTATTCTGATCCTTTACAGTAAAGTTCGGTGCGTCTACACCTACTGCAATTGCACTCATAGAAATTCTCCTTTACGTTGTTATTTTTACAACTTCTCACTTATTAGATTACCCTAAACAAAAGGTATTAATCTAAACAAAAGAAGATTTTGCCTATTTCATGCAAAATCCTCCTCAACTCTTATCTATTATCTGTTATCTCTTATCTATCCCTTATCTATTATCTGTTATCTATTTTCTGATATCTATCCTTTAATCTCTTCCAGCTTTTCATACAATTCCGTCTTGTCACCTCTATCCCATGAACCATAAATCTTTTCAGATAGTGTTGAAGAAAGGGGTAAGGATGATAAATGATTATCTTTAAAGATTTCACGAACTTCCTTAGCATATTTCTCACAAATCATGCAATCCCCTCCCCACTCAAAAGAATTTCTCATTCTATTATAGATGGTTTCGAAATCTTCTTCTCTTATGTTCCCAAAAGATATGTTTAGAAACTCACATGGCTGAATGTCTCCTTTTGCATTGATATAAAACCTGTCTATTCCACCCGCTGTGCAGCCAAAAACATCTTTATCCTCTTCAATAATCTGAGCAAAAATCGAAGGGTATTCTTTAAACTTATGCTGGGAATTGTATCGAAGAACCTTTTTCTTAATATCGTCTATATCCATTTGAGTAAATTCTATATCTTCTTTTTCAAGCCATCCGCCGGAAGGCTTTGGCTTTATGATTTGAACCAAGGAGGCGTTATATTTTTTAGTAGTTTCCATGATTTTTTCAAAATTCCCGTTGTAAAAATCATCTTTCATAAGACATGAATTAAAGGTAACTCCTAAGCCTGCTTCATGACATAGATGAATAGCGGATTCAAGTGTATCCCACGCAGAATCATCCCCCATAAAATCATTAAAAATATCCCGCTGAGAACTATGTAAAGAAAACATGATAGCAGTAACATTCATTTTTTTCAATTCCATTAGTCTCTCTATGGTAATTCCAACACCCGTTGAGTTTATCCAGATTTCTGATCTCTCATCAATGGATGTGCAGATACTTTTTAATCTGTCATAGACTAAAAATGGCTCCCCTCCTTCAATATTGAAGAAAGCAATGCCCCTGTCTTGAAGTTTTTTCACAATTGGAATCAATAAGTTTAAATCCACATCTTTGCCTTTATCGAGTTTTTGATAACAATGGCTACAGTGATATGTACAAGAAGAAGTAATGGATATTAAAACCGTTGTACAAGGCATTTGATTTTCAAATTGTAAAAATTTCTTACAGGCCGTGAGAAATGCTTTTGAAGCAAAACCCGGGACATATAAATTCATTCGAGTTTTGCTTCCGATTTTTACAAATTTATTGTGTTGCATCTTTGCAAGGAAAAGTAAAAGTCTTTTTAAAAAGAGCGTATATCTTTTTAATGAAATATTTCCTTTAATAAACTCAGGAATGAAATAAAAGAAAACAAAGATTTTCAATTTCAAATTAAATAAATTTTTATGAATCCCAGTGACATTATTTGTTTTTATCATAATAATCTCCCTTATAGGTAATAGATAACAGATAATAGTTTAGGAAGGATTTTGTTACACAAAATCTTCATTTGAATAATAAACCTGAATCTTGTTCGGGCAGGCACAGGACCAGCCCCTACAGTTACCTTTATTTTGCTTTATGATAGATCGCCACGTCGCTATACTCCTCGCGATGACAAATACTCTTTTATCTCATACGGACAACCGCAAGGGTCGTCTCTACGCATCTTCTTACTCTTTTAAATTAAAACGAAGATTTTGGAACAAAATCATCCTTAACTGTTATCTATTATCTATTATCTTTTATCTTCATTTTCCAGTTTCCTATCACTTGTATCAAATTAGCTTCTGCTCCTTATACCAAGCAACTGTTTTTTTGATTCCTTCCTCTAAAGTATATTGGTTTGTAAACCCCAGAAGTTCCTCTGCTTTTTTAACTGAGAACTCGATATTATCATAAAACATATTGACCCTTCCCCGGGTTAGAAGGGGTGGTTTCTTAGCGCGAAATATCGTGTAGAGTAACTCTAGTTTAAATGCTATTGGATATACTAGGATCTTTGGGATATTGAAAGGCTTTCTAATTCCAGCTTCTAAGCAAAACAGTCTATAGATTTTGTCCATGCTTTCAGCTTTTTCATTTCCAATAAGTATACAGTTGATGCCTACCAAGTGTTTCTTATACGCAGCAAGGTAGGCCCTGGCGAGATCCCCTGCATACACAACATGAAATTTATTTTTTTTCGATCCTGGCAAAAACACAATGCCGGTTCCAGCTGTCTTAATATACTCATAAAACCCAGTATTGAATTCCCTTTCGCCATAAACCCAAACAGGCTCTATGATCGTAAGGTTCAAATCATGTTCTTTAGCAAATTTTATGGCTTCTTTTTTTGCCAAGGCCTTGGTATCGCGATAATAATTCAATTTGCACGGGAAAACACCATCTCCGAAATATTTGTAGTGAGACTTGTAGGGTGAATTCTCATCTTTTACAATAAAACTGTTTTCTTCTCCATAAACGGAATTAGAAGCAGTTAAAATGATATTCTTAACACCTGCTTTTACAGATGCTCTTAATACATTTAATGTTCCCATCACATTTGTTTGAAAAAATTCATCATAATGTCCCCAGTCCTCTGCTTTTGCAGCATTATGAATGACACAATCGTATCCTTGAAATGCAGTTTCTATCCCTTCGCCCTCTCTTATATCGCCAATCTTTATTTCTATTGGCAGTCCATTTAGGTTCTTTCTATTGCTGGTTTCTCTCATTAAACAACCCACATGAATCTGATTCTCACAAAAAATTCGGACAATGTGACTGCCAATAAAGCCAGTGGCACCTGTAATCATTACATTATTCATTTTCTTCAAACCTCTTCAATAATAATAAGACATTATGTCCCCCAAAGCCATATGAAGCGGAAATAGCATATTTGATTTTAGCTTCAATGGTTGTCATGGGAAGATTTAAGTTGTCCATTGGGTCTGTTGTTAGATTCCCATGTATTAAGGCATTTTTTATTGACATAGCTGTTACGGCAGCCTCTATGGCTCCGTTTGCACCGATGCTGTGTCCTAAAATACCTTTTGTTGAATTTATAGTGGGTTGGGTGCTTTTGTCTCCAAACAAATCTTGAATGATTTTAGCTTCAATTTCATCATTGGAAAGGGTTGCTGTTCCATGGGCGTTTAAATAATCAATCTTTATTCCCTTAGTTAGCTTTTCAAAGAGCATAGCAATGTTTTGTCCTGAAGGTTCCATCTGAACAATATGATGTGAATCACTGGAACTTTCATATCCCACTATTTCCGCGTATATATCAGCGCCTCTCTTGCGAGCATTTTGGAGTTCTTCAAGGATCAGAACGCATCCTGCGCCCTCGTTAAATAAAAATCCGCTTCGTTGTTTTGAAAAAGGTAAAGGTTTGCCATCTTTTGATTTTGTAAGAGTTGTGAGCATGTCAAAGCCTCTCATAACAGCACCCTCTTTTTCAGCCAGAGCTTCAACCCCACCGGTTATGGCCACATCACATTTGCCATTTAGGATATTGGAATAAGCCTCACCTATTGCCAGACTTCCAGATGCACAGGCAGCGTTTACCGTATAATTAAAACCATTTGTACCATATACAATAGATACCCAAGACGATGCTGAGTTTGGCATCAACATGGGAATCACCATCCGATTAAAACGATTCTTGCTATTTTCTGTATTATGAGCTGTATAAGAATCAAAAGCTGTCTGAAGACTGCTCATCCCTATGCCAAGTATCGTCATAGAGTTCTTTGGGCAATCCACCACTTCAAAAAATTGACCCCTTTTCTTGATTTTAAACTTTGCATCTTCCAGAGCCAACCTTGTACACAGAACTGAAAGTCGTGAGATCTCCTCCATAATATATTCAGAGGATTTAGGAATACCATAATCCACTAAGGAAAACACAGGCTTGGGAACAAAATAACGAGACTTAAAAGTATAATTCTTTTCATAACAATCTGGTATCTTTAAAATGCATGTTTTCATTTCCAAGACACTTTGGAATAATTCTTCTTTCCCGATCCCTATAGCTGTTGCAGGACCTATTCCTGTAATAACAACTCTTCGCTTCATAATAAACGCCATCTTTCTTATTTAACATGCAAAAAATGAATCGCATCCTTCAAATAATCTTTGGGGTTTTCATAGTCTCTTGCACATAAATCATATAAATTTAAATCAATTTCTTTCTCTTTAGTATGCAATAACTGAATGTCTTTTTCTTTTATTTCGCCAATTTTATAAAATTTAAAATTTCTTTTCTTGGATTGAATTAAAAAATCTTCAGATGCCTCTTTGCTAATAGTAAAAAGTAGCTCGTACTCGCCACATCCCCCAAAAAATAACAATTCTTTGGGCAGATTTAGTAATTTCGCAAGGAAGATGCCCCTCTTTTTATAGGGTAAATAACTCACTTTATAGCCAGTTTCATTGATGTCAGATACTGCCTTAAGTGCACTTAAAACGCCATCACTTGTATCTATACAACAATGAGCAAATTCTTTGATTAATAACGCCTCATTTTTTCGAAGTTTAAACCGACTCTTAAACTGTTTAGGTATTTTAATGTCTCTTGGGTTATCCCAATAAAGCTTAAGAGCGGCATCAATATTTCCAGCGCCTATTCTGCCGGAAATAAATATTAGATCTCCAACTTTTGCTCCACGCCTTAATAAGGGATTTCCTATAAGTTCACCGATTATGGAGCCTGTATATCGCCAAGTCTTTGCAATACTAAAATCTCCCCCAATAAAGGACATTCCCGCTTCTTCTAGAGCCTTGCCTATTCCCATTGAAAGCTTTTCAATATATTCCTTTGTCCATGTGCGATTAACTGCAAGACTATGGGCATAATACTTAGGATTTCCGCCGCTGGCCAAGATATCACTTATACACCCCACTGCCATATTCCACCCAAGGGTATAGGCGTCTTCATCTGATAATAAATCTTCTTCGGAAAATTCATCCATGCTATAGGCAAGTCTTTTGCTTTGAAAATCGATGATTTCAGCATCTGATTCAAACAATTTATTCAACTGTGTTGGACTTTTCGGCATGTGTTTGTTGATGATTTCAATCATTTCTTTCTCTTTACTCATTTTGCACCTCGCAAATTAAGTCCAATGGGTCTCGAGTTGATTCTATCAGGCATGGAAGATAACCACTTGCATCACCGTCAAACTCCAACTCAGGATTCTTATTGCACCCGTAAATTTCTATGACTTTTGCATATTTCAATGCAATAATAGGTCCATTGATAATATCTTTTCCACTATATATTTTTTTTAATATACCAAGGCAATTAAAAAAACTTATGTTTTTAATTATAAGATTATAAAAAAGACCATCACCTGGTTGTAAATTGTTTTTAACTTTTATTCCAGAGGCAATAAAAGTCGTTCGGCCTACTCCTATATTATAAACTTTTTGGAGGATTTGCTTTTTTCCATCTAAGGTTACTGTAAAACTTGAAGCTTCGTATTTTTTTAATGCTTTAATAAGAGAAATAAAGGTTCCACCGTAATCCCCCAACCACTTTCTGATGCCACTATTTGCATTCTTAGCAAGTGAAGCACCTATACCAATATTGGCACAGCATGCAAAGTAGCTGGTTTTCATGGGGTGGTAATTAATTGGCAAAGCTTGACCCTCTAAGATTTTTTCAAAATGTAAAGCATGACTTATTTTGCCAATCTGAATTTTTTTGCTTTTGGCCGAAATCAATACACCCATTGCATTTTCGATTTTTAAAGGAACATGATAGCTTTTGCAGAAATCAGGGCTTGTTCCCGTGTAGATGACGCCTAATTTTGAATGGGATATTCTTTTGCCATAAGGATCAAAAAATCCATTGATGACTCTATTAATCGTTCCGTCACCACCTACAGATACAATGACATCATAACCTTTTTGATTGGCTTCTGCTGAAAAAACAGTGGCATCTTCAAGGGTTGTGGTTATCTTGTAATCATAAGAAATATTGTTCTCTTCCAAGATATCCAGTATCGTTTTGAATTTTTTTCTGCTTTTTCCTCCCTTAGAACCAGGGTTCAAGATAAGAAAATATTTCATGTCTTCCTCACACTCTTTATAATCTCACAGGCTTCTTCAATAGTAGACTGAGTCAGATTGGCCCCTGCAATGAGTCTTATACAGCCTTGGTTTACAGGAACAGAGGGTTCAATAAAAGGGGTTGAAAGAATGCCCTTCTCAAAAAAGCTTTTTGCTGTTTTAAAAGTATTTTCTTTGCTCTGTGTTTTAATGCTATTAATTGGAGCAATACACTCAGTTGTTTCAAATCCTGCCTCCATAAGACTTGCAAATAGAATTTGTTTATTTGAATACAATTTATTTTTTAATGATTCAAATTCTGAGGATACAATCTTTAACACGGCTTCTATACCTGCCAAGATTGAGGGTGTAAGTGAAGTAGAATAAACCAAATGAGGACAGTAATATTTCAGGTAGTTTATAATCTCTTTTTTACCACTTATCATCCCTCCCGAATTGGCCAGGGCCTTACCAAGGGAAGCGGTATAAATGCCTTTGAAGTTAATAATGTTTTCCTCTTCAAGGATGCCTTTTCCTGTATTCCCCAACACACCAATGCCATGGGAATCATCTATGATTGGTAAGGCGTTGTATTTTTCACATAGATCGATAATTTCCTTAAAGGGTGAGATATCCCCATCTGTTGAGAATACAGATTCCGTAACAACAAAGATTTGCTTATAATCTTGTGAGCGTTTCAAAATACCTTCAAGATGTTCTAAATTATTATGTAGAAAAGGTCTGATCTTACAGCCAACAGCCTTAATCCCTTGAATCAATGAGGAATGTGCAAAGCGATCAACAATGATAAGATCTTCCTTTTTTGCAATGGAAACAAATAATCCATTATTTCCTTGATAGCATGAAGGAAGTATGATGGTATCCTCAAGCCTAACAAAATTTGACAATGAGTATTCCAGCCTTTTATACAAATCAACATATCCCGTTGATATGGGCGTTCCACACAAAGATGCGCCATATTTTTCAACTGCTGAAATAATGGCTTCCTTTACCCTTTCATCTGTTGCTAAGCCAAGGTAATTATTTGAAGCAAGATTAATGATTTGTCTGCCATTCATCCATATCTTTTCATTTAATCCAGAGTCGATTTCCATATAATACGGATTAAAGCCGGCTACATTCGCAACCCTTTCATCAACATCAAATCTCTTATAAAAACTCTCAAAACCCATACATTTCTCCTTTACTATCAGGTTCAAAGCAAAAAGTTTAAAATGAAGATTTTGCTACAAGAGTTGCAAAATCATCCTAAACTATTATCTTTTATCTTTATCTTTCTTATTTACTGCTCTCATTCTGTCTACGATATCACCTACAGTAACAACCTCTGAAAAGTCTTCTTCATTGATCGTAATTGAAAATTCATCTTCTAATGCAGATATAACCATCAATATATCAAATGAATCCAATGCAAGATCTTCTTTTAATTTGCTTTCTATATTTATCTCTTGGAGTCGTTCCATGTTGTTTTTTAATGTTGTGATAATGCGCTCTTCTAAATTCATAGTAGCCTCCTATAGCACTTAGTCTGTTCTAAGGCATCACACATAATTGCACATACATTGCAATTTGTGCATTTTGAAATATAATTTTCATCTTTTTTCAATTTTTCGATAAAATCAGGTTCGCAAATAAGTGGTCTGCATAAGCTCATGAAATCAACAGAGTTATTCTCAATACAAGATATAATTTCTTGGCCTTTTCGAACTCCGCCAACACAAATAATAGGAATCTTCGTAATCTCTTTTGCCAACTTAGCATACTCAATATTATAAAGAGGTGTAAAGGACTTTATTTTTAATGACATAAAAGGATAAATCAATGCGTTAAAGACTACTTTTTTAAAAGGATGATTGGTTTTATAAATAGGATTATGCTCTAAAATGGTCTGCTTAGGTATTTCACCTCTAAAGATACTTAGAGCATAATCCATAGTCCCATAACTAATTTCAATGGCATCCACTTTTTTTGAATCCAAGAAACCTATAAGGTTTTTGAATTGCACTGGGGTAAATGGATGACAATAATCTACGCCACCACTTATTTTTACAAGTAACGGAAAGTCATTTCCGCATTGAATCCTAATGGCGTCAATAACCAATTCTAAGAATCTTGTGCCGATGTTGGAACCTTCTGGTATCCCAAATTCGTCTCTTCTATTGTTAATGGATGGTAAAATAAATTGATGAATCAGATATCCATGAGCGGCGTGTAACTGTACCCCATCAAAACCCGCCATTTTTGCGTATAAGGCGGATTGTGCAAACTGATTTATGATTGTATAGATTTCAGAAGACGTTAATACTTTTGGCCTTTGTAAAAAATACAAGGATCTCTTTCTTGATACGCCCCAAACATCCTGTTTGGTTTCCTTTTTTCTGGTCTGGCGGCCAGTGTGGGCCAATTGCATGAAAATTTTGCTATTATATTTGTGGACATTGTCCGTGATGGACTTAAAGTAGGGAATTTTTGACTGGGAATCCATACCTGCTTGACCGGGTTGCATGGCTTTTCCTTCTAGAGAAACATAAGCAAAGCCAGTAATAATACCCCCTACACCTCCTGCTACCAACTTAGTGTATAACTCTTCATAGGCCTGTAGGGGAAAGCCATTTGAGTCACACATGCCTTCAAAGGTTGCAGAACGAATTAATCTGTTTTTTAGTAGACATGTTCCGATTTTTTTTGCCTTAAATACTTTCATTTTAAAACTCCCAATAATTCTAACTTAATGAACTCTTTAGATCTTATGATTTTGGATTTGCATGTAAATCAAATAATAATCCTACAAATATATATGAAACTAAGAATAAAAGCATGGCAAGTTCTGTATTAAATAAAGCGATAAGTGTCGCCTGGCCACAGGTGCAAGCTCTAAAATTAACAGCCAATGAATAATAAGTTCTTTCCCCCTCAGGGTTTTTATAAAAAAGATATCCAGTCCATATTTCTAAAAAAAGTGTTAATCCGGCTAAAATCAGAAACATAGTATTTACTCTTGCCATAATAAAATCATTAGAATATAGCAGTATAAAAGCAGCCGCAGGAATAAAAGATGAAATAACTGCGACAATTCTTGATCTTTCAATTCCAAATTTCACTACAAGGGTTTTTTTAGCTGCAGCCTTATCCCCTTCATAGTCTTTAAAGTAAGTGTAAAAGGTCATGAGTCCATTGAGTATAATGACTAAAAGAAGAATTGAAACACGACTTTCAGTAAAATAGGGAGACTGTGTCGGCCCTGCTGCAAGAAATCCGAATACCGCGCACATTGAAATCATTAATCCAAATACTATATTCCCTAAAAGTCCATACCCTTTTGCATGTTCGTATAAAACATTTAATAAAATGCCGAGTATTAAAGGAATCAAAGCCAGAGGTTCCAATAAAAAGAATGTAATTATAAAAGTCATGGTCAGTAATAAAAAAGAAACCAATAAAGATTTGTGCAAATCTAATTCTCCTGTAACCATAGGCCGTTGTGGTGCATTAATTCTATCTTCTTTAAGCCCTAAATAATCATTGATAATTTGGTTGATTCCCCAGCTTAGAAATAACATAATTAATATGACTGCCTTTTTCTCAGTTGATGGAAGGACTTCGATTGTTTGGTAAGGAGAGGTAGCAATATGTTCATAAAATGCAATACCAATCCATCCAGAAATACCAGTTATAAATGAGTAATATAGTCGCATTGATTTAATATAGGCTTTCATAAAAGTCAACATTATTTTACCTCGTTGCATTCTTCATGATTTTATTTCTAAAGTAACCTTTTAAGTAAGTTCCAATAATCTTTTTTTAATATATTTGTAATCAAAAGAGGAACAGATTTTTCTTTCAACACTGTCTAAAATCCTATAATGTTGAGTAATGATATTTTGTTGCACTTTGTATTTGCCTCTTTTTTCTATATCTTTCCACCAGACTTTTCCACCCATTGTTTTATCGTAGCTTTCATAATTGTCAAAAGCCAACAAAAGTATCACATCATGAGGTGGTCCCCCAAAGGTCATTTCTAAGACTTCGCTATTTTTAAAAATGGTACATAAGGTTACCGCTCCAGACCATCCTAAAGAAGCCCTACCCTTTTCAATTTGAATCAGCGTTTTTTTTGATGTGCCCAAAGCTTCTGCCATTTTATCTTGTGTGTAATCATTTTCAATTCGTATCATTTTTAACTTTTCATCTGCTTTTTTTATAAACCCTTCTCTGTTCATATCAAGCATCAACTCCTTAGTGTAATTTTACACCTTTTATATTAAACTGTAAACATTTTTTCTCATTTGCAACTGAGAAAATCAGTTCTCTTAAATTTAGATTACAATGCAAAACTGCCCTTATTAAGGGCAGTCGCATTAATTTATATAAATGAGGGGAGAAAAGCTTATAGTAATAGTGCAAATATAGGAATGGCGATCATACTAACAATAGTGGATAATCCCACCATTGCAGACGCATATTCTGACTCCACATCATAATATTTGGCTGCTATTGCAGTATTCGCCTGAGCTGGCATAGCTGCTTCTAATATAAATACACTATAGGGCAGACCTGATATTCCAAAAGGGATCATTATCAGGATAACGACTATAGGGCTGATTACAAATCTTCCTACAAGTCCAACAACGGCTGCCGTATCAATGGTCAAATCTTTCTTTTTTGTCAAAGCCAAATCGATTCCAATAAAAATCATGGATAGCGGAATGGATAAGTTACCTAAATATCTTAGGCCTTCAAATAAAAAATAGGGTAATTTAATATCTATCAATACAATTAAGTAACCCGTTAATATTGCAATTAATCCGGGAGTAATTGCTCTTTTTGCATTAGATAAAAAACTCTTTAAATTGGTTTTGTTCTTATTTTTTGCATTTGCAAGTGCATAAGCACCCAATGTCCAAAATGTGATGTTATTTGCCATGAAGAAAAGAAAAACATAAAGCAAACTATCTTCTCCAAATATGGCCACATTGACAGGTATTCCAATAAAAAAACTATTAGAAAAAGTAAAAATGAGAATAAAAATCATTTTCTTTTCTTTATTAATCTTTAAAAATTTTGCAATAAAAGCGGATATCACGAATAAAACCAACATGCTTAACATAGCAATGAAAACATATTGAAGTGATGAAAATAAAGTGCCCCTTTGCAAACTTGTGCTTATATTTACGATTGCCATAGCAGGGATTCCAATTCTAATTACAATCTGAGAAAACAATTGGCCAATCTCATCATTGAACCATCCCCTCTTTGTAAAGAAAAAACCTACCCCTACCATAATGAAAATTGTCAGTATGCTGTTTATCCCACTAATCATTTTATCTCTCTTTATATTAAAGATTTGCTAATGCATTTAACCAAATTACATACCCATAAATTCAGGTAGCCATAGTGAAATTTGTGGAACGAATGTGATTAATAGTAATGCAATTAACATGGCAAAAATAAAGGGTAATACTTTATAAGAAATTTCTTTTAATGGTATTTTCGAGATGTTACAGGCCACGTATAGATCTATGCCCACAGGAGGCGTTGCTAAACCTATGGCTAAATTTACGGTCATGAAAACACCAAATAATATGGGATCCACACCTATGGCGAGTATAACAGGTAACAATATAGGAACTAAGATATAAAATGCAGAAATTGCATCTATAAAACATCCAGCAATAAGGAAAATCAAATTCATCAATAATAGCAATCCGATTTTGCTGGTTGTCAGATCCATTAGTGTGGTAGCCATGTTATTTGCTATCCGACCTGTTGTAAGTATCCATGCAAACACACTGGCATTGGCAATAATAAACATAACGGTTGCTGAAGCTATAGAAGACTCAACTAATAATTTATATAAGTCTCTTATTTTTATCTCTTTATAAATGAATAGACCCACTAATAATCCATAAACTACCGCAACACCAGCTGCTTCAGTGGGTGTTACAAATCCACCGTAAATACCACCTAAAATAATAATAGGCGTCATAAGCCCCCAAAACGCATCAAAAAAGGCTTTGCCTATTTCTTTCCATGTAGCCTTTTCTCTCTTTTTTAAGTTTTTATTCTTTCTAAGCATAAACAAACTGACTATTATCAAAGATAATCCCATTAGAAGACCTGGGATGATACCGGCAATAAATAATTTACCGATGGATACTTCCGCTAATACACCATATACGACAAAAGCAATACTTGGTGGGATAACGATTCCTATTCCTCCTGATGAAGCCATTAATGCCGAGGCCATTCCCTTATCATAACCTTCATGGACCATAGCAGGAATCAGTATTGCACCTAATGCCGCTACTGTAGCAGGTCCAGAACCTGAGATTGCCGCAAAAAAACATGCCACAATTACAGTTACGATAGCTAAGCCGCCTTTATAATGCCCCACACATACATTGGCAAAATGAATCAATCTTTTTGATATCCCAGCTTTTTCCATAATAACTCCAGCAAGAATAAAAAAAGGTATGGCAAGCAAACTAAATTTGCCTATAGCAGAATACATGGCGGAAGGGAAAATTATTAAAGGAAAATCAAATAGTATTATGGTAATAATAGCCGATAATCCTAAGGAAATAGATATAGGTATATTAACAAAAATAAAAGCTGCAAATAATCCAAATAAAATGAATCCCATTATTTCTCTCCTTCCTTTAAACCTTTGATTTCATGATACCCTGCTTCAATGACCCTTAGGATGATAAGTGTTGCGCCTACTGGAATGGCAAAGCTAATAATTGATTCAGGCATTTCCAATACTGGAGTTTTGATATTAAATTTAAATTGGTTTTTAAGCATGTCAATGCCAAATTTCAACAGAGCACCCATTAATACTATGGTAGCACCTGAAGTAAGTACTACAACATATTTTTGAACTTTTTGTGGAAATAAGTCTG
The DNA here is from genome assembly GCA_016278615.1 of Clostridia bacterium. Taxonomy (GTDB): domain Bacteria; phylum Bacillota; class Clostridia; order Peptostreptococcales; family JAAYPU01; genus Soudan-22. The sequence continues at coordinate 62,321 of JADQBM010000006.1, read as the reverse complement.
TAAGAGCACTTAAGCCCAGATGTGCTTTATATTTAAAGGCAAGGGCAGATGCAATCATTGTGTTCCAAATCAATAACAGCATTAACAATTCTTCTGTAAATGATATGGAGGCATGGATAAAGTAACGAGAAACAACATTAAGAAAATTAACCGAGACCATAACAATTAAAGACGCTGCCAATAATAGTTCTTCTAACTTATTATAAATTTTGATCACTTGCTTTCCTCCTCTTAAAGAGTAGCACTACAAAGCATAAAAGCTTTGTAGTGCTCTATAGTTATTAAAGGTTTGATAACAAATGTTAAATCATTATAATCAAACAGGATTATTCTTGGTATCCGAAAGCTTTCATAAGGTCCATACCCAAAATTTCTACCCATTGTTCATATAATGGAACCATAGCATCTTGGAATACAGCTATTTCTTCTGCTGACAATTCATTAACTTCCATTGTCTCGCTTAGAGCAGCTACTTTTTCATCATTAACAATTCTAGCTCTTTCTTTTTGATAAGCCATAGCTTCTTGTCCTGCTGCTTCAAAAATAGCTTTGTCTTCGTCACTTAATGAATCCCATAGATTGGTGCTAACACTCATTAAAAGTGCGTCATAAACATAATTTGAAAGGGTTAAGTATTTTTGCACTTCATCAAGTTTAGATGAAGAAATAATGTCTACAGGATTTTCCTGACCATCAATAGTACCTTGCTGTAGAGCTGTAAATACTTCTGCAAAATTCATTGCTGTAGGATCTGCCCCAAGCATACCAAATAAGTCTAAGAACATTTTGATTCCAGGAACACGTATTTTTAATGCTTCAAGATCTGAAGGTTTTGTGATAGGTCTTACATTATTTGTAAACTGTCTATAACCGGATTCACCTAGAGCCAAAGGTATAACACCATTATCTCTTGCGATCTCAAAGATCATTTCTCCGCCTTCTCCGTTAATAGCTGCGTCTGCTTCTTCATAGGTTGGAATCATCCAAGGCATGTTAAGTGCAGTAAATCTTTCATCAACAATTGTGTAAACGATTGTTGAATGGATGTCTACATCTGTTACGCCAGTTTGAACGTTTTCTATACCCTTCATTTGGTTTCCACCAGCTAATTGCTCATTGGGATAGATATCAACTAAGTATCGGCCCTCAGTTTCTTCTTCAATAATCTCTTTGAATCTCATGGCACCTTCATACCAAGTAGAATTTTCACTTATTGTGATACTTAGTTTCAATGTTTTTGCGTCTACTGCAGGTGCTTCGTTGTCACCATCTTCAACAACATCGCCACCGCCACCACAAGCCGCAAGGGAAAGTGCTAATACAAAAATTAAAACAAAACTTAATACTCTTTTTAACATAATTAATTTTCCTCCTCATTAAGGTAATAAAATAATTTTACTTCCTTCTCCTTTTTTTAGTAAGTCAAATGCTGTCTCAAATTCACTTAAAGGCATTTCATGACTAACAACTTCAATTACATTTAACTTATTATTTTCTAAGAGACTTTTCATCTTTGTCCATGTATCATCCATCCTTCTGCCATGAATACCCATAATCCTGGCTTCCTTAAAAACAACATCGACACTTAAATCAATTTCTGCTTTTTCGGATGGTAAGCCAGCTAATATGACAACGCCTCCTTTCCGCAAATATTTAAAGCCATCTATTATTGCAGGAACACTTCCAGAACTATCAATGATGATATCTGTTCCCACCTGATTGGTTTCGTTCAATACATACTTTATAACATCATCCTTTAAAGGATTCAGAGTAATATCAGCTCCAATTTGTTTTGAAAGGTTTAATCGAGAACTGCTGATATCCGTGGATATTATTTTTGCTGCACCTGCAGTTTTTGCTGTAGCAATGGTAAGGAGGCCAATGGGGCCACATCCGATTACAACAAGGTTTTTTCCAAAAACTTCAGCTTCAGATATAGCGCGGACACCCACCCCAATAGGCTCCATCATGGCGCCTACTTTTCTATCTATCTTCTTATCAATGACATAGGCACATTTTTCAGGCAACTTTGCATATTCAGAAAAACACCCATCTGTATGAACACCAAAAATTTTCATATTGGCACAAATATGTTGCAAATCGTGTTTGCATTGATAACAAGTGGCACATGGAATGTGTGTTTCTGCTACCACGCGGTCTCCAATTTTCACGTGTTTAACATCTTCACCAATTTCAACAACTTGTCCGCAAAATTCATGACCCATTACCAAATCTTCTTTAATGTTGGCATTTTGTGCCCATTGATTCCAGTCATATATATGCATGTCTGTTCCACAAATGGCTGTTGCTTCTACTTTAACCAACACCTCATCTACTGAAATTACAGGGATGTCAACTTCTTTAAGTGTTGCACCGACTTTTTTTTTATCTTTAACAATTGCAAGCATTTTATTCGTTTTTATCAATCTAACATCACCCCACCATCTACATCAGTGATTTCACCGGATACATGGCCTGCTAAATCAGATGATAAAAACAGAACGACATTGGCAATGTCTTTAGGCGTTGCAAACTTTCTTAAAGGTATGTTGTTGATCAATGATTTCCTGACATCATCTTGTAAACCTTCAAGCATTTTTGTATCTGTTGGACCAGGGCAAACTGCATTTACGTTGATGCCATGTGGGCCACCTTCTCGAGCCAGTCCTTTGGTAAGACCAATGACACCAGCCTTTGAAGCACCATAAAGAGAGTTTCCAAAAAATCCACCACCCTTTTTACCTGCAATCGACGCGATATTCACTATCTTACCATATTTCGCACCGATCATGAAAGGAAATATTTCGTGACATGTATAAAAGACACCTCTAAAATTGACATTCATAACCAAGTCCCAGTCTTTATCTGTAACGTCAACAAAGGGTTTTGTGTTAACCACACCTGCACTGTTGACTAAAACATCAATTCTTCCAAAGGTATCTATTACCTCTTTTATTGCTTTTGAAACACTTTCTCTATTAGTAACATCTACTAAATATGACTTGCTTGTTGATCCGTTTTTTATGATTTCATTACTTACTTTTTCCGCTTCTTCAATACTAATATCAAAAATAATAACCGTTCCATTGGCCCGTCCATATGCTAAGGCGATTTCTTTTCCAATGCCTTGACTTCCGCCGGTAAGAACTACTATTTTATTAGAAAAATCCATAAGACACACTCCTTACTCTTTCTCATCATTATATCTTAATAATCTAAAACCTGTTTCACTATCAAACTCTTTATTAATAACGGGAGAGTCGTATCCTATTATAAGAAATTCGATAGTAGCTAAAACGGTGTTGTTCTTTTCATAAAAATGTCCAGAATATACATTGGTATATTTATCATTAAACATACCATGTAAATGGATAACGCTCTCTCCGTCATCCTGTCCAATGGTCCCTTGACAAGCAATAAGCTCAATAGGTCCAGCAACCACTACTGGATCACAATAACGGATTTTAATGGGGTTCTCGTCATCATCGATGGCATATATATAAGTGGCCTTGCTGAGACTTCCGATGCAGCTTACAATGTTTCCGTATTTTATATTATTCTTTCGACACACTTCGTTTAATCCCTGAATTAAATCAGCTCCCGGCAATAGCCTTCCTGAGATCATATTGTTATTCTTAGTAAAAATTATTGACACCCCCTAATCGGTCTTTCATGGATATTTTTGAAATATAAAATACCCATACAATAAATAGTAGCAATAACTATTATTCTCATAAATCAAATTCGTTAGTTATTTATCCAATGAATTGCTATACCATCTAAGCTTAAAGCAGCTTCCGGCATGCTCTCGCTAATGGTTGGATGGGCGTGTATGGTGGTAATAAGCTCATCAGCGGTGGCTTCTAATCGTATTGCCAGAGCAGCTTCAGCTATTATATCCGTAACTCTTGGACCCATCATGGAAACACCAAGGATTTCTCCATGTGTTTTCCCAGCAATTATTTTAACCATACCAACACCATCGTTTTCAATGATAGATTTTCCATTTCCCGCCAAAGGGAATTTGCCAACCTTATATTCAATATTTTGCTTTTTGACTTCTTCCTCAGTCAAACCTACGCTTGCGACTTCAGGACTGGTATAGATACAGGATGGAATGGTATTGGATAAGTATTCAGGATTATGTCCCATGGCGTGTTCTACTGCCGCCACGCCTTGAGCAGAAGCAGCATGTGCCAACATAATTTGCCCATTACAATCTCCAATTGCATAAATACCTGGTATGTTGGTTTCAAAATCTTTATTGACAATAATTTTACCACGTTCCATCTGAATTCCAAGCTTCTCTAATCCAACATCAACAGTATTTGGTTTTCTGCCTACAGCAACCAGGACGTGTTCTGCAGAAAGTTGCGCTTCTCTGCCATTGCAATCAACACAAGCAATTAAGTCTTTTGATCCCTTTTTAACTTCAGATAACTTGGCCTGATTCATAAAAGTAACACCCAATTTTTTCATCTCCTGCTTAATCAATTGAGTAATTTCAATATCAATCAAAGGAAGTATCTCTGGAAGTAATTCAACAACTGTAACTTTAGTTCCCATTGAAGCAAATAAGCAAGCAAACTCAACGCCAATAACGCCACCACCAACAATAACAATAGATGATGGCGGTTTGGACAAACTCAATGCAGCAGTGCTATCAATAACCCCTGGCAGGTTCGCTCCAGGAAAATTCAATGAGACAGGGAGAGAACCATAGGCAAGAATTATTTTATCACCTTTAATACTTTCATCATTTACTTTAACAGTATGTTCGTCTTCTAAAATTGCTTTTCCCTTGTGGACCATAACTTTATTCGCTTTAAGGAGTCCTTCTACACCACCAACCAAACGTCTAATAACCGTTTGCTTTCTTTTCATTAAAGTATCCCAATCTATCTTTATATGATCTGCTTTCAGTCCTATAGCATCACCGTGGAGTACAGAGTGATACAACTCAGCAGTATGAAGTAGGACTTTTGTGGGAATGCAACCTACATTTAAACAGGTTCCACCTATTTTTTCATTTTCTATCAGATGCACTTCTGCACCCAGCTGCGAGGCACGAATGGCTGAAACATAGCCGCCGGGTCCGCCTCCTATTACAATAATTTTCTTTGACATTTCAAGCCCTCCTTGGCATTATTCATTCACTAAAGTATTTGATAAGGTTGTTCAAGAAAATGCCGAAGTTTTTTCATAAACAAAGCCGCTACTGCCCCATCAATTATACGGTGGTCAAAGGAAAGACAAAGATTCATCATGGGACGAACCGCTATTTCACCTTCTACAACAACGGGTTTTTCTACAATACGGCATACACCAAGTATGGCACTCTCCGGAGGATTGATGATGGGTGTAAATTGATCCACACCAAACATACCTAAATTCGAGATTGTAAAAGTACCGCCGCTGATTTCGCCAGGTAAAAGTTCACCATTACGCGCTTTTTCACCAAGAAGACTTATTTCATTTCGAAGAACACTAATTGATTTTTTTTGTGCATCCTTAATAACGGGCACAATAAGTCCATCTTTAAGGGCAACAGCAATGCCCATATTAATGGTATCGTGTTGATAAATTTTATTATCTATTAGACTTCTGTTAATTTCCTTATGTTCTGTTAATGCTTGTGCTGTAGCTTTAACGATTATTTCAGTGAAGGAATATTTTGCACCTGAAGCTTTAGATATTTTAGCTTTCAATTCTTTTGCTTCCGTCATATCAATTTCATAAGTCATATTGACATGAGGTGAAGTATTCCAACTTGTACTCATGCGCTGGGCAATAACTTTACGCATACCACTCAATGCCGTTGCATTTGAGTCAGATAGGGTTTGAGTTGCTTCTACTGGTTTAGTAGTTGAAGCTGCGGACATAACATCCTCTTTCATGATGCGTGAATCCTTATTAATATCTGATAGGTTGACCCCTTCTACTGCTGCTACTTTAACAGCAAGAGGAGATGCTTTAATTTTTGGAGTATTTTCACTAAAACTGTGTATATCACGCTCTATAATTCGACCGCCAGGACCTGTACCAGTAACTCCCGACAAAGATATACCTAATTCTTTAGCCAGCTTTTTAGCAGCAGGCGAGGCTTTAATCCAAGTGTCATTAGAGTCTGTCTCAAGGGAAACATTGCTTTGAGTCTCTTCAGCTATAGTATCTTCTGGCTGAGCTTCCTTTTCTGGTTTCGATACAGCGTCTGATTCAATTTTTTCTCCCTGCTCTCCTATTATGGCAAGAAGACCAGAAACTTCCATAGCATCTCCTTCATTGACCAATACCTTAAGAAGTAATCCGTCAGCAGGAGCATCAATCACATTATTTATTTTATCGGTTTCTATTTCTACCAGTGATTCACCAGCTTTAACTGTATCACCAACTGACTTATTCCATTTAACAACAGTTCCTTCGGTCATAGTGAGACCGAGTTTGGGCATTAAGACGTTTGTTGCCATATTGTCCTCCTTACTTTTATTTCGACACGATTTCTTTAACTTTCGCAATAATATCTTGTGGATTTGGATAAGTATGATCTTCTAAAGCAGGACTAAATGGCGGTACGACATTTAAACCTGCAACACGTTTTATAGGCGCATCTAAATAGTCGAAAAGCTCATCTGTAATTTGTGAAGCGATCTCGCCTGTATAGCCTCCTCGCTGGACACCTTCCTGAACCAATACAACTCGATGTGTTTTTTTAATAGATTTTTCAATGGTTTCCCAATCCAATGGCACCAAAGACCTCAAATCCAATACTTCTGCACTAATTCCTTGTTTTTCAAGTTCTTCTGCTGCTTGCATTGCAAAGAGTGTCTGCCTGGAATAGGCAATGATGGTGACATCACTTCCACTGCGTTTGATATCCGCTTTACCCAATGGAATCAGATATTCTTCTTCAGGCACTTCTCCTTTACTGGCGTATAAAATCTTATGCTCTATAAATACCACGGGGTCGTCATCACGAATTGCTGATTTTAGCAATCCTTTTGCATCGTAGGGCGTTCCCGGCGCAACAACTTTCAAACCTGGAAAATGTGTGAACAATGCTTCTAAACTTTGGGAATGCTGTCCGGCATTTCTTCTTCCCGAACCTCCTGGTGCTCGTATTACCATAGGAATTGAAATCTGACCACCTGTCATATAACGCATTTTTGCAGCTTGGTTAACAATGGGGTCCAAACATATAGGTGCAAAGTCTACATACATAAGTTCAACAATTGGACGAAGTCCTCTCATTGCAGCTCCCACGGACATACCCATAAAACCATTTTCTGAAATAGGTGTGTCAAGAACACGGAGGGGTCCAAATTCTTCTAAAAAGCCTTTAGTTAAGCCAAAGACACTACCCATAATGCCCATGTCTTCTCCCAACACAAAGACAGAACTGTCTCGTATCATTTCTTCATGCATCGCCTCTTTGATCGCTTGACCATAAGTTATTTTTCTCATCTGACAACACCTCTTTCATTATCCATCGCATATACATCGTCAGTAACGCTATCAACATCTGGATACGGTGATTCTTTAGCAAATTCAACCGCAGATTCAATTTCATCTTTAACTTGTTGATCTATGGAATCAAGCTCTTTTTCTGAGGCTAGATTATTATCTAAGATATCTTTTTTTAACTTTTTAATGGCATCCAAATTCAACCATTTTTCCATTTCTTCTTTTGGTTTATACATTTGAGGATCACCTTCATAGTGACCATGATATCGATATGTTTTTGCTTCAATTAAAGTAGGTCCATTTCCTTCACGAGCATGTTTCGCCGCTTCTAACACTGCCTTATAAACCGCATAAACATCATTTCCATCTACAACCACACCTGGTATGTCATATGCTTTAGCACGTTCAGCAATATCTGTTACATTACAAATTCTATCAATACAAACGGACACACCATATTTGTTATTTTCACATAAATAAACAATAGGCAGATTCCAAGCAGAAGCCATATTAATAGATTCGTGAAAAGAACCTTCGTTGGATGCACCATCACCGAAAAAAGCAAGTGTAACTTCCGCTTTGTTTTGTATCTTTGAAGCTAATGCTGAACCAGTTCCTATGGAAATACCCGCTCCAACAATACCGTTAGCACCTAAGATACCCAGCTCTAAATCGGCAATATGCATGGAACCACCTTTTCCTTTGCAATAACCTGTTGCTTTTCCAAATAATTCAGCCATCATCCTATCAGATTTGCATCCTTTAGCTAAACAATGTCCATGACCACGGTGTGTGGATACAATAAAATCACTTTCTTTTATAGCATTACAAGCTCCCACTGCAACAGCTTCCTGACCTGTATAGGTATGGATGTTTCCTGAAAGCATTGCCTGGGTAAATAATTCCGAAGCCTTAAGCTCGAATAATCGTAATCGTTGCATTTCTTCATAGAATTTTAAAGATAAGTCTTTGTCCTTCATTTTCATAAAATTTCTCCTTTCGTAGACTGATACTATATTTATTAATACCATTATAAATTTGCTTTAAACATTATTAGAGCAAGTTATATGCCAAGATAAAAACGTTGAAATTTCAACATTAGTTAAAAAAAAGTATAAGTAATCATATTTAATATGTTCAAAATATGATCACTTATACGGTTAAGGGTAAAATGCAGTGCTTTCAGACGATGCTCAATTTTGGAACAGTGTTAGAAAATCTAACACTCGATGCTATATTTCTTCACTTTACTATAAAGCGTATTTCGTGCTACACCTAATATTTTTGCTGCTAAGGTGATGTTTCCTTGGCAATGCTCCATAGCTTCTATAATAGCTTGATATTCTGCTTGTTCCAATGACAATACTTTGTTAGGGCTTTTAAAATCTTGACCGTTTTTAAGTATGTTTTTAGGTAAATCTATTGGAAAAATTTCATTCTTTTCAGTGAAATTAACGGCTCGTTCCAATATATTTTCCAACTCTCTCACATTCCCAGGCCAAGAATAGTTGTTAAGAATTTTCATGGTTTCAGGGTTCAGAATGTACTTCTTATTATGTTCTTTTGAAAGGGTCTCAAGAAAATATCCAGTCAAAAGAGGAATATCCCCAGTCCTTTGACAGAGAGGTGGTATGTTTATTGTAAGGACATTAAGGCGCCAAAAAAGGTCGTTGCGAAATGTGCCTTCTTCGATTTCTTTATTGAGTTTTTTGTTGGTAGCAGCTATTATTCGTACATCTACCGGAAAAGTTTTATTGCCCCCTACTCGCGTCACCTCTTTCTCTTGTAATACTCTTAGGAGTCGGACCTGCATATCCATAGTCATTTCTCCTATTTCATCGAGAAATAGTGTCCCACCGGCAGCCATTTCAAACTTGCCAGGCCGCCCGCCTCTTTGAGCACCCGTGAAAGCCCCTTCTACATAACCAAAAAATTCACTTTCAATCAATTCCCTTGGAATGGCACCGCAGTTAACAGCAACAAAGGGTCCTTGAACGCGTGAACTGGCATTATGCAGTGCTTGAGCGAAGAGCTCCTTGCCTGTACCACTTTCTCCCATTATTAATACATTTGAAGAAGATTTGGAAGCAGACATTGCAAGGCGTTTTGCCTCAATCAATTCATCACTCTTGCCTAATATATCATCAAAAGTAAATCGGGCATGGGCACCTACCATTTGATTAACCAATTTCTTAACTTGTTTTATCTCTCTAAATATATCAACGATGCCATTAATCTCTCCATTTTCATCTCTAATAGGAATGGCACTCTTTACAAAATGAATTCTGCCCCTTTTAGAATTAATAATAAATTCCTTATCGATATATCCTTCCCCTGTTTCAAGGACATTTAAAATGACCGCTTTATAGTCTAATACATCATTAATATGTTTACCCACAGCATTTTTATAATCAGAAAAAAGTATTTTTCCAGCACTTTCATTCATAAAGGTAACAATGCCATGCTTATCTATGGATAAAATCCCTTCTGAAACGGATTCAATGACCGCCTTGTGATTCTTTGTAGCAAAAATAAGTTTTTCTGTTGTTTCAATTATTTTAAGTTGATTCTCTATGGCCATTTCTGTAGCGACCAGCATTCCTAAAGTGTGAATATGTCCTTTTTCAGATCTCCCAGCCATACTTATGGAGGCAACTATATTTTTTTCCACATCCCGAATAGGGACCGCTGAACATGTCCACTTTTGATGCTTGAGACAATAATGTTCCCGTCCAACTACTTGAATGGGTTTTCCCTCTTTTAAAACCATTCCAATTGAACTGGTTCCAACATTTTTTTCGCTCCAGTTGGCACCCAGTTTGAAATTGCAGCCTGTACGATAATCCTTTAATATATCTTCATCCCCAATAACATGTAAAATATTGGCCTCTTCATCTGTTAAAAAGACAATCACGCCTGAACCTTCCACTATCTTATAAAGATTTTCCATGTAAGGTTTTATTACATCTATCAGTATGCCTTTTTCCTTAATTTTTTGCATCAATTCTTTTTGATCCATTGAGGAACCTTTATGGCCTTCGTAAGGATTTACATTTATTGCCTTACATCTTTTCCATGAATCTAAAATGTTTCTTTTTATCTTAGTTGGTTCAATTCCTTCTGTTATAAATTCCTGCCATTCTTCATGCTCTACAGAGTTTTCAAACTGTAACATTGACATAGACCGCCTTCATTTATAGTCTGCATCTCAACAAACTCATTTTTAAATACTAGATTAATTATATCAAGTTAAATGGGCAAATACAAGTTTAACCATAATCATTAGCTGTATATTTTATTGTGCATAAGTGAATTAATAATAATCATAGGTATTTTTTAAGAGGTGGGGTTTTATGGAAAGAATTATTCCTATTTTGATACTGCAATTATTTTTTATGCCTTTATTAACCTTACGCACAAATTTTATGGTTAAAGGAAAATGTACAATCTCTGCAGTATTTGGTTTTTTAGAAGCTATTGTATATATATTTGGACTTTCATTGGTTTTAAGTGAGCAAAACGATATTCTTGTTATGTTCACTTATGCTATTGGTTTTGCTGTAGGAATTTGCATTGGGGGAATAATTGAAAAAAAACTAGCAATTGGAACCATAACTATAAGTGTTAATCTTAAAAATTACAACCAAACACTCATAAATATATTAAGAAAAAAAGACTTTCATTTTACTGTTTTTAAAGGCACAGGTGTCGATGGTGATCGTTATAAATTTGATATATTGGTGACCCGTCACAAAGAAAATGAGTTGGTAAAAATAATTGAAGAATATGAACCAGATTCTTTCATTTTGATACTTGAACCTCGAAAGTATAAATCCAGAGATAATGCTAAATTTAAATAAAAAAGCCCAAAAGTAAAAATGGCCTATTATCTAGTACAGCGTTCTCTAAATACCTACGCATTCCTACATAGTAGTGTTATTTAGAGAACGATGTACTAGGTCATTTTTACAGGGTTCTATCACTTTATATTTATTCTTCCATTTTTTTTATCACTTGATTGATCTTATTCTCGATGCTATATAAAAGTGTAACCGGTGAAATGTTTTCTATCAAATAGTAATAATCCCAATTTTCCTGCAAGGTTTTATTAATCATATTGATGAACTCATTTATTTTTTTAAATTCATAGCGCTGATGTTCCAAAAATAGAAATTCTGATTCTGTTGTGACGATAAACTCATAAGTTTCAAAATTCTGATTGTCTTTAATCATATCTCCTTTCATATTACAATTCATCATTGATTTAAGTATGGTTCGATAAATTGGACCGTCCAATGCAGCTGAGTATACATTAATGCCAGTAGTCACTTTATAATTAAACTGAGGATTCGAGAATTCAATGATACTGTTATAAGTGTTACCCGTTTTTATATGACTGATTTTTACGTTAGTTTCAACGGGAGCTAATATTTTTTCTAATCCAAAAATACCTTTATGAAAGATATCTTCGATAATTTCAATTTGGCGGCTCTCATAATGGATTTTAATATTTTCTTTTAAAATTTTATCAACATCAATTTCAACAGCATCTTCTTTTATGGAGGTAGTACTACCGCCCATTTCTGTGGTGTTTTCTATAATACGCCATCCATGATGCATTTTTTCGTTCAAGGACAATGATATCAAATATGGGAATAAAAAAGAAATAATTTCCTGTTGAACAGCATTATCTAAAACGAATTCTTTATATAATGGAAATAGTACCCGATTGGCCAGTTCAACACCAGGTAATAAGAACATGCAACTGTTCTGATAATCAGATACAGGTAATATTTTGTTTTTGTTAAAATGAATTAATGAATAAAATTCTCTGTTTAAATAAAAATTTCCTTCATTGTATAACCAGGAAATTAAGGTATCATCGGTTATGGGATCTGTTCCATGACTATTTTTGATGTAATACGTCCGTCGCACATGATCTTTGTAAGCATATGGCAATTCTTTTCTTCTGGGAATGCTGATGATTAATAACTCTCCGCTTTTTTCAATATGATGATTTAAATCACACAATATGGAAGGCGTTATTCTGTCCTTACAAAACGCTTCAATTTTCTCTTTTAATTTGTCAATACCACTTTTGGTTTCTTCTGAAAATTTGTCAAAAATATCAAAGCCTTCATTGGACCCATCATCTTTTTTGCCAACAATTATTTTACCACCATACCTATTAGCCATGCCAATGATAACTTTACCCCATTCTACAGGATCATCATATAAAAACTTTTCAGATTCTTTGAATTCAATAAATAGATTCTCTTCCATAATTCTCCTTCAATATTACATGAATACGATAACCTTTACATCTTATTTTATTATAACCATTCTACTTTTATTATGCCAATAGACTTTTTAAATAATGATAGACATAATGATTAGCCACTATTTATAATATGATTTACTTAAATTTCTTAAAAGGTTATAATTATACTTGAAAACATTCTCATTTAAAGGAGTACAGGAATGGATATATTTATAAGTAATGATTTGTTTGAATGGGTTGTCATACCAATTTTAATATTTACCTCGAGAATTATTGATGTATCATTAGGGACATTGCGGATTATTTTTATTTCACGGGGGAAAAAATATCTCGCACCATTGTTGGGATTTTTCGAAGTCCTCATCTGGCTAGTGGTTATTAGTAATATCATGCAAAATGCTACAAACTATCTTTGCTACGTTGCATACGCCGGTGGTTTTGCTATAGGAAACTATGTAGGGATGATTATTGAAGAAAAATTAGCATTAGGAACATTAGCTGCTCGGGTTTTTATAGTTGAAGAAAAGATGGATATGCTCAGGAATAGGCTATTCGAAGAAGGTTTTGGGGTAACCATTGTTAAAGGAATGGGTAAAGTAAGTGAAACAAACATTTTATTCTGTATTTTTAGAAGAAAAGAACTGAATAAAGTAGTGGATATCATTGAGCATACAGACTCAAATATGTTCTATTCCATTGAAGAAATGAAATATGTTAATAGGGGCATCTTTGTACCAAGATTAACAAGTAAAAAACTTTAATATTAAAAATTAAAATTAGAATTACCCTAAAAGAGAATTAAAATTCTCTTTTTTTTTAAATAAATAGTAGTATAATGTCGAAACATGTTATGTATTGATTTAACATAATGTAAATGATATACTTAACAGAAGATGACTCAATACAAATGTTTGAAAATAGGGGGTTTTTTATCATGGTCTATGCCAAGATGCTGGATGAAATTATTCGAAAAAGCGGCTTATCATTAAGGCAACTTACCAAGAGATGTGGTGATTTAAATTACGAGATTACACCTTCTTATATCAGCCAGCTAAAAAACGGCAAACTGCCGCCTCCTTCCGAAGATATATCAAAAGCATTAGCATTTGTCTGTGGTGAAAAAAATCCCATGAGATTGGTTTTTCAGGGGTATTTAGAAAAAGCGCCTGAAGTCATTAGAAAGTATATTCTAATGTCTGTCGCCGTCAATAAACACCTTCTTAAATCTATTTCTCAAGATAAGGAAGTTGGTGCGAAATTTGAGGAATACATAGATGAATTAGAAGTATTAGCAGCTCTTGATTTATCAGCTAAACTCATTCAAAGCATAAACGAATCAGATGTCAATGCTCTAATAGCAGAAATAAATACTATGTCGGGAGCTGTTCATAGTATTGAGGAAGAGAATTCAGAAAATGCCTATTTCTTTTTAAGAGATGGTTCTATGGACCCTTTAATTCCTATGAATGCACACGTAAAAATCACGCCTACAAGAACTGAATTATTAAAAAACAGAGATGTGGTGGCCTTTTATCCCAAGGATAACAAATCGCCCTGCATCAGAAGATATTTCGAACAGAATAGCAGTATCATTTTAGTACCAGAAAACAAAGACTATGATATTTTTTGTTTCGACGATATGACTAATTTTAATTATCTGGGAAAGGTCATTTCTTTTAAAATGAATTTTTAACACCTATAAACAATAAAAAAAGCAGGAACAATATTTCTGCTTTTTTTATTCGTAAAACTCAAACTCAAAATTCTTTATTTTTACAGTATCGCCTTCTTTAATCCCTATCTCTAGCAATTTCTCGATAGCACCTCTAGATTTTAAATAGTTGTATAAATATCTTAAAGATTCTAAATCATTGAAATTTGTGGAATTAAAGATTTTTTCTAGTTGTTTGCCTTCTAAGATATAACTCTCATTTTCTTTACGAACAAATACTTTCTTGTATTCAGCATCGTCTTGACCGTGCAAATCAAAATCAAAAATATTCTCATGTTGAGATTCTGGTTCTACTTCTATGTTATCCAGTTCAGAAGCAATATATTTCATCATATCATTGATGCCTTGATTAGCAGCGGCAGATATAGGAAACAATTTATATCCTTTGTCTTCAATATATTTTTTGAAATCTTCAAATTTGTCCTGTGACTGTAACAGATCCATTTTATTTGCAGCAACAACTTGTAGTTTCTCCCCAAGCCTTTTTGTATAACTCTTAAGCTCATCGTTTATTTTTTCAAAGTCTTCTACAGGGTCCCTTCCTTCAGAACCAGAAACATCAATTACATGTATAAGCATTTTGGTTCTTTCGATATGTTTCAAGAAGCTGAGACCCAATCCCAACCCTTTATGGGCTCCTTCTATGAGGCCTGGAATATCTGCAATAACAAAACTTTTATCAAACACCTCAACAACGCCTAAGTTGGGTTTAATGGTGGTAAAATGATAATTTCCAATCTTGGGCTTCGCACTGGTCACAATGGAGAGCAAAGTTGACTTGCCCACATTTGGAAAACCAATAATACCCACATCTGCAATGAGCTTCAATTCTAAAATAATCCATCTTTCTTCTGCAAAACCACCTGCTTCAGCAAAATTTGGTGCTTGCCTTGTAGAAGTCTTGAAATGGACATTTCCTTTTCCACCCTTGCCTCCTTTTGCTGCTATGTATCTATCTCCATCTTGAATCAAATCCGTCATAGTGAGACCTGTCTCTTCGTCAATTATAATGGTCCCAGGTGGAACTTTTAAAATCAAGTCGTTTGCATCTTTACCAAATTGTTTTTTCTTTTTTCCGTTTTCTCCGGCTGTTGCAAAATACTGAGTCTTATATCTGAAATCCATGAGTGTTCTTAAACTTATATCGGCTTGTAATACAACATCTCCGCCTTTTCCACCGTCTCCACCATCAGGCCCACCATCAGGAACATATTTTTCTCTTCGAAAGGAAACAGCCCCATCTCCCCCTTTTCCAGATCTTATGAGAACCCTTGCTCTGTCTACAAACATAATTATCACCTACTTTAAATGATTCTATGACTTATTATACCTAAAAATCAGGTGTATAAACCCAACCTTAACTATTATCTGTTATCTTTTATCTTTTATCTTCTAAAAAATTAACCCTCTATGAAAACACAGAGGGTTCGTTGTCAGGCTTAACTCACGCAAAAGACTTGTTTATGCTTCTTTTGTATAAACACTTACTTGTTTATTCTCTTTTCCTTTACGCTCGAATTTCACAACACCATCTATTTTAGCGAAAAGTGTGTCATCTCCGCCTCTTCCAACATTGTTACCAGGGTGAACTTTGGTACCCCTTTGTCTAACAAGGATACTTCCTGCATGTACAGTCTGTCCATCCGCTCTTTTAACACCTAACCGTTTGGACTCACTATCTCTACCATTCTTGGAGCTACCGACTCCTTTTTTACTTGCCATTGACCACACCTCCTTTTATGACCTAACCGGAATTTTAATCTCTCGTAGTTTAAACGCAATGAGAAAAGTGGAACTCTCTAATCTATGATTAGTAAGAGTTGCCATTCGCTCCGTGGAAATCTTTGATTTCGTCTTCGAGACTGCGCACTCCTACTGTCAATCAAAATTACCATAGTCAAAATTATATCACTTTAATCTGTTTCTATTTTCAATTCACTAACATTCAATTTTGTCAATTTTAACTGTTGAAAAAGGCTGTCTATGACCACGTTTTTTCTTAGAATCTTTTTTGGCTTTGTATTTAAAAATAATAACTTTTTTTCCTTTTCCGTTTTCTACAACATTGCCCAAAACTTTAGCATTTTCTAATACAGGTGTACCGAATTTAATTTCATTTCCATCAGAAAAAATAAGTACTTTAGTGAATTCAACTGCTTCACCTTCGCTAAGTCCTAGTTTTTCAACAGATATTACGTCACCTTCTTGTACTTTGTATTGTTTTCCACCTGTTTCTATGACTGCATACATTAATGTGCACCTCCTCTACCCGATACTCGCCAAATGCAGGTAAACTAAATGTTTTTTTATAACCTCATTCGTGCGGCTTACGAAGATAAATATTATCACATTCCTTTACAGATGTCAATTAATTGATGAAAAAGGAATTCTTTTGTTCTCTTTGACAAAATAAAGTTCAGTTCTCATTATTTTAATCTCATTGGGATCAATTTTTATCTCTGATGATTCAATAAAGCTTTGCATTAACAATTCAGGATTTAGGTTCCCATTACTACCTGTTTTAATGATAGCAGTAATAGTTGCCACTCCTTGAGAATACTTTGTTAATTCAAAGGCATCAATAAAGGGTCGAATATCCACTTGTTTTATTGTATGGGTTTTCATTTGTTTTTTTATGGCAATAATCTCAATCTCGGATAGAAAATCCTCTATGGTTTTTATTAATACATCCTGCTCAATATCTTCGATATGGAATGAAATATCATAAGCAGCGTATTCCACAAGTGCTGCTAAAGATTTTTTCTTTTCTATCATTTCTTTGCAATTTAAGATACGGATTCCCTCAGGCAACACGTCATTGAGCCTTGAAAGAATCTCTAAGCCCTCTTTTCTTTCCTCTATCTCCACTTCCATGTACTCTGAGGTACTGGATATCCCTACAGATAAAGGATGTGCAATGCTCAATTTAGGATGCGGTGAGAACCCCTGAGAATAAAGAATTTTTATATCGGCCCTTCTAAACGCTCTCTCAAAAGTACTCATCAAATCCAAGTGGGAAATAAACTTCATATAATCAGTTTTAGTAAATTGAAATAAATATTTATACATATAATCACCTTTTTCATGACCTAACAAGTTTTTTTATTTACACTCAAATATTCTATTAACACCGCAGTCCGTGCAGCCATTTCTGCAATCATCCGTAAATGTTTCTTCGTATGCCTTTTCATTTTCGGAAATTAGGTATTCTTTGGTGACACCCACGTCTATGTGATCCCAAGGAAGTACATCATCATAGTCCCATTTCTCGCATGAAAATACGCCAGGATCAATCCCTACATCATTAAATGCTTGCTGCCACTTATCAAAATCAAAATGCTCTCGCCACCCATCAAATTTGCAACCGCTTTTCCAGGCTTTTATTAACACTTCGTTAACCCTTCTGTCTCCTCTTGCTAAAACTGCTTCTAAAAAGCTGGTCCGCACATCATTGTAGTTAAAGGTAATGTGCTTCATTTTTTTAAACTTTTCGGACAAATACTGATGCTTGGATGATAGAGTTTCCATATCATCCATGGGAAACCATTGAAATGCAGTGTGAGGTTTTGGAACAAAATTAGAAGTACTAATGGTTATCTTAAGTTTTCTATTCTTCTTATCTTGTATTTTATAGTAAATATCAATGATTCTTTTTGCGATATTTACTATACCATCTAAGTCGTCATAAGTTTCCGTTGGGAGCCCAATCATAAAATAGAGTTTTATCGTTCCCCAGCCTAATTTAAAAGCATTCTCTGCTCCATTGAAAATATCTTCTTCTGTGATGCTTTTATTGATGACATTTCTTAATCTCTGAGTACCTGCTTCAGGAGCAAAGGTTAATCCTGATTTCTTGACACTTTGCACTTCATCTAAAACCTTGAATGAAAAAGAGTCTAACCTTAGTGAAGGCAAAGATAAAGATATATTTTCATTTCTGCATTTTTCCATCAAAGATGAAACCAAAGGTTCAATCTTTGAATAATCACTGGTGCTTAGAGAAAGCAAGGACATCTCTTCATATCCAGTATTTTTAATTAATTGATGGGTTATTTCCTCAATCTTTTCTACCGAACGCTCTCGAACAGGACGATAAATAACACCTGCTTGACAAAACCTGCAGCCTCTTGTACACCCTCTGAGAATCTCAACCATGGCACGATTGTGAACAATATCTATAAAAGGAACAATAAATTTCTCTGGAAAAAAAGCAGCATCCAAGTCCCCTTCAATTTTTTTCGTTACTTTTTCTGGGGCCCATTCATATAACTTGTCCATACCTATTAGTTTCATATGTTCATCATATCGCGGTTTATAAAGAGAAGGAATATAAACACCTTGTATACATGAAATTTCTTTTAGAAATTCAAACTTTGTTCTGCCGGTTTCCTTCCATAGAATATACCTTTTCATTATTTCTATATTGACTGTTTCCCCTTCACCTAAAATAAAAAAATCAATAATCTCGCCCAAAGGCTCTGGGTTAAAAGCACAAGGTCCTCCTGCACAAATAAATGGGAAAGCTTCTTTTCTTTCATCACACATCAATGGAATATTGGCTAAATTTAACATATTAATAACATTAGAATAGCTCAGTTCATACTGCAATGTAAAGCCGATCATATCTGCATCCATAAGTGGCGTTTTTGTTTCCAAAGAAAACAAAGGGATGTTTTCCTCTCTCATAATAGATTCCATATCTTGAGCCGGTGCAAAAACGCGCTCGCAAAAGATATCATTTTCTGCATTAAGTGCATGATACAATATTTGCATGCCTAAATGAGACATTCCAATTTCATAAATATCAGGAAAAGCAAATACAAATCTTGCTTTTATTTCAGCATCTTTTTTTACAACTGCATTGATTTCTCCTCCGATATATCTTGCTGGTTTTTCAACTTTAGGCAATATTTTTTCTAAATTATTTAATTTTGACATCTATAACTCCTTTTTATTGCTTTTCTTTAGTTCAAGTATTTTCTTGAAATCCGAATAAATTCCGTATTTTAAAATGCCATTCAATAAATCGGATTCCGACAATTGACCTCTATATTTCCCTTTATCATTTACGATGGTGAAGATTCTTTTTTTTGATGGAATAAAAGAATCTAAAGCATGTTTTATTTTTTTATTGCTTTTATATACCACAATCCTATTGGAAAGCATTTGTCTATCAATGATATCCATATATCTCATGATTTTGTAGAGAACGAAATTGCTTTCTCTTTTTGAAGAAATATAAATATTTAATGCAACAAAACAGATGACCATGTTTAATATATCATATTGTAACAAGTAAATACCTGAAATTAAAAGAAATATAGAAAATATTTTTGAAAAAAACAGGGTTATCTTTATGGCTTTTCCATATCCCAGAAAATAGGTGAGATAAAGCCTTATTATTTTTCCTCCATCTAAAGGAACAATTGGCATTAAGTTAAACAACCCAAGTACAGCATTGAATAAAATAATCTCTTTTATGAAGTTAGTTTGTGTATATTTTGGCAAGATATTAAAGATTAATGCAAACAATAGATTCGAAGAAGGTCCTGCAATTAGAATCAGCATTTCATGAGAGGGCTTTATGACGTAGTTCTTTAGATGCAAAACCCCTCCCCATAAATTTAATTCCATTCTTTCAATCTCACAACCCAATAATAGTGCCGTGAAATAATGTGATAATTCATGTAAAAAGACAAATAAAAAGCAAACGAAAAAAGTACTCGCATTTCCATAAAGGATGAAAATAATGAGTACAAAAACCAAAACATAATTCAATTCAATTTTGGTCTTAGGAATTTTAAATGTAAACATCCTATTAATTAAAATCAATAAATTCTTCTGGATCAACGATTTCCCCATTTACCCATAATTCAAAATGGAAATAGGTGGGATCATCTCCAAAAGGCTCTACTGATGCTAGAATATCTCCTTTTTTAATATTTTGATCATTATTCACATAGATAGAAGAACAACTTCCGTAAATAGAAAAAACCTGTTCTCCATGATGTATTTTTATGTAATTTCCATAAACATTACTATTTGCCACTTCAGTCACCACCCCATCTCCAATAGAATAGATATCCATTGTTTTAGGTGAGTAATAATCAATGCCTCTTTGAAAACTGCCTGTTTCAGTAACTGAATCATAGCTGCTTCCAAAGGTTGAAATGACTTCTCCTTGGTCAATTGGAGGAGAAAACGCCATTTGTTCATCTCTGTTTTGAATTCTTTTTGCAACTTGAAGAGGCAATTCAGGAATTTTTTTAAGAATAGCAAATGTTTTCGATGGAATTTCTTTAATACTGTATTCTTTATTGATGGCAGTATCAACAATGCTTAAAAATTTATTGGTCATAGTGACATCTGCTTTTTTTATACCGATAACCGTTATTACAATAATGATACATACTAATATCTGTACAACAACTTTATTAAAAGTACTCTTGTTCTTTTTATAAAATTTTCTTCTCATAGTCCCCCTCCAAACATTCCTTCTTTTAATAGATATTTAAAAAGAATAGGAATTATTACACAAAAAAAAGTGGCTATCGCCACTCCGCTAGGGAACCCAATGGTTCCCTTCGGCACTGCACCCTCCTTAACCGGCAAAGGAGTATCCCCTCTGCACTCCCCTTTTTTTATATAATAGAAAATCGATATTTCCTATTATATAAAAAAGTTATCTTCTTTTAAGAAGATAACTTTACATTTTGAATATTTGAAGTGTTGTCTATAAGAAAATTTACTATTGGTGCGAAGGGCGGGACTTGAACCCGCACGAGTTACCCCACACGCCCCTCAAGCGTGCGCGTCTGCCAATTCCGCCACCCCCGCATGTTATGGAGTTTTCTTGATTTGCCAAGTTTCTGCGCCTCTATATTGGTTGAAAAAGTTTGTTCTTATTTCGCCAATTAGTTCTTTCGTTGATATGGCGCCATATTTTTTATACAAGAGCGTATAGTAGGGCAAATCTTGATTTAAAATATTTTTTGCTTCTGTAAGGAGTGCTTTCTTTTCTTCATCCGTATGATTTCTCTGAAGGTCTACAAGAAGATAATCTAAATAATCATTATTATAGCCTATAGGATTGTCATACGCTGAATGAAGCGCAAATCGAAAATCCATTAAAGGCGATACACGCCATCCACCTAAATACATATCAAATTCGCCTTTGTTAATAAGTTGCGTATATTCTTCAAAGCCAATATATATTATATTAGCTAATATCCCAATTTTGTCAAGACTTTTAGTGATTATTATTGCACTATCCATCCTATTTTTATTTTCCGAATTAACCAATATATTCAAACTCAAGTTATTTCCATCCAAGTCTTCCAGGATTGCATCGTTATTTCTATCCTCATATCCAGCTTCCTTTAAAAGCGCCTTAGCTTCATCAGGTTCGTAGTTATAGTTCGATAACAAACTATTCCCATCGTCTAAATAATCAGGAAAGTAAAGGCTATTACTCGTCACTGCCGCCCCTAAATAAATATGTTTAACGATTTCTTCCCTATCAATGGCATAGCATATGGCTTGACGTATTCTTCTATCTCCTAAAATTTCATTATTAAAATTAAAGCCTATAAATTCTAACTCATTAGAGACATATTCATGGATGGATAGAGTTTTGTCCTCAAGATATTTTTCCCAATCTGTACTATGGGAGTAGGCAATGTGAATATCATTAATCTCTAATAACCCAATGGACTCTTCTGGAGAAGGAACAATTTTAAAGGTCAGATTATTCAAAGGTTTCTCTTTCCCCCAATATTGATCATTTCCCTTTAACTTAATATATTTTAATTTTTCTATTTCTTCAATCACATATCGACCAGTCCCCACTGGTAGATAACCCGAAGTTTTCTCATAAACATTTCCCAGTGATGATACATATGCCTCAGATAGGATAGGGAAAATGAAATGCTCTATAGAATTGTCATAATTGTTGTTAAATGTTATTCTCACAGTATTGGAATCTATTATTTCTGCCTTTTTAACATTAGCCAAGTAGGCTTTATAGGGTGATGGGGCATATTTCTTATTGTTTAAAAAAGTATCAATGGTAAATACCACATCATTGGCATGAAAAGGCGTACCGTTATGCCATTGGACATTTGTACGCAAGTTGAAAACAAGCTCATAGCCATCGTTTTCATAGGACCAGCTTTCAGCAAGCAAAGGAACAGCTTGCAAGGATTCATCCAAATCCACAAGACTTTCATATATGAGCTTATTAAGATGATATATAGATTCATCCTTGCTAATAACAGGATTAATCGTTTTGAAATTCAGCATGGGAATGGATACTTCATTTAGAATAATCGGTTCCACTTCAATTTCAGCACCCTCATCTAAAGGATTAGATGCTACCCTACATCCTGAAATAAGGATCATTAAAAATATCAATACAGTCCCTAATATTATTTTTTTTCCATACAAAATCACTTCACCGCCAATGTTAAAAGATTAGATAAGAGATAACAGATAATAGATGACAGATAACAGATAATAGATAACAGTTATGGTGAGTTTTGTTATACAAAACTATCATTATGTTAAATGATTTTAAATGATGTTAAATTGAGATTTTGTGCAACAAAATCCTTCCTCAACTATTATCTGTTATCTATTATCTTTTATCTATCTTTAATAAATTATCTCTTATCTCTTATCTTATATCTTTTATCTATCTTTATTAGTGCTTCATCTATTTGTTTATATAAATCTTTGAGGTCCCCAGAGTTATCTAATATAACATCTGCAAACTTGTTTCTTTCAGCTGGAAGTAATTGGGCTTTCATGCGTGCTTCTATCTCAGCATCAGACAACTTGTCTCTCTTTTTTATTCGATGAATTTGAACCTTCTCATGGACATTTAGAACCCATATTTCATCCATCATTTGGTCAATACCTGTTTCAATTAATAAAGGGGCATCTACTACTACGATCTTTTCTCTAAGCTCTTTTAACTGATGCTTAATTTCAAGAAGAACTTTTGAATGCATGATTTTATTAAGGGTAGCGCGCTTTTCTTTATCATGAAAGATAATATCTCCCAATGCTTTTCGATTCAAAGTACCATCTTCATTCAATATTTCGTTGCCAAAACAAAGAACAATTTCATTTAATGCCGCTTTGCCAGGTTCAACGATTTCTCTGGAAATTTTATCGGCATCAATGACCGTTATTCCTTTTTTTTCAAGATAGTTGGATGCAGAAGTTTTTCCTGAACCAATACCTCCTGTTAAACCGATTACTTTCATATTTTACCCCTATTTTAATTCATACCAATTTTGACCCACATGAAAATCCACTTTAAGAGGAACTTTTAAATTTATAGCATTCTCCATCTTTTCTACCAATATTTTTTTAACTTTCTCGACTTCATCTTGATGCACTTCTATTATAAGCTCATCATGGACTTGAAGAATTAGGCGAGACTTAGTTTTTTCCTTTTTTAGAGCGAAATACACATCCCTCATGGCAATTTTAATGATATCAGCTGCGCTACCCTGTATGGGTGTATTCATAGCCAATCTTTCACCGAAGGAACGAATATTGAAATTTTTAGAAGCAATTTCAGGCACATGACGTTTTCTGTTCATGATGGTACTCACATATCCATTTCTTTTGCAGAGTTCTATCATCTTATCCATATAAATCTTTACGGTAAAATATTTTTTAAAATATTCTTCTATATACTGAGCTGCTTCTTTTCTCGATATATTCAAATTCTCAGATAAACCATAATCGCTCATGCCATAGATAACACCAAAATTCACTGCTTTAGCTTGTGAACGTTGAAGACTGGTGACATCTTGGGCCGGTATGTTAAAAACTTTAGAAGCCGTTAGAGTATGAATGTCTTGATCCGTCATAAATGCTTCCATCAAAGAAGCATCTTCAGATATATGTGCCAAAACACGAAGTTCAATTTGTGAATAGTCCGCACCCATTAAGACAAAGCCTTTTTCTGGAATAAAAGCTTTTCTAAGTAGCCGTCCAACTTCTTGTTTAATGGGTATGTTTTGAAGATTGGGCTCTGTGCAGCTTATTCTTCCAGTTGTGGTCACCGTTTGATTGAAATGAGCGTGTACCTTATGGGTGTCTTTATTAATCAAAGGGATGAGCCCATCAATATAGGTGCTTTTTAATTTGGCAAGGGTTCGATATTCTATAATTAAAGGAATGATCTCATGTGCGTCTTTAAGTTTTTCTAAAACATCTATACTGGTTGAGTAACCTGTCTTTGTTTTTTTAATGGCGGGAAGTTTTAGTTTATCAAATAAAATGGGTCCCAATTGCTTTGTAGAATTTATATTGAATGTTTCATCCGCCAATTCATATATTTTATTTGTAATACTTTCAATTTCACCAGTTAATCTCGATCCAATCTTTGTAAGTTCCTCTTTATCCATGAGAAAGCCTTCGTACTCCATACTGGCAAGCACTTCGACTAAAGGAAGTTCAATGTCATGGTACAAATCTATTAAGTTCTCTTGAATCATTCTTTCTTTTAAAATCGCTGCAATGGCCTTTGTGATTTTACACCATTTGAGTCCATATTCCCCATAGTGACTGTGGAGGCTATTAAAAAACTCTATTTGACTATTCTTCTCCAGAAAATCTTTTTCGCTCTCCAACTCAATGTTTAAATACTCTAAAGCCAGTGACTTTAAATCATACTGACTTCTTTCCGGCTGAAGTAAGTATTGAGCAATCGCTGTATCAAATTCAATGTGAAAGCACCTTATATTCATATGAAACAGCTCATAAATATCCCTTTTGATATCATGACCTATTATATGTAAATCCAATTCATTTAAAACTTCACTAAGCATCTTTTTTAAATTTTCATCTTCAATATTAATGTTATAGTAAAGATGATTTGCCAGTAAGCTTAAACTCAAAAACTTTGGTGTGGCCAAATGACTGTCATCTGAAAACACTTTAATAATCACTTCTTGATTTTTGGAAAGTGAATCAATCATTTTCTTTAAAGAAGCTTCATCTGAAACCAGAATAGATTCAACATCATCTTGAATCATTTCAATGGGAGGATCTAATTGGGCTGCTTTTTTTAATTTTGGAATCAGGCTATAGAATTCAAGTCGATTATAGATATTGATAAGTTTTTGGGTATCCGGTTGATCAAATGCGTATTCATCAAAAGTGATTTCTATAGGGACATTGGTATTTATTTCTGCAAGACGTCGACTCATAACGGCAGATTGCATGTTATCCATTATTTTTTGTCGGATTCTTTCGCTTTTCACTTCATCAATTTTTTCAATTAAATTATTGACGGAGCCAAAAACTTTTATGAGATCCAACCCTGTTTTTTCTCCAATTCCTGGGACCCCTGGAATATTATCGGATGCATCTCCCATGAGTCCTTTTAAATCAATAAACTGTTCCGGTGTGATCCCATACTTGTCCACAAAAGAATTTTTGTCATATGCTTCGAATTCGCTGATGCCTTTCTTTGTGATGACAATTTGTGTAGAATCTGAAGCAAGTTGTAGTGCATCTTTATCTCCAGTTATGACTGTAGCTTGAATATCTGCTTCTTCACTTCTTTTAACGATGGTTCCTATCAAATCGTCTGCTTCAAAACCATCTAATTCAATCATGGAAATATTCATAGCTTCTAAAAGTTCTTTTAAAAGAGGCATCTGCTGTGCAAGTTCTAAAGGCATTTTTTTTCTGCCAGCCTTATACTCTTTATAGGCTTCATGTCGGAATGTGGGTGATTTCTTATCGAAAGCCACGATAAGATACTTGGGATCATAAGTTCCAATGATTTTATTGAGCATATTATTAAAACCATATACCGCATTGGTATAGAGGCCTTCCTTTGTCATCAAAGGGGGCAACGCATAATAGGCTCTATTAATCAAACTATTTCCATCAATGATTATAATACTTTTTTCACGCATCCTATACTCCTTTATCCAAAACCCTTTTCTATTTAAACTTACGCTTACACTTATGCTTAAACTTTAATTATTTCGGGCAGGCGCAAGGCCAGCCCCTACAGATTTTGCTTCCGCTTAAACTTATACTTCAACTTAACGCTTTGCTTTTTACGGTCAGGCGCAAGGCCCAGCCCCTACAGACTTTGCTTTCGCTTAAACTTAAACTTATACTTCAACTTACGCTTTGCTTTTTACGGGCAGGTGCAAGACCCGCCCCTACTACCTTTACTTACGCTTAAACTTAAACTTCAACATATATTTTATTCTTCTATGGTAATAATAATAGTAGAATTTTGTGTTTCTTCTTCAATATTATTTACTGTTTCGTCATTTATATCTACATTATATCCTGTGACATTGGAATATTGTGTAACAAAATCCAGAGAATACATAAAAATTTCAGTAGGCATTGTGAGTGTGATTTTTAAATCATCTGATCCACTGTCAGAAGAAGCAATTATATTGGGATGCTCCAATAAAAAAGGATCTAAAAATGCCATTACTTGGTCAAGCGAATCATTTTGAACAGATATGAAACCATCATAGGTTTTTACCGTGCCATCAGAAGAAGATGAAGAATCATCAAGCATATCCATTCTTCTTCCATAATCCTGTTCAGTCTCCTTCAATGTATCGTCCTGAGCAAAATCAGCTACAGTGTCAGTATTTTCAACACCGCCACTCATTATAGACATGGGGGCTTCTATGGCGTCTTCTTCTTCAGGAACCTTTGCTATACTCATTTGTTCTTTGAGACTTTCATCTGAATCATTTGACAATGTCCATTTGGAGCCAATAGAAGAGGATTCTTTTTTTGCTATATCTTGAGTTGACTTATTTGAAAACATATTTTGAAAGGTTGAAGCAAACACAATAAACAGAGCAGCTGCAACCACTCCATAAGTACGCCAATTTCTCTTTGTCGCATTGCTTTTTCTTTTTTCTGCCATTAATTTAGTATGAAATTGATCTTTGAAATTTGCAGGCAGTTCCAACTCAGGTATTTCATTGCATAACTTGATATTAGCTGAAATCAGTTCGTAGGCTTCCATGCAATCTGAACACTCAGAAAGATGCTTCTCAAAGTCGCATTTTTCTGACGCTTCAAGAAGATGGTCTATATATAAAGACATTTTTTCATTAATATCTATGCAATTCATAACAAAAGCCCCTTTCCTAACATATTTTTAGACCAAATTTTCATTTGATTTGTTCCATATTAGAAAGAACGATTTCTTTTAGTTTGTTTCGAGCTCTACTGATTCTTGATTTAACAGTACCTTCAGAGCAATTCAATATCTGAGCTATTTCTTCATATGAAAAGCCTTGAATATCCCTCAATATGATGACGGATTTATGGTCATATGATAATTTGTGAATACATTGTACCATAGTAGCTTCGTTCTCTTTGTTATCTAAAAGGATATCTGGTTGATGTAATTCATCTTTTATGTCACCGATTTCTCCTTCTAAAGAATTGTTGTAGCTTGTCAAGCTCATAATATTATTATTCAATCTATTTTTCTTTTTTAAAAAGTCATAACAGGTATTGGATACAATTCGATAAACCCATGTATAAAAGCTGCTGTCACCTCGAAAATTATGCAGCGAGTGGTATATTTTGATAAAGGAATCTTGAATCGCATCTTTTGCGTCTTCTTCATTGCCGAGCATTCTAAAAGCAATGTTATAAGCTTTTAATTGATAACTCTCAATGAGTTTCTCAAAGCTTTCAACATCACCATTTATCGCATGACTAAGCAATAATTTTTCCTCAGATGACATGATAAAACCCCCTAATGAATTATGAGTCAGAACATTATTATAACATAAATTTTTTTGTCGGGAAAGACTCATAAGAAGAGATAAGAGATAACAGATAATAGATAACAGGAAAAGAAAGGACGAGATAACAGATAACAGAAAGATAAGGACGAGATAAGAGATAACAGATAATAGATTATAGTTAAGGAAAGATTTTTTTTCAAAAATCTCTTGTTTTATATAAAAAGAAAGTTTTGCAAAAAGCAAAACTAACATTAACTCTTATCTGTTATCTTTTATCTTTTATCTTTTATCTAACCAAGTCTTGTCTTTATTTCACTCTATTATTAATAACTTCCATGTTTCCCAAATTGTTAATCAGCACACTTTTATCAATATTATATCTTCTACAAGCTTCCACCACGGTTCTCTCTAAATCGCCACCTTCATTAATAGGCAAATCTTTTATGCCATATAAGTCAAAAACTCTTTTGGTTTCGGGGATTTCGGAAATAAGTTGTTGAACCGTTCTGTTCTCATCAATCATTATGAACCCTCCTAATAATATAATTAACAATGAATAATGAATAATGAAGAATTACAGACAGAAATTATGATGAACATAATTTCTACCTTTAATTTAATTCTTGAAATCTATCATTATACATCTTATTTAATAGGATGGCTTGTTTTTAACAATATCATTCTTATAATAAAATAAAAAAGAAGAAATTTTACCAAAGTAAAATTTCTACCTTAATTATTCATTATTCATTGTTCATTATTCATTCCTTGTAAATCTTTCCGTAAGCTCTCTCTTAATGTCCTCTATTTCAACGCCTTTTTCAACCATCAATACTAAAACATGATAGATCATATCAGAAATCTCAAAAACCAGTTCTTTTTTATCTGTATTCTTTGCAGCAATGATGATTTCACTTGACTCTTCGCCTACTTTTTTGAGTATTTTATCAATACCTTCTTTGAAAAGATAATTGGTGTAAGATTCGTCTTTGGGATTCTCTTTACGATCTTTGATTGTTTCAAATACATTATAAATAATCTCATGCTTTATTTTTTCTTCCAATTCTGTGATGGTCCTGTAGAAACAACTTTTATTCCCTGTATGGCAGGCACTTCCCTGCTGAATCACTTCTATTAAAAGAGTATCTTCATCACAATCATAAGATATGTTTACAACTTCTTGATAGTTGCCTGAAGTTTCTCCTTTATTCCATAGTTTCTGTCTGCTTCGACTATAAAACCAAGTTCTTTTCGTCTCAAGGGTTTTTTCAAAAGATTCTTGATTCATATAAGCCAACATTAGAACCTCTTTTGTTTGATAATCCTGAATAATAGCCGGGATGAGTCCTTTTTCATCATATTTTAATTCAATCATTTAACTTCTCCTTGAATTGGATATTTTTTTAAACACGCATAGGAATATCATGATCTTTTAGATATTTCTTTAACTCCAATATGTCAATTTCACCAAAATGAAATACAGAAGCTGCAAGGGCCGCATCTACCTTGCCATTTTTGAACACATCTAAAAAATCTTCTTTTTTACCAGCTCCCCCTGATGCAATAATGGGTATATTTACTTTTTCTGCAATCATTCTATTAAGCTCAATATCATACCCTTCTTTAACACCATCTGCATCGATGCTATTTAATACCAGCTCACCTGCGCCTAATTGTTCGCCTCTTATGGCCCATTCAATAGCATCCAATCCAGTATCCACTCTTCCGCCATTAATGAAAACATGCCAGTTAATTCCAACCTTTTTTGCATCTATGGATAAGACCACACACTGGTTGCCAAATTTCAGAGCTGCTTCGGTAATAATATGCGGATTTTTTACTGCTGCAGAGTTGACTGAGACTTTATCTGCTCCAGCCCTCAAAACTTTATTAAAGTCATCAACGCTTCGAATACCGCCTCCAACTGTAAAAGGAATATACACCTCATAAGCTGTTTTCTCAACAATGTTAATAAAAATATCTCTTTCTTCATTGGATGCTGTTATGTCATAAAAGACAAGCTCATCTGCGCCTGCTTCACTGTACATCTTTGCCAACTGAACTGGATCGGATACATCCTGAATATTATGAAACTTTTTTCCTTTTACAACACGTCCATTATCCACATCTAAGCAAGGTATAATTCTTTTAGTAAGCATTTTTATTCCTCCATATTGTCTTTAACATCAGATATTCGTATGGCTCCTGTATAGAGAGCCTTCCCGATGATGGCGCCATATAGTTTCATTTGTTTCAATTTTTCTAAATCATCAGAAGAAGAAATTCCCCCTGAAGCAATAATATTTTTTGAGATTTGATTCATATGAGCCAATTCTGCAAAATTTGGCCCTGATAGCATGCCATCTTTTGCAATATCCGTATAAACAATGGTCTTAAGACCAAAAGAAGTCAATTCATCAGCCAGGTCAATGGCTTTTATTTCACTTACTTCCGTCCATCCACGAACAGCAACTTTACCCTCTTTTGCATCAATTGATACCACGATTTGATCTTTATACTTTTCAATCATGGATTTTGTGAATTGCTTATCTGAAAGGGCGCTGGTTCCCAATATGACTCTGGTTACCCCTAAATTCAACATTTCCATGATAGATTCTTCATTTCTTATACCGCCACCAAACTGTACTGGTATTTGAACACTATTTACAATCTTCTTTATAGCATCAAGATTGACAGGACAGCCCTTTAGGGCACCATCCAAATCCACCACATGTAGGTATTCCCCCCCTTGAGATTCCCACTCTTTTGCTGTCTTTGCGGGATCTGTGCTGAAGGTTTCTACAAGATTAAAATCCCCTTGAGTCAGTCTTACACATTTTCCATCTTTTATATCAATAGCAGGAAAAACAATCATTTAATCAACTCCCCAAAATTTTTCAATAGCTTAAAACCTGTAGGACCACTCTTCTCAGGGTGAAATTGCATTCCAATAATGTTTTTTTCACGTACCACAGCAGGGACTTTAACGCCATACTCTGTCCAAAAAACAACATCTTCTATATTTTCAGGTTTTGCATAATAAGAATGAACAAAATATACATACTCTCCATCTTCTATATTGTGGGATAGAATGTCCTCTTTGCCTTTAGTAAGATTATTCCAACCCATGTGGGGTATTTTATTGGATGGATCAAATTTAAGCACTTCACCTTTTAGAAGTCCTAACCCTGCCCAAACACCCTCTTCATAACTCTTTTCGTATAAAAGTTGCAAACCTAAACAGATACCTAATAAATACTTGCCATTCTGAACATTTTCTATAATGCATTGATCTAGGTCTTTAGATTTAAGACTATTCATGCAATCTCCAAATGAACCCACTCCAGGCAAAATCATAGCTTTGCTCTTATTTATCTCTTTAAAAGAGGATGTAATGACAGCATTCATGCCCAGTTTTTCCAAAGCTTTACTGACACTTTTTAAGTTTCCAGCCCCATAGTCAATAATTGAAATCATAAATTTCAACATCCCTTCCTGTTAATTAATCTATTAAACCTTTCGTACTTAGAATCTCATTTCCATCTATAAATGAAGCCTCATATAGAATTCTACCAACACATTTGAAAATAGCTTCAATAACATGGTGCGTGTTCTTACCATACATTAAGTTGATATGTAGCGTAATCTTAGCATGATTAACGAAAGCCCTAAAAAACTCCTCTACTAAATCCGTATCAAAGGCTCCTACTTTTTCTGTTTTATAATCCACATTAAAAACCAAATAGGCACGTCCACTGATATCCACAGAAGCTTGTATTAAAGTTTCATCCATTGGGGTGAAATCTGAAGCATATCGACGGATTCCAGCTTTATCCTCTAAACATTCATTAAAAGCCTTTCCTAAAACGATTCCTATATCTTCTACAGAATGATGGTAATCCACATCCACATCCCCACTGCATTTTAATCTCAAATCCATTTTTCCATGGCGTGAAAAAAGCTGCAACATATGATCAAAAAAACCAATGTTCGTTTGAATTTCAGATTCACCTGAACCATCCAACTGTAAAAATAACGAGATATCTGTTTCTGAAGTTTTTCTTTCTATATTTGACTTTCTCATAAATAATTTCCTCCCTCAGTAAAGTGTAAGTTTAAGTATGAGTATAAGTAAATTGTAGGGATGGGTCTCCGTGCCCATCCGCATCTTTTAAATAAAAGTGAAAGGTATCTATACTAACGCGAAAGCGTTAATTTTTACACTTAAACATCAACATCATTATCACTGAACCTGATCCTTATAGCATTCCCATGGGCCGTAAGGCCTTCTTGTTCTGCAAAGTCAATGATATAATCTTTTTCATTCATTAAAGCGTTCTTAGAATAATAAATCAAGCTGGTGCGTTTTAAAAAATCATAAACGCCAAGGGGTGAAGCAAATGCGGCTGTTCCTCCTGTGGGCAGAGTGTGATTGGGTCCTGCCATGTAATCTCCAAGAGGTTCCGGTGCATATTTCCCAAGAAATAAAGCGCCAGCATTTTTAACTTTGTCAATATAATTCATGGGTTCTTCAATCATCAATTCAAGATGTTCAGGTGCGATAAAATTGGAAAGTTCAAAAGCAGAGTCTAAATCCTCGGTTAATAAAACAAGGCCATTATTGTCCATTGACGCTTTAGCAATTTCAACTCTGGGAAGTGCCAAAAGTTGCTGAGCAATTTCTTCCTGAACTTTTTTTGCTAATTCTTCCGATGTTGTAATAAGTATGGAAGCGGCCATTTCATCATGCTCTGCCTGAGAAAGCATGTCCGCTGCAATAAATGAAGCATCAGAATACGCGTCTGCAACAATACATATCTCACTGGGTCCTGCGATCATATCAATATCCACTGTCCCATAAAGATATTTTTTTGCTCTGGCCACATAAATATTTCCTGGGCCAACGATTTTCTTCACAGGCTTTATGGTTTCAGTACCGTATGCAAAAGCAGCAATCCCTTGTGCGCCCCCTAATTTGTAGATTTCATCTACACCTGCTATTGTAGCTGCTGCAATAATGATAGGATTTATCTTTCCATCTTTTCCTGCAGGAGTGGTCATAGCAATTCGTTTTACTTTTGCAATTTTTGCTGGAATTACATTCATGAGTACAGTAGAAGGATAAGCTGCTTTTCCACCTGGCACATACACCCCTACGCTTTCAATGGGATTGATAAGCTGTCCTAAAACGATATCTTGATTTTTTTCAAAACGCCAACTCTTTTCGTACTGTTTTTCATGAAAAACACGAATATTTTCTGAAGCCATTTTTAAAATCTCGAAGAATTTCTCATCAACCTCTTTCAACGCTTCCTCAATTTCAGTTTTGGAAACTTTCAAAGTGTCCAGCTTCACCTGGTCTATTTCTTGTGTAATCTCAAAAAGGGCTGCATCCCCTTTGTCATGTACTTTTTTGATAATGTCTTTTACGATATTATCAATTGATGTGAGTTCTTCTTCATCTCTATTTTTTAGTTCTTGAAGGATGGCCTCCTCATTTCCTTTTTTTATCTTGATAACTCTCACAGGGCACCTCCTTCAGAATTAAGCGCTTTTATTATGGTCAGGATCTCATCTCTTTTGGTTTTTAAACTTACCTTATTGACAATTAATCTTGCACTGACTTGGGATATTTCCTCTATTACAACAAGACCATTCTCTTTTAACGTGGTGCCTGTTTCCACAATATCTACGATGACATCAGCCAATCCCATTAAAGGGGCCAATTCTACTGATCCGTTTATTTTTATGATTTCAATGGGCACCCCTTTTTTTTCAAAGTGTTTTTTTGCTACATTGGGATATTTCGTTGCCACCCTTATTTTCTCATAGGACTCTTTATTAAAATCAATGGGAGCAGCAACTGCAAATTTACACCTGCCAAATTTCAAATCCATCATTTCATAAACATCAGGTTCATTTTCCATAATTGTATCTTTTCCAACTACACCTAAGTCACAGGCACCTCTTTCCACGTAGATGCCTACATCACTGGCTTTCACAAAAACCAATTTCATGCGATGATTTTCATCATTAAAAATAAGCTTTCTACTTTTAGATGAATATTCCGTAAATTTTATATCGATATCATTTAATTTCTTTAATGTAATTTCCGCTAATCTTCCTTTTCCAAGGGCTATATTTAACATCTTTCAGACTCCTCATCATTCATTTCTTTTTAACTTCTGTTATTTCATTTCCAAAGACAGCCATGATCTTTTTATAACCAGCCCCATCATGAAAATCATCATCAACCACTTCTCGGGAATTAACCCGTTCTGTTTCAACAACATATCCAGAAGCTCTTAGTTCCATGCTTTTCCTTAAAGCCACCTGGCAATGCAAATCATCATATAACAAAAGATAATCTTTCTCTTCTTCTACTTCTTTTATAAACTCGTATTGGTGGGCAGCTTCAAGCATTGCGTCAACATTCATTCCGAAGCCAATTGCAGGGACTTCTTTGCCAAATTTTTTGAATAAATCATCATAACGTCCCCCACTCAATATAGGTGTCCCAAAATTACCCACATAACCTTTAAATATCATACCCGAATAATAATCTAAATGATTGATTAATCCTAAATCGGCAAAGACGTATTTTTTATAACCATACGCATCTATAATTTTGTGGATTTCCAAAAGGTTTTTCGCTGATTTTTTCATGGTATCGTTCATTGCTCGTTGATTCGCTCTCTGAGCAATTTCCTCAAAATCACCATATAAATATGGAACTTCCATGAGCAGATCTTTATAAGTACTCTCTATATCTAATGAATCTAATAAAATACCCAAATCAGCAAAGTTTTTATTTTCTATTAATTGTCGTATAGAGTTCTTTATTTCTGGAGCAATTTCTATTTCATTCATGATTCCTTTAAAATAATCTGTTTGTCCAATATCAATATGAATATTTTCAAAACCCATATGGGTTAGACTATTAATGGCGGTGACAATCACCTCTGCATCTGCTTCAGGGTTTGAATTTCCCAAGTATTCAACACCTGCCTGAACAAACTCCCTTTTCCCTCCAGCTCTAAAATCAGAACTCCGAAAAACAGACGTGAAATACATAAATTTCAGATTCTCGTTGATTGACTTATACTTAGTAGCAGCCATTCTTGCAATTGGAATGGTGACGTCAGGGCGAAGAACTAAGATCTTTCCACTGGCATCGATAAGCTTATACATATCTTCCGTATCTATGGCAGAATCAATTTCAGAAAATAAATCATAATATTCAAAAGTTGGTGTTAGTATTTGCTTATACCCAAACCTTTTGAACACTTCTTTAATTTTTAATTGAATCCACTCTTTTTTTTCATATTGAATGGCATTAATATCTTCAACGCCTTCTGGGGTAAACTTTCTTTTATTAACCATTTTCTACATCCTCACTTCATCGCTTTATTACACTAAATTACTATAGCATCCACGGTTAATTCTTGTCAAGTAATAATTCAATGTTTTTACATAATATATATGCCGCTAGGAGTTGGGCTCTATAATGATGCAACAACAATCTTGCAAATAGTATTGAACTGCGATATCATACAATAACATTACTAGTACATCACATTAATGGAGGTATTTTTTCATGTTTGATTATCATGTACATACATCTTTTTCATCAGATTGTGATATAGAAATGAGCAAAATGATTGATTCAGCTCTGGATAAGGGTTTTTCTGAAATCGCCATAACCGATCACATTGATTATGATTATCCCGATTCACATTTTGATTTTTCTCTTGATTTTAAAGGGTATCAACAATCTCTTGAAGATTATTATAAAGCTTATAGGAATAAAATAAGGGTCGTAAAAGGCCTTGAAATCGGCATTCAAAAGCATATTATAAAGGAATGTCAGAACACAATCATGGATTATCCTTATGATTTCGTCATATGTTCTTTACATGGTGCTCAAAAAAAAGATTTGCATAATGGTGATTTTTTCAAAGACAAGAAAATCCAAGAAGCTTACTTGGATTATTATACTTATATGTACCATTGCCTTAAAATGTTTAAAAGTTACAATGTTGTAGGTCATTTGAATCTCATCGATCGATACAGAAAATATATGAATGGTCCTATTGAATACAGTGTTTATAGCGATTTAATAGAAGATATACTGAAAATGATTATAACAGATGGGAAAGGAATTGAAATCAACACTTCAAGTTTTAGATATAACATGGAGGTTCTGTCACCCACTATGGAGATGCTCCAGCACTATAAAGAATTATCAGGAGAAATTATTACCCTTGGTTCAGATGCACATACCCCTGATTATGTAGGCTACAAGTTTGATTATATTTATGATTTATTAAAAAATATGGGTTTTAAATATATCACAACTTTCAAAAATATGATTCCTGAGTTTGTTAGAATTTAAGCTCAAAAAACAATAATACCCGGAATGCCGTTAGGTTAACCAATTCACACCCTAACAAAATTAGGTGGATGTTCTGCTTTTCATTTCTGACTTCCACTCAAAGGAGGCATGCCATACATGAAAAAACCCGAACTTCCGAATGCAAACTGTAGGTTGAATTAAATAACCTTAAACAAACATCCCAGGAACATATAACTTATACTCTTATTATATACGATAATAACATATTTATAAAAAAAGTCTATATTGAAAATTACAGAAACATAGGTATTTTCATACAATAAATTTAATAATTTTTTTAATGGCGCCTACTCTGCCTCATACAAATCATCCGCACAGTTGTGATAGACCTTTTGAACGTCATCATTCTCATCTAAGGCATCTATAAGCTTTGTTAAGGTTTTCAGCTCGCCTTCAGAGGATGTGGCGGTTGTAATGGTAGGAATGAGTTCCACATCGGATTCAATAAATTCGAATCCGGCTTCTTCCAATGCTGTTTTAACATTTTCATAGTCCTCAGTAGTAGTATAAATCTCATAACTGTCATCATTGGTGGTCATATCTTCCATACCTGCTTCAAGGGCTGCTTCCATAAGAGATTCCTCACTAATATTTTCAGTTTTTTCTATTAGAAAGTATCCTTTCCTTTCAAACATATAATTAACACAGCCAGGAACTCCAAGATTGCCGTTATGTCTATCGAAATAATGCTTCATCTGGCTACTGGTTCTATTCTTATTATCTGTAAGAGTATCTACAATAATAGCGACACCACCTGGTCCATATCCTTCATAGTTATGGGCTTCATATGTTTCGCCTTCAAGTTCACCTGTGCCTTTTTTTATGGCTCTTGTAATATTATCATTGGGCATATTGATTGATTTTGCTTTTTCAATAGCATGTTTTAAAGTAATATTATAATCCGGATCTCCACCTGACTTGGCAGCGACGGTAATTTGTCTTGCATACTTTGTAAAAATTTGTCCTCTTTTTGCATCCTGTTTTTCTTTCCTACCTGCAATAGTGCCATGTCTACCCATTTAACCACTCCTTAATTTCCATTTAATAATACCATTATACCGTAAATGCCATTACTTAACAACTAATATAGGTGACAGGATGAAGTAGAGATAATAGATAACAGATAATAGATAACAGTTATGGCCGATTTTGTTTCATAAAATCTTCATGATGTAGAAAAAAATAGAGAACGTTTTATATTCTCTATTTTTTCTGTTCTCTGTAACCTATCACCTGTATCTAATTCTTCATACTATGAATAGGAGCAGGAATCCTGCCACCTCTTTCGATAAACAATTTGCTTGAAAAAGGATTAACGGCCATAACAGGTGCATTTCCTAAGAGCCCTCCAAAGACCACTTCATCTCCTACGTCTTTTCCAAATACAGGAATGATACGCACTGCTGTGGTTTTATTGTTTATCACACCAATTGCCGCTTCATCTGCAATAATTGCTGAAATGGTTTCTGGTGGCGTTTTGCCAGGAATAGCGATCATATCCAACCCTACTGAACAGACACAAGTCATTGCTTCAAGCTTTTCGATGTTAAGCGCCCCAATTTTTACTGCATTTATCATCCCTTCATCTTCACTAATTGGAATAAAAGCACCACTTAAACCGCCAACATGAGAAGAAGCCATTACACCACCTTTTTTTACCGCATCATTTAGAAGTGCCAAGGCTGCTGTAGTCCCTGGTGCCCCACAGGCTTCAAGTCCCATCTCTTCGAGAATTCGAGCAATACTATCCCCAACAGCAGGCGTTGGGGCAAGGGATAAATCAACAATTCCAAATGGAACATCCAGCCTTTTAGAAGCTTCTGCAGCTACAAGTTGTCCCATACGGGTGATTTTAAAGGCTGTTTTCTTAATTGTATCTGAAACCACATCAAAGGGTTCGCCTTTACAAGATTCTAAAGCTACTTTAACCACTCCCGGACCACTTACGCCAACATTAATAACCGAATCCGGTTCACCAATACCATGAAAGGCACCTGCCATAAAAGGATTA
Source organism: Clostridia bacterium (assembly GCA_016278615.1). Classification (GTDB taxonomy): domain Bacteria; phylum Bacillota; class Clostridia; order Peptostreptococcales; family JAAYPU01; genus Soudan-22. The sequence continues at coordinate 23,648 of JADQBM010000006.1, read as the reverse complement.
TCTTCAACTGCATTTGCAAAAACCACAAGCTTGGCACAACCAAGGCCATCTCGATCAGCTGTTAACCTGGCTGTTTCAGAGATGATTGTCCCCATCTGCTTTACAGCATCCATATTGATACCTGTTTTAGTACTTCCTATGTTAACGGAAGAACAAACTCGTTCTGTTACATTTAAAGCTTCAGGAATGGACCTTATTAGAATTTCATCCCCTTTTGTGTATCCTTTATGAACCAAGGAAGAAAACCCTCCGATGAAATTCACACCTACAGTAATGGCAGCCTTGTCTAAGATTTCTGCAAATTTTACATAATCGGTGTCTTTGCAAGCTTGGGCAATAAGCGAAATAGGCGTTACCGATATTCTTTTATTTATAATGGGAATACCATATTCTTTTTCAATAAGGTCACCTGTTGCTACTAGTTTTTCTGCTTTTCTTGTTATTTTTTCATATATTCTATTCCGACACACCTGACCATCATCACTGATACAGTCTAAAAGTGAGATGCCCATGGTAATGGTTCGAATATCTAAACTTTCTTTTTCTATCATAGAAATGGTTTCCATAATATAATTATAGTTAAACATATAATGACCTCCGATTAAATATTATGCATAGAATTAAAAATGTCTTCATGTTGAATTCTAATGGATAAACCTATCTCTTCACCTTTAGCTCTTAATCGATTTTGAAGGTCCTCAAATTTCATCTGACATTTTTCTGTATCGACTATCATGACCATAGTGAAAAAATCCTGTAAAATGGTTTGGCTGATATCCAATATGTTAATTTGGTTATCAGCAAGTATTGTTGTAACACCTGCAATAATTCCTATTTTGTCTTTTCCTATTACAGTAATAACTGCTCTCATTTGTTTCTCCTTTCTGGATCTTATACGCAATTTTTTTTATTATTTATATTTTTATAAGCTGTAGACATCATGAGTTTTATTCTGTTTAATTGGTTGACTTCACTTACACCAGGATCATAATCAACCGCTACAATATTGGCATATTCGTATCTTTTTCGAAGCACCTTCATCATACCTTTCCCCGTCACATGATTGGGCAGACAAGCAAATGGCTGTAAGCAAATAATATTGGATATGCCACTTTCCAATAATTCTACCATTTCCCCTGTCAAAAGCCAACCCTCGCCATATTGATTTCCAAGAGATAGGATGGATTGAGCTTTTTGAGCCAATTTTCTAATGGTTATGGGCGGTTCAAAATGTTTGCTATCTTCAAGTGCATTTCTTAAAACATCTCTTAAGTTTTCAATAATACCAATCACTATTTTATTGAGAAACATGGTATTCCATTTCCCTGATAATTTTTCATAATTAAACTCTTTGCTGTGCATCCCATAAAGGAAAAAATCCATTAAATCAGGGACTACAGCTTCTCCACCTTCTTTTTCAATAATGTTGATAACATCATTGTTTGCAGTGGGATGGTATTTAACCAATATCTCCCCTACAACCCCAACTTTTGGTATGTTTTTTTCCACCATCTCAATACTGTCAAATTCTCTTACGATACTCTTTATATTTTCTTTGAACTCTTTTAAACTCCCGTTTTTAACATTATCCAAACTCGTCTCTGACCACTTATTGTAAAGAGCATTTGTTGTTCCTTTGATTCTTTCATAAGGCCTAATCTTATAAACGACTCTCATGAGCAAATCACCATATAAAATGCCCATGACGATTTTTTTAATCAAAGAATAACTAAGTTTGAAGCCTTCATTTTTTTCAAGACCAACAATATTGGCTGAAATAACAGGCACTTGTGGCATTCCAATTTCCTTTAATGCTTTTCTTAACAAAGCAATATAATTACTTGCCCGACATCCACCACCGGTTTGAGAAATAATAACGGAGGTTTTGTCAAGATCATATTTTCCTGATTTCAATGCATCTATTATTTGCCCTAGAGTAACAATTGTTGGATAACAAGCATCATTGTTCACATGTTTGAGGCCCTCTTCAACTGCACTCTTGTTGACCGTTGGTAATACAACTATATTATACCCTTCCGTTCTCATGGCACCTTCTAAGAATTGAAAATGAATGGGCGACATTTGTGGGCACAAGATGGTGTGTTCTTTTTTCATTGATTTTTTAAACTCAGCACGTTTAAAACTTTTTTCTTTCTTGCCTGGCACCATATGATTTTGTTCTCTTTCTTCCATTGCTGCCTTCAGAGATCGAATTCTGATTTTAGCAGCACCTAAATTACTGCCTTCATCTATTTTAATGACATTATAAAGTTTGTTATTGTTAAGCAAAATTTCTTCTACCTGATCTGTTGTGATGGCATCAAGGCCACATCCAAAAGAATTTAACTGAATTAATTCAAGATTTTTTTCATTTGAAACAAAAGAGGCCGCTTGATAAAGTCTCGTATGATACATCCATTGGTCAAGCACTCTCAGAGGCCTTTGGGTATGACCTAAATGAGAAACCGCATCCTCTGTAAGTACTGCCATGCCAAAAGACATAAGGATATTAGCGATTCCATGATTTATTTCAGGGTCTAAATGATAGGGTCTTCCGGCCAGTATAACCCCTTTTTTATTTTCCTTGTTTAAAAGGTCTACCCATTCCTTTCCTTTATCTTTTATATCTTGCTTAAACTTTTTATCCTCTTCATCCCCTGCCTTAACTGCTTGTTTTGCTTCTTTTAAAGTCACATGATATTCTTTAAATTCCTCAGAAATTCTTGTGGCCAATCTTTTTTTATCATCATAAGGCAAAAATGGATGTATGAATTTTACTTGATGACTCTTAAATAAATCATCCATATTGTTCTTTATGACTTCAGGATAAGAAGCTACAATAGGACAGTTAAAATGGTTGTTGGTATTTTTATCTTCAAGAACTTCATGCACAATAGAAGGATAAAATATGGTTTTAATCCCTTGATTCATCAGCCATCTGATATGTCCGTGAACAAGCTTAGCTGGGTAGCAAGCGGTATCTGATGAGACACTTTCTATTCCAAGTTCATAAATCTTTTTAGAGGAACAGGGAGAAAGTACAACCTGAAAACCCAAATTCGTCAAAACCGTAAACCAAAACGGATAGTTTTCATACATATTTAAAACTCTTGGAATTCCAATAATCCCTCTATTTTCCTTTGGAATTTTTAAGGGTTGATAATCAAATAGTTTTTTATATTTATAATCAAACATATTAGGGATATGATTATCTGCAAGTTCCAATCCTTCCCCTTTTTCACATCGATTACCTGTAGTAAATCTTTTACCATTACTGAATTTGTTAATGGTGAGCTGACAATTATTTTCACACCTATGACACCTAGAAAAAAGCACCTGAGAATTAAAAGCTTCAATGTCCTTTGAAAGAATGATCCCAGATGACATTCCCGTAACATGCTTTTCTTTCGCAATCAAAGCAATTCCGAAGGCCCCCATTATTCCAGAAATAGAAGGTCTTATGACTTCTCGTCCCAGTATCTTCTCTATGGCTCTAAGAACAGCATTGTTATAGAATGTTCCACCTTGTACAATGACTTTTTCCCCTGCATCTTTAGAATTTCTCATTTTAATAACCTTGTACAAAGCATTTTTTACAACAGAATAAGATAAACCAGCAGAAATATCTCCAATGGTAGCACCTTCTTTTTGTGCTTGCTTGACCTTTGAATTCATAAACACGGTACATCTTGTACCCAAGTCAACGGGTGACTCTGCAAAATAGGCGGATTCAGCAAATTCCTCTACTTCCATATCAAGAGACTTTGCAAAGGTCTCAATAAAAGACCCGCATCCAGATGAACAAGCTTCGTTAAGCATGATGTTGTGTATGACACTGTCTTTTATTTTCATACACTTCATATCTTGCCCACCAATGTCCAGTATAAAATCAACCCCTGGTAAAAAAAATTGGGCGGCTTTATAATGAGCCATGGTCTCAATTTCACCAATATCTATTGAAAGCGCCGTTTTAAGCAATCCTTCTCCATAACCGGTAACAGCTGAGTGTGCAATGAACGCTTTATCTGGAAGTAATGCATACAGTTCTTTAAGCATTTCCTTTGCCGCTTCTAAAGGTTTTCCTTCATTATTCTTATAAAAGGTATACATCAAGCGTCCACTTTCATCTATCAAAGCCGCTTTTGTGGTAGTGGAACCTGCATCAATACCTAAGAAGCAACCCCCACTTGCCTGTGATATATCTATTTTTTCTATGCCATTTTTACTATGTCGTTGAGTAAATTCTTCAAATTCTTCTTGATTATTAAACAACGAGTCTAAATATTTTATATCAGAAGTTGCGTTTTTAGGGACGTTTTTAATAAGACTGTTAAGTTCTGTTAAAGCCATGGGGGAATTTTTTTCCGAAAGAAGTGCCGCTCCCATTGCGACATAATAGTGTGCATTTTCTGGAAAAATAATTTCTTCTTCTTTCATATGCAAAGTTTCTATAAAACGCTTTCTCAATTCCGGCAAAAAGAACAACGGGCCTCCTAAAAAAGCAATGTTTCCTTTGATGGTGCGTCCACAAGCAAGTCCACCTATGGTTTGATTAACCACTGATTGAAATATGGATGCAGCAATATCTTCTTTTCTTGCACCTTCATTCAACAAAGGTTGAATATCTGTTTTAGCGAAGACACCACATCGCGCAGCGATTGGATAAAGTGTTGAGTTCTGGTTGGCCAATTCATTTAAACCCAGAGCGTCTGTTTTAAGGAGAACTGCCATCTGGTCGATAAAAGCACCTGTTCCCCCTGCACATGTTCCATTCATTCTTTGTTCAATGGTACTGCCGTAAAACGTAATCTTGGCATCTTCTCCACCAAGCTCGATAGCAACATCTGTTTCGGGAATAAAAGCTTCTACTGCTTTGCTACATGCGATAACTTCTTGTTCAAAGGGCAAATCCAGACTTTGAGAGATTCCCAATCCACTTGAGCCTGTTATGGCAACACAAACTTGACTATTGGGAAATTTCAAATAGACATCGTTAATCACAGAAGTTGTCTTTTTCCAGATGTTAGACATATGTCGATCATAACTGCTATAAATAATATGATTTCTTTCATTTAACAATACAGTCTTTATAGTAGTTGATCCAATATCAACACCTAATCTTAATATTTTTTGATTCATCATGTTCACTCCGCGAGAAGAATTTTATATCATTATAACTCAATTATATCAAATTGTAAGTCAAATATATATTTATATTAAGTTAATTTTTTATATATAATAAAATCAACTCTTCTATTAGACATTCTTAAATATGCGCTTTCAAGAATTATTTATTCTTATTATTGGAAATTTCTGCTCTTTTTCTAAAAAAAAACGATTAAATTCATAGAATTGAATTTAATCGTTTAGGATATAGGAGGATTATCAGTACTTTATACAACTTCAATTTTATCATATAATTTAATCTTTTTTTTCTTTATGGCACCACAGGGCATTTCTATAACACATGTTGATTTTTTAACGATTTTGCTTATTTGCCAAGGTTTCATATGCTCAATTAACCAGATAGCACTTCCTTCAGCATCCAAAAAAACAACATCTATTGAAAACCTCATAAAAAACATGTGAATACTGTTACAGGGTTTTATACACAAAGCGCTTTCTTCTTCTATGTTATTTTTTCCCATTAAACCAACAAGTCTCTCAAAAAAACGTGTTGTCATTTGAGCTTTTGTAAAAAGGGGTTCCTTATCTTGATTTGTAATGATGACATTTTTCATATTTGATTTCCTTTTTTATTTACCCATTAGTTGTGTAAATTTAATAATGGCTGGTCCTAAGATAATAACAAATATCGTTGGAAAAATGAAAAACACCAAAGGAAAAAGAATTTTTACAGGTGCCTTCATGGCTTGTTCCTGCGCGCGTTGGCGTCTTTTTTCTCTCATTTGTTCAGATTGAACTTTTAAGATTTTTGCAATGCCAATCCCCAGTTCATCTGCCTGAATCAACGAACTGATAAATATAGACAAATCTGAAACATTGCATCGTTTGCTTATACTTATCAATGCTTCTTTTCTTTTTTTGCCAATTCTTATTTCATGTAAAGCTCGACCAAATTCTTCTGATATGACACCTGACATTTTTTCAGAAAGTTTGTTGACGGCACTATCAAATGATAACCCTGCCTCAACACTAACAGTTAATAAATCTAAAACATCTGGGAGGGTTTTTTCTATTTCCTTTTTTCTTTTCCTTGCCAATTGCATAAGATAAAGTTCAGGTAAACAAAAAAGCATTACAGCCAATAAGACCATTATTATAACTGTAGAATGATTCAAGTAAATACCATTGTAAAATATGAAAACAAAAAGGACTATGGGAAGAATAAAACCGAAGGCAATTTTAAATAGCAACCAGCGATCTGCATAAGGATGAATCGGCTTTCCTGCCATTAGGAGGTATTGTTCTATTTTGTTTTTCATTACGTTAGGGGTTATTTTCGTGATGAATTTCTCTATTGCTCTGATAAAAGGAACGATTATTCTCTGTCTAAATGGTGTGTCTAATTCAGACAATTCTTTTTGTATCCCTGATTGAATAATCTGGTTTATCCTTGATAGGATTTGAATCCTGTCTTTATAAAAAAAACTCATCAAAAGATACCATAACGTAAATATAATGATGAAAACTAAGGCAGACAAAATATATAACATATTGGCCTCCTAAAAATCAATTTTGACGATTTTATTGATGATTAAATATCCTACTATTTCATTGAATACAGCTATGCAAAGGAGAACAATCCCCAGTTTGGTGGTATATAAAGGCTTAAGGTATTCAGGATCCATTAAAGTGAGAGGAATAGCAATAAGAATCGGAAGCGCTGAAACAATAATACCAGATAATTTACCTTGTGCTGTCAGTGTTTTTATCTCGCCCTTCATTTTGATTCGTTCCCGAATGGTTTTCGAAATAATATCCAATATTTCTGCTAAATTTCCTCCGGTCTGCCTTTGAATATTGACGGCAGTAATCATAAGGCTTAAGTCATCACTTTCTACTCTCTTTAAGAGATTGTCAAATGCTGCTTCCGAGGATACCCCCAGTTTCATTTCATGAACAAGTTTTCCTAATTCTTTTGAAATGGGCTCTGGCATTTCCTTGGAAGCTGTATCAATTGCCTGCAAAAAACTATGACCAACCTTTAAAGAGTTAGAAATCATCACCACTGTATCCCCTAACTGATCGTTAAACTGTTTTAATCGCTTGTTTTTTTTATGCTTCACAACTATTTCCGGAACAGCAATTCCTAAGATTCCAAAGAAAAATCCCGCAATTAATGTGTCAAAAATTTGAAAAGCTATGAAAGCACAAAGAAAACTCAACATGATCTGGATAACAATAAATTCTTCACCCTTCAAAGGAATTGCCGCCTTAATGAGTTCTTTTTGATGGTTGTCTTTTAATTTTGACATGAAGTTTAGTTTGATAACCGCTTTACCAAACAACGATATGATCTTTGAAAATTGCAGGACAGAAATACCCTTTTGTTTCTTTGAAACAGATACTTTTTTCATATGATTAGATTGGGTATATATATGAACACGATCAATGGTCTTTGGTCGATTGAGAACAAAAGAAAATAATAAATATATATTCAAATAGCAAGAGAAAAAAATCAAGCCTATTAATAAGATTTTCATGTTTGGCTTCCTCCATTTTATTCAAAATTCCATACGTGTCTCTTAAATAAACAAGCCCGTTGGAATGGATATGCCCTTTGATACAAGATTTTCAATAAAACTAGGTTTTATGCCTGTAAATTTAAACTCTCCTATGACCCTACCTTTATTATCTAATCCATATTGATGAAATTTAAAAATGTCTTGTAAAATAATCACATCTCCCTCCATACCCTGTACTTCAGTGATATAGGTAATCTTTCTGCTGCCATCTCTTAATCTGGATTGCTGTACAATGAGATTAACAGCGGAGGCGATCTGCTCGCGAATGGCTTTGATGGGAAGCTCCATTCCTGCCATGAGAACCATTGTTTCAAGCCTTGACAGCATGTCTCGAGGAGAATTGGCATGTCCTGTTGTTAATGAACCATCATGGCCTGTATTCATAGCCTGAAGCATGTCCAAAGCTTCTCCAGAACGAACCTCTCCAACAATAATTCTGTCTGGTCGCATTCTAAGGCTATTTCTAACCAAATCTCTAATGGTAATTTCACCTTTGTTTTCTACATTTGGAGGTCGTGTTTCTAAGCTCACCACATGTTCTTGCGGCAATTGAAGTTCTGCTGCATCTTCAATGGTGACAATTCTTTCATTATGTGGAATAAAAGAAGAAAGTACATTAAGAGTTGTGGTTTTTCCACTACCTGTTCCTCCTGATACAACAACATTTAATCGACCTTGAACACAAGCTTTTATAAATTCCGCCATTTGAGAAGTTAGGGTCCCAAAGCCTACAAGATCAGTTATACCAAAAGGATCTTCTGAAAATTTCCTAATGGTTAATGAGGGACCCTTAAGTGAAAGAGGAGGAATAATGGCATTGACTCTAGACCCATTGGGAAGTCTTGCATCTACCATAGGAGAACTTTCATCTATTCTTCTCCCTAATGGGGCTACAATTTTATCAATAACATGATATACATGTGTATTGTCCTTGAATTTTTTATTGGTTTTTATTAATTTTCCATTTTTCTCAACATAGATTTGAGAACACCCATTAACCATGATTTCAGTTACATCTTTGTCCCTTAAAAAAGGTGAAATGGGTCCAAATCCAATAATTTCATCTAAAATTTCTGAGATGATTTTTTCCTTTTCTTTAGAAGTTAGTGTAATTTTTTCATCTTTTAGCATCTCTTCAGAGAGCTTTTCGATGTTGTCTTTTAATTCATCATATTTTTCATTGGCCTTTTTATAATCAACAGATAATTCCTGAATGATTTTGTTTTGAATCTTATTCTTTAATGCCTCATTGGAGTTATCGTGAATGTCATTTTTTTTGATTACATGATTGCTTTCTATTTTATCTTTTTCCAATCGATCTTTTAATGACATATCCTCATCCCTCTTCCATCTCAATCAAGAATTTGGTGATAAAAAGAAATCTTAATGGTTTTTCTTTGAATGGTAATGATTACTTTTTTAATTGCTCTGCTAATTTATAGATACATTTTGATATTTTACTACTGCTGAACCCTAAAACCAAAGGTGTCCCTTTATTTATTGAAGTAACAACTGTTTTCACGTCCTCAATGATAACCTGACAAATATTTTTGTCAAAAACAGTCTTTAAATCCTTAAGCTTTATTCCAAATTTTTCATTGGCTTTATTAATAACCAATTTTACTTTTTCGTCGTTATAACCAATGGAATTTAAAACACCCATGCCCACTTTTACATTTTTAATGGACACGATATCCATTGTGGAAATTAAAAGAATGGTGTCCGATGCATCCAAAGCGGATAAAGTGGTTTCATCAAAATTATTAGGGTTGTCAATTACAATATATCTAAATTCCTGTTTCAATAAATTAATGATTTCTACGATATGTTCTTCTGATATATATTCAGCAAACTCAGGACTTACGGGAGAGGCTAATATGGAAACGCCTTTATAATCATGCATAAATAATTTAAGGTTATCCAGGGTATACTCATCGCACTGATTAATAAAGTCTATGATGGAAGTGACGGGCTCTTTATTTACCATTAACAACACATCACCAAATTGAAGGTCTAAATCCATTATAGCCACTTTTTCTTGGGTCTGTTTTGTCAGCGCCAATGCGGTATTAATAGCAATTGTCGATTTTCCCACACCTCCTTTTGTGCTGAAAACACTGATGATTTTACATTTGTTGTCGTTGTGTGTTCCTTTAGAATTAATCACTTCGTGATTTGCTTTTTTCAAAAATTCCTTTTCATAGACAGATCGAATTGTTTCCACTAATGTATCTTGCAAAAATGGTGTGACCACATATTCCTTGGCGCCATGAAACATGGCTTTTTTTACCAAGCTGATATCATCATTTTCCGAAGTCATGATTACAACAGTATCCCTTAACTCTGAAGTGACTTTTTCTGTAACTTCATACCCATCTATTTCAATCATATTGTAATAAATCAATAAAATATCTGGTTTAAGCTCCATAGAAAGTTCCAGTGCTTTCTTTCCATTTTCTGCTTCACCAATTACTTTAATCAACCGATCTTTCGATAGATAAGTTTTAATAAGTTCCCGTGTGTCTCTTCTGTTATCGGCAATCAATATCTTGATTTTATCCAACTGAAATTCACCTCAATTACTTATAAATAACGACTTGTCCTTTTTCTGTTACTAAATCTTCTCTGACAACGCCTGGCGTAAAATAGATGGATTCATCTCCTATACCCCTTAACGCTATTTTAATATTTCCCATTTCTTCACCTAATACCAATTTTTCTCCATCGGAAGGGTCTACAGCTACTGTGACGGCATATTTCGCCGGCACTTCCCTTTCATCCTCTGATTTCATTACTTCTTTACTTATAGCCATGACTTGAATGTTTTGAAGTAGCAGAATTGATGTCTTAGGATGCACAATTTTACTGTCCTGCATGTCAATTATCTCTTCTTCTACTGTTATATAAATGTCAATAAAGTCATTGGGTTTGACTAAATCTGCAACGCCACTGAATTCATCAATAGCAAGGGAAAGGGCACGTTTGCCATCAGGGATTAAAAATGGGAGTTGTGTTTCCCCTTCTTGCAACAATCTTTCATGGGGGATAATCTCCCCTTTTAATATTTTCTCTTTTGCGACTTTTTCTGTAAGCTCATTGATGTTATGTATACCCATTGGAGAATAACTCTCCTCAGGAACTTCAATATCTGTAATCATATTTTTAGAGATTTTCTCCCCTGGCATTATATCCTGAGAAGCAATCAACATTGTTTTGGTTTTCATGACGGAACTTCCTTGTTGAAGCTTATTGAGATAATCATAGGCCAAATAGGCAGTTATCAATGAAACGATAATAGCAAAAAAGAATATTTTTTTATTCAAACTTTTCATAGGTACCTCCACTACTATTGAACCAGTTTAATTCCATATAGCCCATAATGGGTCTGGCTTTGAGAAATATTCCCATTGGTAACCAACTCAATAAACCTTCCTGTTATTTCTGCTTGTCCTGACACCTTCTCTGCATCTTCTAAAAAGAAAAGTGCGAACCCTACGATCTCCACTGTAGACCTTCCATCATAATCTAAATAATCCACTACGGGAATCGTCCAGAGTCTTCTTGAATCTGGTGCGTAATTATCAAATGTACTGTAATCTCCATCAAGAATATCTTCAACCCCATTAATAATGTAATCCACACCGTCTAATGTGGGTCCTGCCATATTCCCAGGCTCTGTATCAATGAAATCCCCCACACTCATAGTTCCTATATACCCATTTTTGATATTATTTTCATAGACACTGGCACCTGTCCCACCTAATTCAAGAGCACCGTAATTCCCATGGTATCCGTCTCCACCTCCATTTTTCAGAACCACTTGTTGTCCATAAGAAAATGATTGCTGTTCAACTGCAAAAGGGCGAATGCCTTTATATACTTCTGTAACGGATCCCAGGACTGCCTTTGAAGTCACATTTAATTCTGTGCTTGTAAAGCCTAACACCTTTGCGAATATAAAATCCATATCATTTTCTAAAATCAATTGAATACCATGATTATCGTCTGTGATAGAAACCTGAGCAATTTCTCTTGGGAATCCATTTTTCTCCACATAAGATAATGCGATTTCTCTTGCTTTATTGGGATATTGGGGTAGCTCTAATGCTCCAGCCAAAGCGGCAGAATCTGCTGTGTTTTTTAATTTATTCTTTTCTATTAAAGCAAGTCCCACATCCGTTACCAAAGCAACAGTCCCTAAAATGATAGTCATTCCAATGGTTACAATTAGCAAAGCGGATCCTTTTTGATTAGAGAGTAAACTTTTCATCTTTACACCTTCTTTTACTCAACCCTCATCCTTGTGCTGGTTTCAATAACAAAAGGATTTGAAATAATTTGGCTCATCATTGGTGTTATAATTTCAACTTCATAAGTAATGGCCACTTGTGTTTCAGTTCCTCTATGTCTCAGAGATTCATGAGGTTCTATAAGAATGCTAAGGATCGAAGAATCAAGAGAAGCTGCAGTATGGTTCACTGCATAAATAATTTCTGTATCTGTTTTACCCACTGCAGCTTGTCTTACCCCCTCTCTTGAAGCTTGATTTGTGATGAGATAAGCATTCATAATTCTTCCAAAATCAATCATGCCCATGATTAAAAAAAGTATTAAAGGAAGTACAAGGGCTAATTCTACTATAGATTGCCCTTTTGAATTTTTGTTTATTTTATTAATCAGCGCCATAGTACTTCCTCCTTTTTTTAAGATGATATTTGCCTATAACACTTTATGGACATTGAAATAACGATTGACTTATGGAGTTGGAGTTCCGCCAAGCTTAGTAATAATGGTATTGAAAGTAGTCGTGAGCTGACCGCTTAAAGCACCAAAGACTACAAATACTACAATAGCAATTCCTGAAATAATCAGAGCATACTCGACCATGCCTTGTCCTCTTTCATTTGAAATTAAAGATTTAATTTGGTTCATAAAATACATCAACATTTTTTGTTCCTCCTTGTTTTTATTTATTGTTAAATGTTTGAAATGATAACGTCGTAATAACTTTTTAATGTATCACCAAAAGTATGTATTGCCAGTATCACAAGAAAAACAATTCCTCCTAAGATCAGTGCATATTCTACTACGGACTGCCCTTTTGATTTTGTTTTTTCTCTAATCTTGAAAAAATCAATGGCATTCACCTCCTAATTTCCAAGCGTGATAACACCGGTTTTAGAATCATATTGAATATCCAGCCCAAACTCCTCAACTACAAATCTAAGGGGTACATAAGTTCTGCTATTTAATAACTTTGCTGGAACATCAATTTTCTTTTCTTTATCGTTTACAGTCACTTTGTTGTTGTCTATATAAAGATTTATAGTAATGGAATCCTTTATAATAGACACCTTCTTTTCTTTGGGATACCACCCAACACTTGCACCTAAGCTTTCTGTCACAGCTCTTACAGGTATCAGTGTTCGGTCATCGTAAATGATGGGCGGGGTATCAAATTTGAAACTTAAAGTATTAGAGACGATTTTTTCAACAGATATTGCCGTGGCCATTTTATATTCATCTTCAATTTCAGCTCCTATGGTCTTTAGAATAATCATTTCTCTTTCAGAATACTTCTTAGAAGGATCATCTGAGATTCCATAAGTATTTTTTGATTGAAGGGTCACACAAATAATCATGGACAGTAACAATATCAGTGTGTTCCTCATAATTCTTTGCATTTTACCACCCCTTATAAAATAAAAAAATAGCCTAACCGATAATTGATTAAAGCTATTCCATACGTAAAATAATATTAAAAATAAAATAATAAAAAAACTATAATATTTTAAACATTATTTACAAAATAAAATAAAACTTCGATGACCCAGCCACCCTAGTCAATTTGACCTTAGGCCTGTGATTTTGCGTCCTTGCCTTTCAGCAAGTTTGCCAGTATCGGTTTTATATTAATATCCTATTTAATTATTTTCATTGTATTTCCTTTGTCTGAACTTGTCAAGTGAATAAATAAATATTTTTTTGAATTTTCTGATTAATTGGTTAATTTTGTAAAATATATGTAATGAGTAAGCCTATAAGCCGAGTTCTGTATTTGACAGCCATCTATCTAGGCCTATTGTTGCCAATAGGCTCAAGCGACCTACCAATTGGGCGGCAGCGGGCAACTGCCTTTCATGCCCTACTTGGTCTTGCTCCGGATGGGGTTTACATAGCCAGCCAGTCACCAGGCTGCTGGTAAGCTCTTACCTTACCTTTTCATCCTTACCCGGCAATACCGGGCGGTATCTTTCTGTTGCACTTTCCTTAAAGTTGCCTCCACTGGGGGTTACCCAGCATCCTTGCCCTATGGAGCTCGGACTTTCCTCGAATATCCAAAAGGATACGCGCAGCTGTCTGACTTACTCATTAAGATAGTATATCACATTTTAATCCCAATACAAGAAGCAATGTTATCCAAAAAATAGTCCAAAGTTCGTGGTTCGTCGTTTGGAGTTGATGGTTGGTGATAATTCTTTGAATTTGTAATGCATTTTCTATAATTTAAGATTTTGTATTATAAAATTTACCTTATATCTTAAATATTTGTTTTTCCCAACTGTCCCCTGTCCCCTGTAACCTATAACCTGTATCCCTATCCCCTTATAGATATTGAAAAGGATTTAAATTCACTTCAGATGCGATTATTTCCACTCTCCCATTAAATACTTCTTTCAACTTTTCAGCCATATTACGAACAAAAATTTTTTCAGTATGAAAGTGCTTTGCATCTATGAGCGCGATCCCCAATTGAAGGGCGGTTTGAGCATCATGATATTTCACGTCCCCTGTGATAAACAACTGACATCCTTTATCCACTGCATTGTGTATTAAATCCATACCACTTCCAGTACATATCCCGATTTTTTTAATGGGCCTATCTAATGTTCCAATAACCGATATGGGTTCTTCTATGTTTAATTTTTCCTTTAACAAAGCAGAAATATCTTTAAGGGGTTTATCTTGATCCAGTTCTCCTGTTCTCCCTAAGCTCGTTGGATTGATTTTGTTTTCGAGTTTAAAAACATCATATGCGGGTTCTTCATAAGGGTGTGCTGAAACCATGTGAGAAAGAACACCATTCAATTTACCCTCAGGCACAATGCTTTCCAATCGATATTCACTCACATATTCGGTTTTATTTGCTTTACCTATATAAGGGTTTGCATTTGAATTGGGTAAAAAGGTACCAGTCCCCTTTTGGAAAAATGTGCAGTCACTATAATTATTAATTCTTCCTGCTCCTGCAAGGCATATGGCTTCTTTTACTTTATCCAACCCTTCTTCTGGAACATATACCACTAACTTATAATAGTTTTCAATAGATTGTTCCTTCAGAGGGCCAATTCTTTTTAATCCCAAGAGCTCTGCTAAATAATCATTATTCCCCCCTGTTGTGGAGTCAAAAGACGTATGTGCTGAATAGACTTTGATGTCCTCTTTCAAAAGTTTAATGATTGTATTTCCCAACCAATTATCATGACTGACTTTTTTTAAAGAACTGAAGATTAGGGGGTGATGTGTAACGATTAAATCAATGTTATTGCTTATGGATTCTTCTACAATCTTGTCATTGATTTCTAAACACACTAAAATACGTTCCACATCATTGCTTCCTGACAGAAGCTGTATACCTGTATTGTCCCACTCTTCAGCCAGTTTTTCGGGAGCAATATGACGTAAAGTGCTCATGATTTCATCACAAGAAACGGACATGATTTAATACCTCCTCTAATTGATGTACTCTATTTTTTGAATGCTCATATTGTTTTACTGCATTCTTACTGCTTTTATTCTTGGTATCTTTAAGAATATTCTTTTCAATTTCTATTTTTTTAAGAATGAATTTTTCTAAAAGAGGATCCTTATTTTCCAAAAGTTTAATTCCTATTTCATAATAAATGTCTTCAAGCTCTTTGTCTTTTCCTGGTATAACAGTGATGATCTCACAAATGAATTTTCCTTCTTTTGCAAGATTTTCTTCTGCAATTTTAAAACCATTTTGTACCAGCCATTTTCTGAGCTTATCCTGAGCATTTCGGGGTTGAAGAATTATTTTTTTAAAAGACAGACTTTTAGAGATATCCTTGGAAAGAATATCCATAATTAACAGACCGCCCATTCCAGCAATAACAGCTGTATCTACTTCTGCATTCTCAAGGATTTCCAAACCACTACCCAATCTGAAATCCATCACTTCTTTGGAAATATAACCACGAATGTTCTTCTTAGCAATATTTAGGGGACTTTTCTTTATATCCGTTACAATTATATGATTTGATATCCTTTTTTCCCATAGGTAAATAGGCAGATAGCCATGATCACTACCGATATCTGCAACGCGCTCACCTATATGAATACCATCCGCAATTTTTTGTAATCTCTCTGTTAAACGAATCACTTCATACCTACTTCCTTAAACTTCATCTTTTCATCGCTCATCTTTCATCTATATTATTGCATCTTACATTAAAAAGGTGGCTTCGCCACTCCGCTATGGAACCCTATGGTTCCCTTCGGCGACTGCTATCACAGTCTGAGCACCCTCCTTTTCCGGCAAAGGGGATTCCCCCACTCCCCTCTTTTTAATATAGTAGAAAATCGATATTTCCTATTATATTAAAAAGAATCTTCTTTTGAAGATTCTTAATTAAGCTTACTCTAAATAATCTTTTAACTTTTTGCTTCTGCTGGGATGTCGTAATTTCCTTAAAGCTTTGGCTTCTATTTGTCGTATTCTTTCTCTGGTAACATCAAATCTTTTGCCAACTTCTTCAAGAGTTCTGGCTCGTCCATCGTCCAGACCAAATCTCAGCTTCAGTACATTTTGTTCACGTTCAGTCAGAGTATCAAGAACTTCTATCAACTGTTCCTTTAGCATGGAAAATGCAGCCGCTTCTGCTGGTGCAGGAACATCTTCATCTGGAATAAAATCACCAAGATGACTGTCTTCTTCTTCTCCGATAGGTGTTTCTAAGGAAACAGGCTCTTGTGCAATTTTCAAGATTTCTCTTACTTTTTCTTCTGGCAAGTCCATCTCTCCTGCAATCTCATCTGGGCGTGGTTCACGTCCGTATTCTTGAAGGAGTTGTCGAGAAACCCGAATTAATTTATTGATTGTTTCTACCATATGAACAGGGATTCTAATGGTTCGAGCTTGATCCGCAATGGCCCTTGTAATGGCTTGGCGTATCCACCAAGTGGCATATGTACTAAATTTATACCCTTTTCGCCAATCAAATTTATCTACTGCTTTAATAAGCCCTAAATTACCTTCTTGTATCAAATCAAGAAAAAGCATGCCTCTACCTACGTAACGCTTAGCAATGCTTACCACAAGCCTGAGATTTGCTTCACATAATTTCTGTTTAGATTCTTCATCGCCATCTTCCATAAGTTTAGCCAATCTAATCTCTTCACTAGCTGAAAGCAAAGGAACTTTTCCAATTTCTTTTAGATACATCCGAACTGGGTCATCAACATTGATTCCTTTTGGAATGGTAAATTCTAAATCAATTTCTTCTACGTCAACATCTGTATCTGAATCATCATCCGCAATTTCTATATCTTCAGTTTCAGTCACAATATCGATCCCTAAAGAAGCAAGTGCATCGTACAAGTCATCCATTTGTTCCTTATCAAGTTCTACATTCTCTAAATGGTCTGCAATTTCTCTATAAGTTATCGCACCCTTTTTCTTAGCCTTAGCTAAAAGTTCACGTATATATTCACTTTTATTTTCATCTACATTGTTATGTTCGAGACTCATTAATAATCTCCTCTTTCTGTGGAATAATCTTACTTAAGATTTTTTTGAATATCCAATAGTTCATTGGATAATTTTTTTATATTTTCTTTGTCCTCTTCTTCATCTAACACTTGTAAAATATCAATAATTTCACTTTGTCTTTTCTTTATTCTGTCGATTTTTATTCTGTTTATACAATCATGAAAAATTTGTACTTCTTTGCCTGAAAAATGTATGTTTTCAATAATCTCATCCAGTATCTCAATATCATTACTTGTTGTAAGGCTATCTTTTAATTTAATCACATCTATCTCTTGATCTTCAGCATAAAGTAGATTGATCAGTTCAAAAATTCTTTGATGAGAAGTATTTGAGAATATTTCGGAATACTTTCTTATTTCAGTGATAAAGTCACTTCTTATAATCATCAATTTAATTAAGTTTTTCTCAAGAAGGTCATTGTTCACATCGCCTTTAGGAAAATTTTCTCTTTGCTTATTTTCTTTTTTTGCGTTATTCTGTATTTCTTCTCTATTATTACCAAGTATTTCTAATTTAATAGCACTTTCTGAAATATTAGTCTCCAAGGCTATTTTCTTAATATAAGCATCCACTTCTACATGACTCTTTATTTTGCTAAGAATTTTTGCAGCTTCCTGTAAATAAGATACTTTTCCTTCTGTAGTGTTCATGCGTGTCGTTTTTTTTGCTTCATCCAATTTATGCTCAATAAATGGTACAGCCTCTGAAGCAAGTTGAAGAAATGCTTCTTTCCCATAAGCTTTGATGTATTCATCTGGATCTTTATAGCCCTTTACTTTAAGTATTTTTACATTACATCCTGCTTCATACAAGATATCCATGCCTCTCAGTGCAGCAGCTTGTCCTGCCTCATCTGCATCATATGCTAAGATGACATTATTGGAATATCTTTTTAGCATTTGGGCTTGTTGAATGGTCAATGCAGTCCCTAAAGATGCAGCAATATTTTTTATTCCTTTTTGGAATAAGGAAATTGCATCCATATAACCTTCAACTAAAAAAACAGAATTCATTTTTTGAATTTCTTGCCTGGATAAATTCAAACCATACAAATTACTTTTTTTGTGGAATACGATAGATTCAGGAGAATTAAGATATTTAGGATGCGAATTCTTATCAATTGTTCGTCCACCGAAGCCAATTATTTTACCTCGTGTATTGATAATAGGAAAAATCACTCTGTTTCGGAATTTATCAAAATATCGTTCTTTACTGTAAGATAACAAGCCCAAATCCAAAAGAATTCTATCTTCAATATTTTTACCCTTAAAATGCTTGTACAAACTATCCCACGAATCTTTAGCAAATCCAACACCAAAGTGCTTTAAAGTTGAATTATTAATACCACGCTCATTCATGTATTTAATCCCAGGATTATTTTTCTCATGAAAGTTGTGATAGAAAAAAAGAGCTGCTTCTCTATTGAGTTGATACAATAATTCTTTCTTCTTTTCACTATCCTTGTTGGTGTTTTCTTGTAGCTTAAGCCCACATTCGTCGGCAAGTTTTTCTAAAGCATCTATGAACTCAATATTCTCAATACGTTTGATGAATTCTATAACATCTCCTGTGGCACCACAACCGAAACATGTAAATATCTGCTTGTCTTCAGAAACAATAAAAGATGGTGTGTCTTCACTGTGAAATGGACATAACCCCTTATGATTTGCTCCAGTTCGCTTAACGTTTACATATTTTCCAACAACATCAACAATATTGGTTCTTGCTTTTATTTCATCAATAATCTCCTCTTTAATAATCATGTTCATCAAATATCACCAAAAAACTTTATCGATTTAAACTAAATTCGACACAGTATTCATTTATCCTTCTTTTTTTGTGAAAAAAATTTATATTTTTTATTTTCTGCCTAGATTCAGACCTTTAATTATTTCCATCCTTTAGGAAGAAATATCTCTGAAAAAACATTAATGGCATATCGATCCGTCATTCCTGCAATCTGATCCTTAACAATTTCTTCTATACCCCATTTTTCTATCATTCTTTGATACTCTTGGGGGATTTTATCTATATTCAAACTATAATAAGTATATAATTTTTCAATGATATTGAAAATTTTATCCATCTCTTCATCTTTTTTTACAATACTACTATAATAGACATTTTCAAACATAAATGTACGCAACTTATTCTTATAGTGCTGAAATTCATCACTCATTAAAATTTTTGGTTTCCCAGTGCTATTTTTAACCACATCAATGACTAAATTATTAATTCTTTCCCGATGCGTTCCCCCTAAAATCTGGATGCAATCCTTTGGCAAATCACTTTCTTTTATGATTGCTGCTCTAATGGCGTCGTCAATATCATGATTGATGTAAGCGATTCGGTCACTGATTCTAACAATCTGTCCTTCCATAGTAAAAGGTTCTACATTTCCGGTATGATTCAATACCCCATCTCGAACTTCTTCCGTGAGGTTCATGCCCATTGGTGTTTTTCCTTTTTCTAAAACATCAATAACTCTTAGACTTTGTTCATTATGTTTAAATCCTTTGTGATGTATTTCATCCAGATATTTTTCACCGCTATGACCAAAAGGCGTATGTCCCAAATCATGGGCCATAGCAATGGCTTCTGTCAGGTCCTCGTTAAGAGCTAATGCTCTTGCTATGGTTCTAGAAATCTGGGAAACTTCCAAGGTATGCGTTAACCTTGTTCTGAAGTGATCTCCCTCAGGCGCTAAAAACACTTGTGTTTTATGCATGAGTCTTCTGAAAGATTTCGAATGAATAATTCTATCACGATCTCTTTGAAATTCTGTTCGGAGATCACAACTTTCTTCATACACAAGTCTTCCCTTAGATTCAGCAGATTTACAGGCAAACTCAGATAAATAATTAATCTCTTGTTCTTCTAATTGTTCTCTCATTCTCATTTTAATATCCTCAACAACAGCCTTTCAATTTGATTCTTTATTCTACAAATGATTTTTAAATTCCTTTATTTTTAATGATAAATCCCTTAAGATATTTATCATTGTGCATTATTTGCCCATTTTATGCAAGAATAACGATGCATTTTGTAATGAGTTTTTAACTTTATTATTCACTCTTGTAACGGTATAATTATAACAGACATTTCTTCTAAGAAAGGACATAAAAAGAATGAAAAGATTTTCTCGATTAGCAGTATCTTTAATTATCACATTCACAATTTCATTATCGCTATTTAGTACATATTCTTATGGGAATTGGTGGCTTCCCTTTTATGAAGATACAACTCATCAATATATCGGTTCAGGTATTGAACATGAGCAAATACTTCGTTTTACTGATAAGGGCTGGTACAATGTTAATATTTTAAAAGCTGATATTGATAGCCCCTATGTTACCCTTGATTTGTTACACAATCAGGAGGGTATTGGTGTTAGAAAAAAACTGTCTGAATTGGCAAATCAAAACCAGCAAGTCGTTGCAGCCGTAAATGGTGATTTTTTCAATACCCAAGGTGCCGCCAGCTTAGGACCCATGATTCATAAAGGCCAACTATTAACAACACCTTTTTACTTACCCTCCCAAATGGGGACATTTAATATGACTGAGAAAGAAAAAGCATTTATCCGTCATTGGTCTTTACCCAATATTACTGTAACAAATAACGAAAATCAAGAAACCCTCTTAATTGAGGCCGTTAATAAGGAGACGCAATCCTCAGATATTACTGTTGTCTATACTTCAGCGTGGGGTAAAAACACACCTCCAATAAGCCCAAAACTGAGCACTGCCGTTGAAATGATTGTATCCAATAATCAAATACTGGAAATAAATCCTGCAGTTAGTTCTGGGAATTTAATCCCGGCCCAGGGGTATGTGATCTTTGCTACAGGTAGCAAAGCGGATTACATTCAGAATTCTTTTGCTGTTGGAGATAAAGTCACTTATCATATAGATTCTGATTTAGATTATGAGGAACTGTCTTTAGCCCTTGGAGGTGGTGCAATTCTTGTGGAAAATGGCATTGCTAAAGAAGTGTTCTCCCATGATATTACAGGCAATCATCCAAGAACAGCTATAGGCATAACAAAAGGTAATGAAATACTGCTTGTTACAATAGATGGGCGCACAGCGTCTTTTCCAGGAGTCTCTCAAAAAGAGCTGGCACAAATAATGGTAGAATTAGGTGCTCATTCGGCTATAAATTTAGATGGTGGTGGATCTACAAATATGATTCTGCGGCCAGTAGGTCAAGAGAGTTTAAGTATTGCCAATCATCTGTCCGTAGGAAGTGAACGAAACATTACCAATGGATTAGGGATTGTCAGTACAGCACCGAAATCCTCTCTTAAGGGACTTGTTTTAAAAACAGAGGATTTAAATGTTTTTGTAAATACGTCACGAAAAATATTAGTAAGTGGATATGATAAAAACTACAATCCTAAAGAAATCAACCCCTCACAGATAAAGTGGACAGTAGATGGCGCCAATGGAGAAATAAAAGAGGGCGTGTTTATACCTACCCAACCAGGAAAAGTGCTCCTTACCGCTGAATATCAGGGTGTTAAAGAATCCCTTGAACTCAGAGTATTGAACGCCCCAAGTGCACTATCCATTTCTCCTTCTAAAATAACTTTGTCCCCTAACAGTTCCTTGCAACTGTCTGTAAAGGCGTCGACAATGAGGGTTATAGTGCGTCTATAGACCCAAAATTTATTCAATTTGATTCCCCTGGGATCGGTTATATTGACAACAATGGATTCTATCAATCTTCCAGTCATAATGGAACTGGAATTATGAAAATATCTATGGGAGAGTTGACTGCCTATGTACCCGTCATTATTGGTACCCAGGATATTGTCATAGATGATTTTGAAAGTGCAAATGGAACCTTTCTTTCATTCCCTGCAGTTGTTACAGGCAACTACAGAATTGGATCCTTTAAAAAAGAAGGCCGCTCTGCAGGTGAAATATCTTATGATTTTACAACCACAGATGCTACAAGAGCTGCTTATCTTGTTTTTAATAATGAGGGTATTCCCTTAGAGTCAAAACCCCAAAACATTGGATTATGGGTTTATGGAAATGAAGGTGGCGGTCATGGATTAAAATTGAAAATGACAGATGCTAAAGGTTTATCGGAAAACGTGACCCTTGCTCAATCTATTAACTGGAACGGTTGGAAATACATTGAAGCAAAGCTTCCTGCTTCCTTGACCTCTCCTCTTAAACTGGAACGCATCTATGTTGTAGAAATCAACCCGGCTATGAAAGATACGGGAAAAGTCTATTTAGATAATTTAACACTCTCATATCCTTTGATTTTTTCAGAGGAAGTACCATCTCCTGTCACCACCAGTAAAGATTTAGCTGCTATAAAAGCTGATTTAGAGACAACGGATGCTTTTCGCTTCTTTGCATATGGAAGTGTGACAAATATCGATACCCTCTTAGACAACATCGTCACATCTAAGATGGCAAAATCCATAAATGAAACAAGCTCAATAAATCTATTTTCAGGTACTTTGGATCATCATTTAAGTGAGAAGCTTAAAGCCCCGTTAATCATCACCAACAAGGGATATTCCTATACAGAACATTCTAATAGTGGCTTCATTGCATTGGATAACACAAATGGAGGTCTCAGACTTTCTAATTCAAATCAGTGGCCATGGCTCTTAACCACACTTGAAAATTCAGGGGTCAAGAATCTTTTCATATCCCTACCGAAACCTTTGAATTTCAGTGATCCATTGGAAGAAAATCTATTTAAGAATAAGCTAACAGAGCTTAAAGAAGAAAAGGACATGGATATCTGGATTTTATACGGGGGAGAAAATCAGTACAAAGTGACATTAGAAGATGGCATTCACTACGTCGCGTTAAAAAACTTCCCCACAGTAAGTAAATACAACATCTACAACGACCTGGATACCCTGTTCTTCACTGTAAACAAAGATAAAGTCACCTATGAAATTCTACCCTTGTTTGAACAAAAATAGGTTACAGGTGACAGGTTACAGGTGACAGGGGACAAGGGAAAGATAATAGATAACAGATAATAGATAAGAGTTAAGGGGGATTTTGTTTCTCAAAATCTTGATTATATTATTAGAGAACGCATATGCCATATGGGCTTCAAGATTGAACGAGGAAATTTGATTTTTTCAAATTTCCTCGTTAATTCTT